>JAFZKA010000055.1 GCA_017551925.1 Bacteroidaceae bacterium | reverse complement strand
TCAGGTGCGTGTGCCGCGAGGTGTGCAGGTTCGAGTCCTGTTCTGGGCACTTCTCTGGAGAGATGGCGGAATTGGTAGACGCGCTACTTTGAGGGGGTAGTGACAGTTATGTCGTGTGAGTTCGAGTCTCATTCTCTTCACATTTGCGGCAATAGCTCAGTTGGTAGAGCACGACCTTGCCAAGGTCGGGGTCGCGAGTTCGAGTCTCGTTTGCCGCTCCATAAAAAAAAGCAGCCGTTGGGCTGCTTTTTTTATTTCAGTATCTTGTATCGTGCAAATTTAAGCAACAGCGTCTTTTCACCCAGATTTACAAAACGGATAGTTGCTTTTGCATCACCACCGACACCCTCTACACTTATTACACTCCCTATTCCAAAGCGTTCATGCTCTATCACGTTACCCACTTTAAGGTCAAATGGTGATTTGGCGGGGGCGGCATCCTTAAGCATTGATTCAGTAACCTTCTGGAACTTTCCGTGCTCCCACGGCTTGCGCTCGGGTTTGGGTTCAAACCTGCGGTTATCCTGAGGAGCAGATTGAGTAAACTGCTCCCTACGGTTGAATACGGGTTTGGAATCCTGGTCAAATACAGACAAACCGGGCTTGCTGTTCCATGATGCCTTGATGCCTTCTGACGGCATATTCAAATAGCGGGAATCAATATCCTTAAGAAAACGGCTTGGAGTGCAGAAATCCACACTTCCGTACTTGAAACGTGTTGTAGCGAACAGCAGGTGCAGATACTTGCGGGCGCGGGTCATGGCCACATACAGCAAACGGCGCTCCTCCTCAATCTGACGCTCGTCATCACCGCTCATATCGCTTGGAAACAGGTGTTCCTCAAGGCCCACTATAAAGACCGCATCAAACTCCAGACCTTTTGCGGCATGAACAGTCATAAGAGTCACTTTCTCAAGATCATCGGCTGTCTCATTATCCTGATCAGTAAGGAGAGACACCTCACTCAGATAGTCTGTAATACGGCAATTCTCATTACCCTCCTCTTCACGGTCCTTACAGAACTGGGCAATGTTGTTCATGAGTTCATCAACATTCTGAATGCGGCTCTCGCCCTCAATTGTTGTATCAGCCTTGAGTTCACGCATTATTCCTGTCTCATCAACTATCCTCTTGGCCAGCAGGTCTGCATTTGCAGTTGAGGCATCGGCCATGAAACTTTCCAAAAGGGTTCTGAATGCAGTCAGTTTGGATAAGGCGCCCTGGTTCAAGCCAAGACCATATTCCGCAGGATTGCAGAGAACCATCCACAGGCTGACTCCGTTTTCCATAGCCGCGAACTGAATCTTTCCTACCGTAGTCTGTCCAATTCCGCGGGCCGGATAGTTTATGATGCGTTTGAACGCCTCCTCATCATTTGGATTCACGCTCATGCGCATATAGGCAATCACATCCTTGACCTCCTTGCGCTGGTAGAATGAAACGCCTCCGTAAATCTTGTACGGCAGGCCGCGTTTGCGCAGGGCCTCCTCAAGCGGACGTGACTGGGCGTTGGTACGGTAAAGTATAGCCATCTCACGCCATGACACATCCTTGAAAGTATGAAGGTCAAGCAGACGGTTCACAACCATCTCGCTCTCCTCAATATCTGAATGTGCACAGAACACCTTTATCTTGTCACCCTGCTCGTTCTCAGAAAAGACCTTTTTCTTTATCTGGGCATGGTTCTTGTCTATCAGCGTTCCCGCAGCCTCGACAATAGTCTGGGTGGAACGGTAGTTCTGCTCCAACTTGAACAGTTTGGAGTCTGGATAGAGTTTGGAGAACTTGAGCATATTGTCCAGATTGGCGCCGCGGAACGAGTAGATGCTCTGGGCGTCATCACCCACCACACATACCTTGGCCCCAAAACGAGTGAGTTGCCATACAATGCAATGCTGGGCGTAATTGGTATCCTGATACTCATCAACCAGAATATGCTTGAAACCGGCGCCGTAATGTTCCTGGACCTCAGGATGATCACGGAACAGCAGGAACGTGTTGAGCAGCAGGTCATCAAAATCCATGGCGTCAGACTGACGGCAGCGCTGCTCATAACGCTCATATATCTTGCCCACCATGGGGACACGCTTGAACTGGTCACTCTTATAGATATCGGGATTCTGAACATAGGCCGATGCGGTCATAAGCCTGTTCTTGGCATTGGATATGCGGCTCTGAACTACACTCGGCTTGTATGTCTTGTCATCAAGTTGCATCTCGCGTATAATGGACTTGATGAGATTCTGACTGTCTGTCTGATCGTATATGGTAAAGTTTGAGGTGTAACCGATCTTATCGGCCTCACTCCTTAATATGCGGCTGAAAATGCTGTGAAATGTGCCCATCCAGAGGTATCGGGCGCGGTTCTCTCCCACTCTGGCCGCAATACGCTGTTTCATTTCACCTGCAGCCTTGTTGGTGAATGTCAGGGCAAGTATTGACCAAGGTTCAACACCTTCTTCAAGCAGATGTGCTATACGATATGTCAAAACACGTGTCTTTCCGGAACCGGCACCGGCAATTACCATGCTGTCGCCGTCTGTATAAAGCACGGCGTCACGCTGGCTGGGGTTGAGTTCCTGCTGGTAATCTATCATATTTTTATCAAATCTTTTTGTGAATGCGAATTTACAAAATCACATTCTTTTATTTATCTTCGTAGCATAAAAAGACAAAATGGGTTTTCAACAGTTGTTTCCCCTCACTGACTGCATCTGGATCAGTTTTGTTGTACTGATGCTGGTGCTTTTTGTTCCTATTCTCTGCAGGAGGCTCAGATTCCCGCAGATAGCGGGACTCATTGTGACCGGAACCCTGCTGGGCCCCGGACTCCTTGACGTTCTTGAGTTAACCCCTGAACTGCAGTTTTTCAGCCGGATAGGTCTGTTGTTCATCATGTTCTTTGCCGGTCTTGAGATTGACCTGGAGGAGATGAAACGCAACAAAGTCAGGGGATTGATATTCGGATTGCTCACATTTGCCGTGCCATGGATACTTTGCTACCTGACAAGCATTTATCTGCTTAAACTCTCTGTTCAGACATCGGCCATACTGGCATGCATAATGGGGTCGCACACCCTTATATCATATCCTATCATAAGCCGATACGGACTGGGGCGCCGCCAGAGCGTAACCATATCGGTGGCGGGTGCACTTGTTGCAATTCTGCTTGCCTTGGTTGTATATGCGGTAATGATGTCAACATCGGGCGGTGACAGTTTCAACCCATTCTGGTTCACTCTAAAGATAGCCGCCTATGTAGTATCCGTGATACTGATATATCCGCGTATTGCTCGTAACTTTTTCCAGACGGTAACGAACAGTTTCTCACATTTCCTGTTCGTGATGATTCTGCTGGCATTGAGTTGCGGTTTAGCACAAGTGATAGGACTTGACTCAATTGTAGGTGCATTTCTGGCAGGTATTGTGCTGAACCGCTATATACCCAAGTCTTCACCGCTAATGAACCGTCTTGATTTTGTTGGAGGCACGCTGTTTGTCCCGCTGTTCCTGCTTGGTACGGGTATTATGATTGACCTGTCAGGCATGACCGGTAATTGGCTGTTTCTGACAGCATTTGCTGCATTGTTCACAATGGGTACAATCGGTAAATGGCTTGTCGCCCTGTTTGTTCAAAAGGCGAACGGATTCCAGCGCGATGACAGACTTATAATATTCGGCTTAAGCGAATCACATGCAGCAGGTGCACTTGCCATAGCAATGGGAGCATACGCCGGCGGTCTGATGGACAACTCAACATTGAGCACAACAGTCCTGATTGTTCTGTTCTCATGCATTTTCAGCAATATAATAACAGAGAACGGAGCAGCCTCATTACACCAGAATGAGCAGTCTGATGCCCCTGCGCAAGATAACAGGATGCTGGTCATGCTCACAGGTTCCAATACTCTGCAGGCCATAATGGATACGGCCATAACGCTATATGACCGCAAAGACCGTGATATGGTAGGACTCTACATTACCATAAACGGTGAGCACGCGCCCAAATACCTTCAGGACGGCAAAGGGCGTTTGGCCGAAGCCAAACAGATTGCATCATCGGCCGATATACCTTTCATTACCCATAACCGGTTAGGCAACAACATTATAGACAGTATCATACACGCCTCCAATGAGTTTGAGGCAACCGAGATCATTATGGGACTGCCGTTACGCCACAGTATAAACCTGCCCTACCTTGAAAATATAATCAGCCCTCTCAATGACGGATTCCATGGTCAGATTGTACTGCAAAGGTTTGTATCGCCCATAAACACCATACGCAGGATTGTGGTGCTTGTACCCGGTCCGGTACTGCAGAATGACGCATTTGAAAAGTGCATGGAGAGCATATACCGCATAAGCATGGCCATAGGTTGCGCAATAGAATTTTACGGTAAGGATCAGCCGATATCGGCAGTACGCGGTACAGGACTCAATTTTTCAAGCGGACGCGTATCATACCACGAGGTCAGTGAAACAGCCGATATGCACTGGGTAATGTCCGGCCTGCACAATGACCACCTGCTCATGATTGTCGGCCCGCGCAATTCTGAAACCCATGCCGGACGTTCATTCCGTCACCTGTACGAGCGTATTCACATGCCTGAGACAGATTTCTCAACCATGCTGCTGTTCCCGGAGACACAAACCGTCAAGGGTAAGGAAGAATCAACGGTACGCACTGAGCGTGACTTCCTTAAGATGCTTAGAATGTAACTTTTTACCACCTGGTAAATCTGAGAACGGTCTTGCTGCCTGTAAGGACCAATTCCTTACTGTTCAAATCCGTAACACTGAACGATGAAACCATGGATCCAACTCCTATCTGCTTAAGACCATATTCTGCGCCCCATTTTTCTTCTTGATACATTGAAAAATCAAAAGTCAATTGCTCGCCCTGATCTGTCAAGACTCCAATCACACAGAAACCGCTTCGCTTATCTTCAACTCTGACAAGATCTCTTGCAAAACTGAACCAGACTCCCTCCGGGCATTCTTTAGAACATGTTTTGCCATTAAAATCAACACCGTCAATATACTCCACACTGTCAAGACGCCACAAATAGTCCAGTTTGTCATTATGGAAAACATTCTCACATGAGTGCAACAGCACCATGGCGAGCATTATCAGAATTGTTATGCTTATTCTTTTCATAGGATTTTCCATAATTTAGACAGTGTAACCATTATGCCGGTATTGTTACCAAGCAAATCTCCGTCATTGAAATCCAAGCCCAGAGAGAGTCCTATTTTCCAACTGTAGGCATCACCTAAACGATATGAACCCTCAAGCAGGCATGAAGTGACTTTCTGAATCTCATTCAAGGGATCCTCATACGTTCCCCAATGGGTTGTATGAGTAAACAATGCCCTGAAATCCCATTTGTCACCGAATCCGCCGTCAACGCCTAAATGATAAGAAAGAACGCGGTTACTGCGGAAACGCTGGTTGTAATCTTTATTATATACGGGAGATACAAGTATCGGACTGCCTATGGCGTATCCAGACATACTGTATGAATCATACAAATCATGGTTGTACATGCCGTCACATCCGTCAACTCCCTCTTCAATAGGAAATAACGGTGCATTACAAATAGGGCCGCACTGACCACGTGTGTTCAACACCTCAAACACAACGTTACGCACCGGACTGCTCTCCTTTATATTAACCTCAACACCCCAGATTCCGTCAAGCCAATTACGTTTGAATCCGTAATCAATAAAGCCCTTCTTTCCCTCAAGATCATTCTTGTATTCCACGCCTATCATACTGGAATGGTCCTCAAAGAAATGTTCATAATATGCCCTGACACCCCATTCATTTCCATGATAATCAAGAGAGAGATGCCAACTGCCAAGAATATTTCCATTCTCCTTACCCTGCTCTCCCACTTTATTGAACGGCAGGAAAGCAGTCATATACGCATTAGGACCGGATGGCAGTTTATACTCTTCAAGAATCTCATCGGTATAAAGCATTCTGTTATGCAGAGTTCCTCCGAATACGGAATACATTTCAAGCCCTATTGTAGCATCAAGCGGGAAACGGTCCTTGTCACCACACTTTATGAAAAGCGCTTTACTGTGAAACAAAAGGGCATCGGTATATTTATTACCGTCACCTGCCGATTCCGCCTGGCTCTTTCTCCATTTGTCATCGGTCAGACGGCCATAACTTATATGTCCTTTGACTGAGAACCATCTGCCCAGAATAGGAATACGGACAAAATCAGGAATGCCCGCACGCAATTGCGGTATTGGCTGGCTGTTTCCGGACCAGGTAAGACCGCCGGTACTCAAAGTCCTGTTCTTCAACTCGCCCCAGCGTTCTTTCATGCCCATTTCCAGACCTATCCATTTATAGTTCAAATCAATATACAACTGATGAATGGTCCAGGTTGAATGCATGCCTGCCCCTACTCCAAAATCCAAGCCATAATCCACATCAAAATTGTTCTGTAAGGAGATGTCGCCAAGAGCAGAAAAATGCATCAGACCGCTGTTCCTGTTTTCTGAAGACAGCCCCTGACGGTTTGATGTGAACCAGAACGGCGCATAAGAACCGTTGCCCAACGTTCCGACTGATTCAAAACCATATACAAGGTTTCTGTTCTGTGTATCGTAGTCAGCAGTACTGCGACGCTGTACAGAGAAATCACCTCCCTGAGCCCAACCATACAACGGCAGCGCCAGAAGTGCGGATATTACACAAATTACATTCCTGAAAAATCTGTATTGCATGCCTGTAGAAATGACATATTTCAAATTTCAAATATAGGCAATTTCTATTGCGTCAACAAAAAACAAGGCCCTCATTTGAGGACCTTGTTTTTTTATGCGACCACAAGTCGCCACTTTTCCAAAATTATTTGAAAATCAACTGAGCGAACTTGTAGAGACCGTACTTCCAAACAGTGAAGTTGTGACCCTCGTCAGGATAGTTGATGAGTGTGCAGGGAATGCCGTTCTCATCGCAGAAAGCCTTAAGCTGTGTGCTGTTGCCAATCAGACCGTCGGCACCACCGCATACCATCCACAGAAGTTTGTTCTCCTTTTTGGTCTTCTCAACATCAGGAATGAGCTGAGCAGCACGGCCGGTATTGGGAGCTGATGAGAAACCGCCTACATAAGCAAATACGTCCATGTGGCCAAGACCGAAGTTCAGTGACTGGCCGCCACCCATTGACAAACCTGCAATAGCACGGTGATCCTTGTCAGCATATACACTGAAGTTCTTCTCAATATAAGGAATGAGGCTGCCTATAAGGTCCTTGTCAAACTCACCGAAAGCAGCGAATGAACCCATACCTCCGGCACGTGAATCATCCTGTGCGGCACGGCCGTTAGGCATAACCACAATCATATCGGCTACCTTGCCGTCAGCATAGAGGTTATCCATAATGATGTTGGGTACACCGCCGTCATTCATCCATTCCCACTCGTCACCACCAATGCCGTGGAGCAGATAGAGAACGCTGAACTTCTTCTTGCCGTCATAGCTGGCAGGCAGATAAACGTTGGCCTTACGGGTTGTACCTACTGACTCAGACTTGTACTCAATGAGCTGAACCTTACCTTTCTTGATTCCATCACGCTCCTGGTCAAATCCTGCGGGAGCAGCTACATACTCGTCAAATTTGACGTCAACCTGCTGCTGACCACCGAACATTCCCATTCCGCCGCCCATTGGCATTCCGCCACCCATAGGCATACCACCGCCGAAACCGCCGCCCATAGGCATACGGAAATCAGGCTCCTGTGCGCTGAGGCCTGCTGCAACGAGGGCCAGAGCAACTGTAAATAAAACTTTTTTCATCTTATTATAATTAGTAATAGTAATTAATCAACACTGATAATAGACAGAAAACGGCCCAAAGTTAAAACTTCAGATGCTTATCGAAAAACAATGTCTTAAAGAAATTGAGCACCTTCTTGCCAATATAGAACGGCATGAATATGAATATGAACATCAATACGGCCCTCACCTTGGAGTATCCCAGAATCTGGCGATATATGGCCACATTGTATTTGATGAGTGAGAACTTGTCCCTGGAAACTGAACCTTTCCTGATCCTGTAAACAGCCAACGGCTCCTTGATTCCGTATGCCACCCTGCAGCGTTTCAACAGTTCGATATTCAACCCCCAGTCCTGACGTTTCCTGATGGTAGGCAGCAGGGCGTCTCCTGTTATTTTACGGTCAAACATCATGGTAAGAAAACCTATAGCATTATCACATACTATTCTCCAATAACGGAGTCTGGACAGACATTTAACCATGCCAGTTATATTGTTGTCCTCATCACATGTAAGATAACTGGAATAGGTCATGCCGCACCCCTTCTCTTTCATCAGGGCAAGCTGTTTCTCAAGTTTATCGGGCATCCACCTATCATCACTATCCAGAAAAGCTATATACTGGCCACGGGCATTGACGATCGAATTGTTGCGCGATACACCCGGACCACCGTTCTTGTCAAGTTTAAGCAGACGGATTCTAGAGTCTTCGCGGGCAAACGACTCCACAATGGCGGGGCCGTTATCTGAAGAACTGTCATCGGTAATGACCAGTTCCCAGTCAGTGTATGTCTGGGACTGAACTGTCTTTATTACATCCGCAATATACAGCTCAGAATTATATATCGATGTGATTACCGAAACAAGTCCGTCAGTCATACCTTAGTGCCGTTGTCTGAAAACGGTACAAAGATACATAATGTTGTATTCTTTGACAAAACTGTCAGGAGAGTTTCATCAAATATATTCCTCTTTTTCCAGTCCTGCAGCTGTCAAATGCCACAAAACGGCCGTCAGCAGATGCCCTGGGGTGCAAATCACAAGCGACATGACCTTTCTTGGGGCTTGACTGGAAAGCCTTGGGAGAGTAAACGGTTGCCAGCAGTTCAGTAGTACCTTCAGCAACATCCGTCCTAATCAGTTTGGCCATCCTGCGACGATCAGGATATGTATCTGTAATGAACGTATAGTCATTAATGAAACTCTGATGTCCGTCAGAATTCAATACCTCAGGTGCAATGATTCGGTAAGATTCAACGTCGTTCATATCAAACAGCACATGACAGCTTTTGCCGTCAATAATACATGATGAGATAATCTGATTTCTGGAATTCCAGACGTAGTGAGAACCCGACAGTTGTGTAGGCAGTTCTATAAGTG
Organism: Bacteroidaceae bacterium; assembly: GCA_017551925.1. GTDB lineage: Bacteria > Bacteroidota > Bacteroidia > Bacteroidales > Bacteroidaceae > Colenecus. The sequence goes on along the minus strand of JAFZKA010000055.1, from coordinate 16,517 downwards.
AACCGCTCTTACGGTCATAGACCATAATCCGTGTCCAGCGCTTGAGGTCTGTTCCCGTATGCATTCTCCATCTGTGAAGGAAAGAGATGTAACGGTCATCAGCCGAGAATTCCGTATGTGTCACATAATGCAGATATCCGCTCCGATATTCATCTGGACAACTACCTGCCAAGACGCTTAGAGGCACTATCAAAGTCTTGCTTCCTGTGTCCAGGTCAACCAGGAACAGGCCCGTCTCATCAGGTGCATCCACGTCCAGGTATGATTCATCGGCATAAGGATAACCATAACCTGACATGCAGTGTTCCAGCCTTTCATAACTAAAAGATGTTGCATACCCCGAAACGTGACTTACAGCATCTATTGGAGAAGGTATAATCCGTGATTCCCCGTTTGATATATCGGCTATCACAGACACTAGCCCATTTTCAGAATGTGAGTTGAATATAATTCTGTTTTCATCCAGCCACTGGAGTCTGCAACCCTTGTGATAGTTCCATGCCGATGTCTCATCCACTCTGTGGAAATCGCCAATATGTCCGTTAGGGGTTATGTCCAAATAGCCTACCTGCTCAGCCTCTCCGGGCAACGGCATTCTGAGGTCAAATGACAGACGGTGTGCCAGCAGTTTAGTACCATCGGATGAAATCTCCTGAAGATCATGAAAACCGAAATAATAGCCCTCTTTGAAGTCAAACTCATACTTGAAATACTCCTTCTTTCTGGGAAGCAGGTCATAAAAACTCTGATAAAGGTTCCTAACCGCGTTCTTGAGCGTAGGATTGCCTCTTACAAGCTTGTGTACTATTGATTCCAGTTTATTCATAACTTTTCAATGATGCCAGTTTTGAGTTGAGCAGATTGAAGAATCCGTCATTGTCAAGAATACACTCTTTCTTGGATATCTTACCGGCATTGATTGATTTCTGCAAAATGCCGTCCCTGGTCAATGACGATATGGTTTTCACTATGTCACCAGCATCCATGGCATCAACTGAGTAACCTATACCCATCTCCTCAACCCTTTGTGAAAGATATGTTCCGCGAGACACAATAATTGGAACCTCAAAAAATATTGACTCATATATCTTGTTAGGCTCAGCGTATCTCACATTATCAAAACGGGCATCGTATGTAGAGAGCACCAGGTCTATTTCAGAATAGATGCCGGGCAGGTCACGCGGATTAGAGAAAGGCCCGTGAAATGTGCAGTTGGCAAAGGGTTCCAACTGATGGAACTGCTCATCAACCACATTACCATAGAAATGAAACTCATGCTGCGGGAATGATTCGCAGAATACCTTTGCAAAGTTATATACGCTGTCAAACCTTATTGAGCCCACAAAAGCCAACTTGAGATGCTCCAGATCCGGTTCTCGTAACCTTTTGTACTCCAGATCCAGAACGCCGGGATTGAGCTTGTTGAAAATATATGTAACATTAGAAGGTATCTCCCTATCTCCATAGTGGTATGTTGAGAATCCTTTTGAAAGGAAAATGGTAAGTAGCGAACGGCGAATAATGCGCTTATCCCATCTTTCAAACTGCCTTCTCAATAATGCCGAACCGAAATAGGTATGTCTCAGGTCAGCTTCCTCATATATGAACGGATGCTTTCCTCGTATCAGATAATACAGCAATGCCATATCGTTGTTGATCAGATAGAACACCACATCCTCTCCTTTCTTGTCCCTGATAACCTTCCTGACATCCTTATATTCAGCAAACAGCCTTTTGAAATAGGAGGATGAACCCCTACCCACTTCACCCAGCTGATGGTATGTCACGCCATTCTCCTTGCGATATGGACGTTCAGGATCACGGCAGTAACAGAACACCTCCAGTTCATAGCCACGTTCCTTGAACTCAGCAATCCTGTTGGGTACACGCGGTTCATTAATATTGCTTGTCAGAAATACTATTTTCATATTATCCCAAAACTTCTGTTTACTTTAAAGTTTCCGCCAACGCATCCAGGAATCCGTGACCATAAATCTGGTCAGGCTCAACATAATTACCCTCACCCCATTCATTCCATGATTTCATGAAAATAATGCGGTGTTCCTCCTGCTTGTCCTTTACTAAATCCAACGCCTGAAATATGTGCTTTTTGAAATTCTCGGGAGTAGCATTGACATAGACACCGTCGGCCGATCCCACTCTAGGGCTGCGGTCCCACTGCGGAAGGATTGTGGGGAAAACATTCTCCCAATTGTCCTCAGGTGCAAAAAAACCGCTTACGGTCTTGAGGTAATCATATTTCTTATTCATGGGGATGCCGATTTTTTGCATCGCCACACGCAGAACATACTTGATGCGTCCCTCCTCAAGCATTTCTCCGCGGCGTTTGCCGAATGAATTGACTGCATCGAAGCCCATTTCTAGCACTGAGTTGAAAATTTCGGCGCTGCTCTTGAGATTGGGAACTGATGCTATGCGTTTACCCTCGTCGTTCAAGCGGAAAGAGAATGTTGACTGGGTCCCTCCTACAAAATAGATTCCAGGAAGCCCGTTCTCCCTCGCAAGACCCTTCCATAGTTCAATATACTCTTTGACCTGTGGAAAAGCTATGGCGTTGTATATCATGAAAAGAGGCTTGCCGTCAACAGTGATATAGCGTTTGTCCTTAAAAGCCGGAAGCAATGAGAAAAAATGGTTTTTGTGATCCTCCATGGAATACTCCATTTTAATCATCATGCTATCCTTCTTGAGAGCACTCTGATTGGTCCAGGTCTTGTTTGTCCAGTCATGGTTTGCCCAGCACAAGCAGAACGGGAAATCAGGTTTACCGCTTTCAAGCACCTCATCGAACGGACGCTCCAGCAACTGTTTTCCGTTGCCGAACCAATAATGGTAATAGCAGAATCCCTCTATTCCTGCCTGGCGTGCCATACTGGCCTGCTGTTCACGGGTTTCAGGCAGTCTAAGGTCATAGAATCCCAGATCAGCAGGAATCTTGGGCTGGATATGACCACGGAATAACGGCTTTGCCTTGGCAACATTGGTCCACTCCGTGAATCCGGGTCCCCACCAGAGGTCATTCTCGGGGATGGGATGGAATTGAGGCAGATATAATGCAATTACTCTTGCTTTCATACTGATATACTGTTACCTTAAAGCATTTACTATTCTTTGACATGCCAGGCCGTCACCGTACGGGTTCTGGGCCTTTGACATGCTGTCATAATAATCCTTGTCTTCAATCAGTCTGCTCACCTCACTGACAATTAGGTCATGGTCAGTTCCAACCAGTTTGACCGTTCCGGCCTTCAGTGCCTCGGGACGCTCTGTAGTGTTACGCATCACAAGAACCGGTTTGCCAAGTCCGGGAGCCTCCTCTTGGATGCCTCCGCTGTCAGTAAGCACCAGATAGCTCTTCTCCATCAGATATACAAACTCCAGATACTGAAGCGGTTCAATGAAGAAGAAGTTGCCGCACACGGTCAGGTCCTCACCAAAGACCTGATGAATGGGCTTTCGGACATTGGGATTCAGGTGCATGGGATAGACAAAATCCACATCAGGGTACTTTTCACTCAAGTCCTTCATGGCAGTAACCATACTGATGAATCCGTCACCGAAATTCTCCCTGCGGTGTCCTGTAATGAGAACCAGTTTACGACCTCCGGCAAGTCGACGGGAATCATATCCAGCCTTTTGCAGAACATTTACCTGCTCATGGGCAAGAGCCTCATCGGACTTGAGTTTACGTACCACCATATGGAGGGCATCAATCACTGTGTTACCCGTTACAAATATTCGACCGTGAGCATTCTCATCCTTAAGGTTCTGCTCACTGAGTGTGGTGGGACTGAAATTATAGTCAGCTATACGGCCTGTCACCTGACGGTTCATCTCCTCAGGCCACGGGCTGAGCATGTTATGGGTCCTGAGTCCTGCCTCGACATGTCCTACCGGTATCTGCTGATAGAAAGCGGCCATTGCGGCAGCCATTGAGGTGGTGGTATCGCCATGAACCAGGACAATGTCAGGCCTGTATTCCCTGAATACGTCACGCATACCTAACAGCACACGTGATGTTACGTCATACAAGTCCTGTTCCTGCTTCATGATGTTCAGGTCATAATCAGGAGTCACTTGGAATATCTTCAGTACCTGGTCCAGCATCTCCCGGTGTTGGCCTGTGACGCATACCACGGTCTCAAAATCCTGCGGATATTTCTGAAACTCCTTGACCAAGGGGCACATCTTGATGGCCTCTGGACGGGTACCGAAAACAAGCATTATCCTCTTCATTCCAAGACGCTTTTAATTACTCTTGCAGGAACGCCTCCCACCATTGTTTTGGGCGGCACATCCTTTGTCACTACGCTGTTGGCAGCAATCACGGCACCGTCTCCTATAGTAACACCCGATGTCACGCACACATTGTTTCCCATCCAGACATTGTTTCCTATGGTTATTTTTCCTTTTGATGCCAAAGGACGGTCCAGAGGGGCTATATCCAACTGATCACTCTCAAATACGCCGTGTGAATTATCAGTTATTATCACATTGCGTCCTGTCAACAGGTTATTTCCTATTTTTATGCCATTGCATGCAGTTATCTGATTGAAATCGCCAAAATGACAGTCCTCACCTATCTCTACACTGGGAGAGTAAGTATTCCCCTTGTATGAATCCCATGCAGTGATGCATATTCCATAACTGAATACAGTCCTGGAACCTATCTTGACATGTTTCAGCCCTAAAAGTGTTCTGGAATGAAACGAGAAAAGCACTTTGCTTCCACATTCCTTCAATCTTCTTCGGATAAAGAAGGAGTATATCCGTCTGACGATTCTACTGATTATACTCTCCATAGACTGGTTATTTGATTATTATCTTTTTGCGGGGCCATTTCAGTCCAGCCGGTCTGACAATCTCTATCTGCTGTGGAAATTTGGACAGGATCTCTTCATGAAGTACCAGATAGCCATACAAGACTGCAAAACAGAACATCTTCAGGTTTGCAGTATCTGAGAATGAGAACAGAGTCATACCGCCCTGCATACATACACACATGGTGAAATAGAGCAATAGCGCCTGCTGAATCTTAAGCGAATCGCTCCTTATCCTGGTTGTAAACAGCACCACTGCATTGAAAGCCACAAATATCAGGAATGCCACTATTGGACCGAAGTCAATTGTGAAATCTCCTACGAATGTGGTGAAAAGGTCATCGTTTACATAAAGGTTGCTGTATGTATTACGTCTGTCCACGTAATTCTGCGATGCGTTTGAACTGATAACACGCTTCACCAGGTTGAACGTACGGTCACCATAACGGATGCCGTTGTCGTCCAGGCCATAATTATTGAAATATATGTTGCCCTGTCCCACATACCAGTTTATGTAGTCAGAGACTGTTGATTGCCTCATAACCGAGTATCGGCTGACAGTGATGGCCGCCACTGGCACCAGTGTCATGAGTATTCCTATTACGCCCACATATCGGACAACCCTCTTGATCCCGTCAGTAAGGAATTGTTTAAAGAACATATAGGCCAGGAAGACTGTCAACAGCGTGTAAATGACAGGTCCTCTCTGTCCGACCATGATGGGCTGAAGTACAGATACAACCAGAGGAACAGTCAGTCCAATGACCAGCCATTTGTTCCTGTTCTTGAATGTCAGAAAGTAGAAAAACGTGAATATAGAGAGTTCTGACAGCGCATTGAACAGGATGGCTGGAATGTTGGATATGGCACCTCCTGAATCAGACGCGTTTTCCAACTGCTCCTGATAAGCATCCTTTCCCGCATCAGTATCGGTTATTAGTTTTAACAGACCATCACCTAAATTCATCAGGATGTTCGGCAACAGGAGCAGAGCAGCCATGATTGATACTATGGCAATCATATGAAATACTCTTGTATTGGGATTCTCAATCTGCTTTGCAGGATGATTATGGTAAACGATTGCTGGTGACAACGCTATAATCAGCATGACAAAGAGATATATGAACGGGAACAGTTTCAGATGATTGTAATCATAGTAATCAATAAAAGTGATGGGGTTGTTCAGTGTCAGAATTGAAAAGAATGCATACGCTACATAAGTGACAATGATGGCGCTGCCTGCATCCAACTGCCGGTTTTTCTTCTGGTAAAGCACCAGAACAAGCACCCACATCAGGAGATAGGCAATAACCAATATGTTATCTGTCAGCGTAGGTTTCATCTATTCCTCTTAATGAATTTTATTATCAACGCCCCAATATAAGCTTTCTCCTGTGACGTCAGACCAAAGAAATATACCAGTCCGCCCAACAGGACCACCGATACGCAGACCACAAGCAGGAAACTGACAAAACCGTTATCAGATGCACCATGAGCAGCAACCGATGCAAATAACGTAATTGCCGCAAACAATACATATGGTAAAACAAACTGAAGGATATAACTCCTGAGCGGGAAGTACTTATAGTTCCTTTTAAGACAGTAAACTCTTGCTATATGAGCCGATACACATACGGCAATCATCGTTATCAAAATCATATGTGCCGGCATTCCCCAACGGAACAACGCCCATGATACGGGAAGACACAGAATCAGAATGGAATCAGCCAGCAGATGATACAACCTGATGTTACCCGATGCCTGTATGATTATCGTAATGGGGTTCTGCATAGCCATGACTGCTACATATCCTATCATCAGTCGGGCAAAAAGGATCTTCTCAGGAGTGGTTTCTACAAGCCACACATCCATGATCAGGGGCATCTCTACTATCAATGGAATTCCCACGACAAAAACAATGAAGAAGAGCGTCTTGTTGCTGAATGAGAATAGCAGATTCAGCCCGTCAAAGTCCTGAACTGCATATGAGCGTATCATTGCCGGCCGTATGGCCAGTACAACACTGTTGCATAATTGGACAAAGGCGTTCTGTATCTGAACTGCCACTGCAAAAGCGGCATTTATGAAAGGCATAAAGAAACGGTTCAGCAACAGAGTATTACCCTGAATCAGTACAACGCCGGCAACCGTTCCGTAAAATGTCCACCCTGAGAAGGTAAGCAGATCCTTGTACAACGTACGGTCCTTCTGAATGCGATATCGGCATTCAACGTATCTGTGGCCAGCCACAAGTGCATATGAGAGGAATGTAAGAAAGACCACTGCAAACATACCTCCTCCGTAAAAGACCATTCTGTCAATACCTCCGCGTCCTATAAGGAGGATTACAACCAGTTTCAGCAGACATTCGGCAGTGGTTATCATGGTGTATATGCCCATGTCTTCATGAGCCATAACAGCTGCCATGTACGGAATCTGCAGTAGCATGCAGACCAGTGAAAAGACCGCGAACTGGTATACCCACCTGACTGCCTCCAACCTGCCGTCAGGAACCACCAGACGATGTCCCAGATACCACAGGCCTATGGTCTCCAGCAGAAGAATAATGGCCAGTGCAAGAACCATATTCAGATTCAGACTCTTGGAGAATATCTCGTTCAGGCGTGATTCATTCTCCCTGCCCGATTCATAGGAGTAAAAACGCTGCGTGGATATTGAAAGGACCGTGCAGACAGACAAAAGAATTGTGACGATTCCAGCAACCGCATTATACAGGCCGTAGTCATCGTCACCCAAAGCATTTATAAGAATTCTCAGCGCATAAAGATTTATTATGGTAATGACCAGCATCCGGCCCCATAATAAGATAGTATTGTTTGCTATTTTAGCAGCTGAGCTTGCCATTATTCTTCAGCCAGAATCTTTTTTACAGCAACCAATGTACTGATTACAAAAGCCAGCAATGTCATACAGAACACAAATATCATCCTCTTGGGAGTTGAAGCCTTGACAGGAACCGATGCGTTCTGAAGCATGGTGAATGCCGGTGTCTTTTCCTGTATTCTGGCCTTGGCTGTCTGAATCTGTGCGTTCAGTACAGTCAGTGTATTGTAATTGGCATTCATCTCACTTTCCAGTTCATCCCTCTTGGAGATATCGGCCTGAAGCACCATACCCTTGTGGGAATCGCAATAGTCACTATACTCCTTGGCGGAACGACGGTAATCCAACTTGGCCTCCTCTATCAGTTCCGAATAGTATTCGTAATCCTTACGCGCCTTGCTGGTCCTGTACTGTGTAATGAAGTTCTGCAAACGTGCGCATGCAGAATCGGCCATAGTGGCACATATCAGAGGATCCTGGTCCTTCACGTTTATTGTGATGACATTGGTCTTCTTGTCAACTGTGCACTTTATATTCTCCTTAACCTTCTTGACTACCTGAAACTCCTTGTAGGTCAGCATGAAAGGATCTATACCCTCCTTCTTTCCACGGGCTACATCCATCTTACGGGGCTTGGGCAGAACCAGTCCCTTCATCTTATTTATCACCACTGACCAGGGAGCAAATTTCTGATGATTCATAAGATACTCAAGGTATGTGGCATCAATGCTTCCGTCAAGAGTCTCTACTCTTGTTTCCAAAAGTCCGACAACGAAATCATTCGAATCAAACAGGTCCGGATAGAGCAAAGGATAGATGGCATCCGATGACCTCATGGCACCGAAATCAAAACCGAACGAAGATGCTATGTCGCTCAATGTGCTACCACTTGAACCATCATCCTCAGGGGCAAGCATAACCTGGCTGTTGTATCCTCTGGGGACACAAACTATCAGGATTGAAGAGATTACTGCTGTCGCAATGCAAGCGATGATAATCATCATCTTCTTCTGGAACAGTTTCTTTACCAATTTTTCCAGATCAATCACTGTAACTCTAATCTTCTCTATGTTATTGTTGTCAACTTCCATGATGATTGTTTTTTATTTCATAAGGCTCATGAGAGCAAGTACAACCGTAGCCAATGAAGCCGATGTTGAGCCTAAGCTGAGAATCTCAGTCGTTGTCATTCCCTCACGTTTCTGCTTAGCTGGAACAATAATCTCACAACCGGGTTGAACCAACTTTCTGGAACTTCTTTTTGCTTTAGAAACCGATCCGTTTACATATACAACATATGCTTTGTTCTTCTTTGCTTTTTGAGAATAACCACCGGCCCTATCAATATAGTACTTAAGATTCTTGCCCTTTATGAACGGGGTAGTATTTGAATACATCACCTCACCGTTTATCCTTACAGTGTTTGTATATACCGGTATGATGATACGGTCTCCATCACGCAATACAATATCAGCATCGCCACCGGGATCATCAATTGCCTCTTTAAGGTTAATACCTACTTCATATGTGGATGAACTCAACAATTTGTCCACTGCTTTAGCCATAGCAATGGAGTCATTTGATGACAACATATCAACAATGTCGCGCATACGCTTGCGCTCTTCATCTGTCATTCTGCGTTCCAGCCGCGCCCCTTCAGGATAAGCCTCATTGCTGAACTCTCCCACTCTTGCCATTATATCACTCAGACGTTCCGTATTGGTAGCAAGTGAGTAATAACCGGGAAATGTAACCTCACCTTCTACTACCACACGACGATTTACAGAATAACCCGGACTGCGGCGAATATACACCTCATCATATGGTTCAAGGCGGAAATCATTATCCTGTATTGAGAGGTCCTCGTTAATGCCGAATGAAAATGTCTCTGCTAATGAATCAGTTTTGTTGGTAGCCTGTTTATCACGATTGCGGCGTACAACATCAACCTTAGAGAGAGACGCATCCTCCTTAAGACCACCAGCCTGGAGTATCAGATCCTCTATGCTGGTATTGTCGGCATAACGGTAATCACCGGGGAACAGTACCTCACCATATACGCTGAATGTCTTTACCTCACCTAAATCAAACAGACTGGGGATAAACAGTATGTCATTGTTGCGCAAAGGCTCATCCTTTGCGGTTCCATCCATCAGTCCCTTGATATCAATTGCAAGGTTAGTCAAAGTCTTGTCAGGATTTGTACGGCTAAGCAGTGCTCTTGTGGGGAAAGCGTCTTCCATAAGTCCTCCTGCCGCCTCAATAAGTTTATGTACAGTTGTTATGTCACCGTCTATCTGGAACTTTCCGGGACGATATACAGCGCCTCTGACTTCAGCCATATTAGCAAAAGTCAGGCGTATGGAATCAACATAAACGGAATCACCGTCAACAAGTTTGAAAGCGCCCTGCTGTTCTTTGGTCACCGTAAAAATCTCACGCTGGAAATCACCCATGCGGACTACACGCACATCCTTTTTGTATGCATCTGATTCAAGACCACCGGCATAATCTATAAGATCTGCCAGAGTCTCATCCTGATTCATTTCATAGAACATGGGGCGGCGTATGCGGCCGTCAATATTCACCAGGAGAGAATGGGCTGATACTATCACCACGTCATTGTCGCTGAGACGGATATCATCCTTGACCTTACCGTTGCGAATGTATTCATACATGTCTATCGTGGCAATTTTCTTGTTTTCCCTGAATAATCTGATATCTCTGACAGAACCCAGGTCACTTACTCCGCCAGCCATATAAATGGCATTGAAAACAGTAGCAAACGATGACACCTGATATGTTCCCGGATTCTCGACATCGCCCATGACATTTACCAGAATCGAGCGGTTCTGTCCGAGTGACAGTTTAATGCTGGAGTTTGCATCTTCACCATCCAGACCTGAATATATCTGACTGAATACCTTCTTGATGTATGCATCGGCTTCCTGTACGGTCTTACCATTAAGGTAAACAGGACCTATATTCTCAACCATGATATTGCCATCTGGAGAAATCACCTCTTGAATAGTGTTCTGAGAGGCGCCCCAAATATCAATAATCACCTCATCACCAGGGCCGAGACGATAATTCTGAGGTGTGGCCAGATTTGCGCTCGGCTCAAAGGTCAGATCCCTGTTCTTGAATATATTATGGCCGTATATCTCCTTTTTGGGCATCAAAGACATCTTGAGCAAAGCCAATGAATCAACAAACATGAACATTGACTCGTCATACATGGCCTGCATCCTCTCCTGTTCCGAGAGTTGTGAATATGAACTGCTGTTTATTGCACGGTCACCCTGAAAAATATTTGTTGAAGACTGGGCGTTATTCCTGGAACGTGCATTTGAAGTCTGTGACGAAAGCGTGTTTCCCAATACGCCGGTCGATTGCTGCTTCTCATATTTTTCACGCATCCTTTGAAGTTGCTGCATAGTGACGCCCTTCTTGCTCAGGTCCAGTACAATCTGTTCCTGCGATGCGCCTTTGGCCTGCTGTTCCAGTACAAACTCAACTATCTTTTCATCGGACATCTGTGCCGATGCCACTACGTGTGTCAACAATATGAGTGACAAAACGAGAATCTTTCTCATAATGGTCTAAAAAACGGGGATTTAGAATTTCTTACCACAGGACACTGAGAATATGGTCTTGATGATGATTCCCAGGTCTGTAAAGATATTACGGTTGTCAAGATACTCCAGATCAAGTTCAAGACGCTTGAGCATCTTTTCAAGTGTATCGGTATAGCCGTTATATAGAGTGGCGTATGAAGTAACACCCGGACGCATCAGATAGATGAAACGATAATCATCGGTTTCACGGTTTATCTGATCAATGAAATACTGGCGCTCGGGACGTGGACCTACAAATGACATATCACCTTTAAGGACATTCCAAAGTTGTGGAAGTTCGTCAAGGTGATGTGCGCGCAGAAAACTGCCGAATGGAGTAAGATATTTGTTGCGTTCTGCCTCAAGACGCGGAATGCCGTCTGATTCGGCATCCAGACTCATTGTCCTGAATTTATATATCGTGAATTTTTTGCCCTTATAGCCTATGCGCTCCTGCTTGAAGATAATGGGACCGTTGCTGAAAAGAAGAATAATGGAGAAAACCAGAAATAACGGGGAAAGAACAACCAGTCCGACAAGCGAGAAAACAATATCAAAAATTCTCTTCAATGTGAGTTGAAACTTACCCATTGCATCGGAATGCTCCATATATCTGGCCTGAGTGTAGTTTTGAAGACTATATTTAAGCATTAACTCTCTTTTTTATATATATAACGCGCACAAAAAACAATAATTGTGTAAAGACATAAAAAAAAGTCAGTCACACTTCGGCAAGCATCCGCTATGATGACTACTTTTGCACAAGTTATTGAAAAGTGCGCATCCTCTTTTTCAATAGGACCCGCAAATGTAACAAAATTAACTAGGACAAACTAATTTTTAGGATATGAAAGCATATGTATTTCCCGGACAGGGTGCCCAGTTCTCGGGCATGGGTAAGGACCTGTATGACCAGTTTGACTGGGCAAAAGAGTTGTTTGCAGAGGCAGATTCAATTCTTGGATTCAAGATTTCAGATATAATGTTCAGCGGCAGCGATGAAGATCTGCGCCGTACCGATATAACCCAACCCGCAGTATTCATCCACTCTGTGGCTGTTGCCAAGTCTCATGGTGCTGATTTCAAGCCCGATATGGTTGCAGGACACTCTCTGGGTGAGTTTTCTGCACTTGTAGCCTGCGGAGCACTCTCATTTGAGAGCGGCCTCAAGCTGGTTTCAAAACGCGCCAACGCAATGCAGAAATGCTGCGAAAAGGTGCCCGGTACAATGGCTGCCATCATCGGTCTTCCCGATGCCAAAATTGAGGAGATTTGCGCCGGTCTGAACGCTAAAGGTATGGTAGTGGTTCCCGCCAACTACAACAGCCCCGGCCAGGTGGTTATTTCAGGTTCAAAAGAGGCTATCGCCGCTGCATGCCCGCTCATGACAGAGGCCGGTGCCAAGCGTGCACTGCCCCTTGTGGTAGGCGGTGCTTTCCACTCACCTCTTATGACTCCCGCCAAGGATGAACTTGCACTTGCCATCAGCGAGACTCAGTTCAATACCCCGGTATGTCCCATCTACCAGAATGTTGATGCAAAACCGCACACAAGCCCTGATGAGATAAAGGCTAATCTGGTAACCCAGCTCAACTCACCGGTACGTTGGACACAGAGCGTGCTCAACATGATAGCCGATGGCGCTGAGGAGTTCACAGAGTGCGGTCCGGGCGCTGTCCTGACCGGTCTTATCAAGAGAATCAGAGGTTGATTCATATGGAAAAAATTGTCATCTACCAGATATTTACAAGAGTCTGCTGCAACAGCGGCGGAAAGAATGTGCCTGGCGGTGACATAAAGACCAACGGTTCAGGCAAACTGAACAGTTACACTCCCGTCGTACTTGATAATATCAAGTCGATGGGAGTTACTCATATATGGTTCACGGGGCTTATCGCACACGCTTCATGCACCGGTTACCGCAAATTCGGCATTCCCGAATCACACGCCGGAACAGTAAAGGGACGTGCCGGTTCACCTTACGCAATCCGTGACTATTATGACATTGACCCCGATCTTGCAATATCTGTTCCTGACCGTATGGCAGAGTTCCAGGCATTGGTGAATAGGGTCCATTCTGCAGGCATGAAATTCATCATGGATTTTGTGCCGAACCATGTCGCCCGCGAGTACCGTTCAACAGTCAAGCCCAACGGTGTAAAAGACCTTGGCGAAACTGATAATCCGGAACTCTCTTTCAGCCCGCAGAACAACTTTTATTACCTGCCCGGACATCAACTTTCAGGCGAGCCCGACTGGGGTGATTACAAAGAGTTCCCGGCCCGCGCCACAGGTAATGACAAGTTCAGTGCAACTCCCTCATATTCAGATTGGTATGAAACCGTGAAACTGAATTACGGAGTTGATTACATGGCCGGTGGAACACGTTGTTTTGACCCGATTCCTGACACCTGGAAAAAGATGCTGGAGATACTGCTTTTCTGGGCCGGTAAAGGAGTCGATGCGTTCCGTTGCGACATGGCAGAGATGGTACCGGTTGAGTTCTGGGATTGGGCCGTATCAAGAGTCAAAAAAGTCCATAAAAACATACAGTTCATTGCCGAGATTTACAACCCCGGTTCATACTGGGATTACATAAACCGCGGACACTTTGACTATATATATGATAAGGTAGGTCTTTATGACACCTTGCGTGCCATAACAGTTGGTGCAGAATCGGCTACTGCCATAACCCGTTGCTGGCAGCAGAACGGTTATAACGGCCCGCACATGCTCCACTTTATGGAGAATCATGACGAGCAGCGCATTGCATCCCGATTCTTCGCTGAAAAGGCCGAAAAGGGACGTCCGGCCATGATTGTTTCGGCCCTCACAGATACCTGTCCTGTAATGATTTACGCAGGTCAGGAGGTTGGCGAACCCGGTATGGACCAGGAGGGATTCAGCGGACTTGACGGACGCACCACCATATTTGATTATTGGGCTCCCGATACCCTTACCCGTCTCTACAATGACGGCCGATGGGATGACGCACGTCTTACTCCCGATGAGCGCAATCTGCGTAACTTCTACTCCACTCTGCTCCGTCTGTGCAATAAGGAACATGCTGTCCGTGACGGAAAGTTCTTTGACCTAATGTATGTCAATCCGCTCTCAGAGTCATTTAATCCGCACAAGCAGTACGCATTCCTGCGTTCTGACGGCAAGGATGCGATACTGGTGGTAACCAACTTCTGTGACCAGCCGCTCAACACCGCCGTCAATATTCCGCAGCATGCCTTTGACTACTTGGAACTCAAGCAAAAGGATGGCGTTACTGTCAAGGAACTGCTCACAGGTCAAACCTTCAAGGCCAACATACATCCTGATGCACCTATCCGCATCACCGTCCCTGCCCAATCGGGGGTGGTATTACGGTGGAAAAACTGATATTCTTTTCTCGCCGTTTCGCGGCTCGGTTGTTTTTGGCTTTCTTGGCCTTTGGCCTTGAAAGCCGCTAACTGGAAACCTATCTGCGTATTTGGTACACGACATTTTTTTAGTTTGGGGCTGGCCACAGCCCCAAACCCGTTCCGCGGGATAAAATCCCGCTCCACTCTGCCGGCCTTCCAGGCCGGGTAAAACAATCCCCTCACACGCTTTGCTTGTGAGGGGATTGTTTTACTTTACTGCAAATGGAAACTTACTTAAAACTATCCCAGCTCTTGATGGGGATATCATTGATATCAACTGTGCAGAAGGCGTTAATGAACGAGCTGGCCAGACGTGCGTTGGTAATCAGCGGGATGTTCAGGTCAATGGCTGCACGACGTATCTTGTAACCGTTGGTAAGCTCATGCTGTGTAAGATCCTTGGGGATATTAACCACCATGTCAATCTCTTTCTTGTGCAGCATGTCAAGAGCCTGCGGCTGCTGTCCCTCCTCGCTGGGCCAGTAAACACGGGTATTCTTGATGCCGTTCTCCTCAAGATACTTTGAAGTACCGCCGGTAGCAAACAGGTTGTAACCCTTTGAAACCAGCATCTTGGCAGCATCAAGCATTGCGGCTTTCTGCTTTGCGGTACCTGTAGAAAGCAATACGTTCTTTTGCGGGATGCGATAGCCTACTGAGAGCATTGACTCCAGTATAGCGTAACGCTGATCATCACCCAGGCAACCTACCTCACCGGTCGATGCCATATCCACGCCAAGTACAGGATCGGCCTTCTGAAGACGGTTGAATGAGAACTGTGAGGCCTTGATACCAACGTAGTCGATATCGAACAGGCTCTTCTCAGGTGCCTCTACAGGTATGCCGAGCATAATCTTGGTTGCTATCTCAATAAGGTTGATCTTGAGCACCTTGCTTACGAACGGGAATGAACGTGAAGCACGCAGGTTACACTCGATAACCTTGATATCGTTCTCACGAGCCAGATACTGGATGTTGAAAGGACCGCTGATATGCAGTTCCTTGGCAATCTGGCGACTGATGCGCTTAATGCGCTTGACAGTCTCAACGTAGAGCTTCTGGGGCGGGAACTGGATGGTAGCGTCACCTGAGTGTACACCGGCAAACTCAATGTGCTCACTAATAGCGTAAGCAATGATCTCGCCGTCCTTGGCAACGGCATCCATCTCAACCTCCTTGGCGTTCTCAATGAAGCGGCTTACTACAACCGGATGCTCCTTTGAAACCTCGGCAGCCAGTTGCAGGAATCTCTCCAACTCCTCCTGGTTGCTGCAGACATTCATGGCAGCACCTGAGAGCACGTATGAAGGACGTACCAGTACCGGGAATCCCACCTTCTCAATGAACTTGCCAATCTCCTTCATAGAGGTAAGCTCGCTCCACTCAGGCTGATCCACACCGATGCGGTCAAGCATGGCTGAGAATTTCTCACGATCCTCGGCATTATCAATGTCCTTGGCGCTTGTACCCAGAATAGGCACATTCATCGCATCAAGTTTCATGGCCAGGTTGTTAGGAATCTGTCCGCCGGTTGATACAATCACGCCGTAAGGATTCTCCAACTCTATGATATCCATGACACGCTCAAATGTCAACTCATCAAAAAACAGGCGGTCTGTCACATCGTAGTCAGTACTTACTGTCTCAGGGTTGCAGTTGATTACGATGTTGCGGTAGCCCTCCTTGCGGACGGTGTTCAAAGCCTGAACGCCGCACCAGTCAAACTCAACTGATGAACCTATGCGGTATGCACCTGAGCCTATGACTATGATTGATTTCTTGTCATCAAAGAAAGGTATATC
>JAFZKA010000054.1 GCA_017551925.1 Bacteroidaceae bacterium | reverse complement strand
GTAGTGGATTCCTGGGTCAAGTCGATTATTTAAAATCGACTTGAGCCCCGTTTCGCGAATGCGAAACTAAAGTAAGGTAGGGGATTCCTGGGTCAAGTCGATTATTTAAAATCGACCTGAGCCCCGTTTCGCGAATGCGAAACTAAAGTAAGGTAGGGGATTCCTGGGTCAAGTCGATTATTTAAAATCGACTTGAGCCCAAGGAATCCACTTTTGCACCTCTTTGTCAGCGAGTGTTTCGTCAACAAACTGGATGATGGTGTTGGCATCCTCCTTGCCCAGCAGGAACTTGTCAATGAATGCCTCAACCTCAGGATACTGGCTCTTGGGGAGCTGGCAGTGACCGTGCTTGCCCTGAACTGAGAATCCCATGCGGTCCTCAATGCCGAACTTCTTCCAAACCTCACGTGCAGCTACGCATGATACGTAACCTGCTTCATCGGCCAGCCACTCATAGTCTGTGTTACCCAGTACAAGAAGGGCGCGCGGGCATACCAGAGCGCACAGTTCATGGTGGTCATAGGGCAGTTTGGATACATTGGCATCCTTCCAGTCCCACATAGACTCCTTGAACCAGTGGGGATCAGTGTTGCCCAGTGTCTCAACATGTCCCAGTGTCTCTGATACACGCCATGCAGCAGCACCGCCGCCACCAGGCTCCTGAGCAATGGTAAGAGCAATACGCTCATCAAAAGCGCCTGACCACAGGGCCATCTTGCCGGCATATGAGCAACCGGTCACGCCGATATGCTTCATATCAATCTTGCTGGCAGCGCCAA
This sequence comes from Bacteroidaceae bacterium, assembly GCA_017551925.1. GTDB lineage: Bacteria > Bacteroidota > Bacteroidia > Bacteroidales > Bacteroidaceae > Colenecus. Next base: position 2,186 of record JAFZKA010000054.1, on the reverse strand, counting down.
CTATCTCCAGACCGTCAATGATACGGCTTACACCCCAGGGCCACATAGCGTATGCACCGTTCTCAACAAGTTCAGGATAGATCTTGTTGATGGGCTCGCTGCCGCGTTTCTGCTGGTGCGCCATAACCTGGTTCATGTTGAAGTTCATTGTGGCAATGTTCCTGTCAGGGAAGAAATTGCGTGGCAGGCTGATGCCTGACATACCTATCATCAACGGGAACGGGCCGTCACCCTCAGGATATGTAATCTTTGAGGTGATGGTCAGATCTTCACCATTATGATGAACTATAACGGTAAGGGTGTTGTCTTCAAGTTTGGCCTCAATCTCGCTGCGGTCAACCATCGGCTTCTCGCCAACCTCATAGTGATAGAGTTCACGGATAATCTCGGCACGGCGCTTCTCCCAGTCCTTGAACTTCTTGACCTGCTTCTTGCTGTTTGAGAATTCCAGAGGGTTGGGCAGGGTCTCTAGTGTCTTGGCTTCATCAACCGTTGGGAACTTGGGTGCGGGATACTTGGCACCGGTAAACTCCTGGTCATATACCAGAGGGATTGATTTCTGTGCCGCCACGGGCATCACTGCCAGCACTGCGGAGGCAATAACAATGGATTTGATACTCTTCATAATTCTATTGTAATTAGGTTATTATTATTTGCGATAGGCAGATTCATTCATCATCAGATAGGATTCCTTGTAGCCGCCCAGGTCAACCACAATCTTTTCAAAGACTATGCCTGAGTCAAGGGGCTTGACTGAGAGTTCGGCGGTGCCGTCGGCAGCTACTTTTACAGGGAGTTCAACCGTGTCAATCTTTACGCGGCGGGCCACGGTGGGATAGTATATGCTACTTATGTTCTCGGGGTCCTCATTCAGTTTTTCATTAAAGCAAACCACCTCCGTCTTCTGGCCGCCGAATCCAACCTCGTAATGGTGGCCGGTTCCGTTGTAGGCCAGTGTCGATTTTACCGCCACGTGAACTTTTACGCTTGAGGTGTTTGCGGGCAGATGCATCTTATATACCAGTTCGCTGCCTGTTGACGGCTCGGTGTATGGCATCAGGGCCAGTCCTCCGCGGGTGCGACCCATATAAGGTATCTCTGTCCAGGTTGTGTTAGGTGCATCCTTGGCACTGAAGTAATGTCCGGCCTCAATGGCTATATAGCCGCTTTCAGGGGCATCAAACACAAATCCGCCTGCAGCACTGTTTTCAATGCGCTTGGTGGCGGGGATGGTATTGCTGCGGGGCTCACCCCAGTAGGTATATCCCATGTGAGGCTGAATCATCATGCCGTTCCACTTGCCGCCGCTCATCACCTTGTTGTAGTCATTCTCCAGTTCACGGTCACGGTTGTAGCAGGCCTGCACGCGGTCTGCCCAGTAGTTCGCCTCGGCGTCACCACGCTCATAGAGATAATCGTTCATGGCCTGAGCGTAGTACATCTCATACATATTGGTCATGGCCTGGATGGGGAACAGGATTATCTGCTTGTAGGCATCATGGTACTCAGGTGCCAGTGAGAGATACTGGCGCAGTGCATCGGCTTCCAGATTTTTGAATTCCGATGTTACTTGTTTGAACTCACCGGTCTCAAGGTTGTAAGTGTCCTTGTCAAGCATCTCGGCTGTTATACGGCCGGTATATTTGCAGTACAGGTTCAAGATACGGGCTGCCTCAGCTCCCTGGTCATCGCCGAATGACTGGCGGCAGAAATTCACCGTATGGTCCAGCAATGTCTCGGCCGTAAAATTCTCTGGGTTACGGGCTATGTCCATGTAGAGTGTGATGGGATACTCCATCGGCTTGAGGTCACCCACGTTGAGTATCCACAGTTTGTCAACCCCGTGTGTGTATGCCAGCTGGAACTGCTCCCACAGGTTCTGTATGGGAGTTATGTTGAGCCACTTGGAGCAACGCGGTTCACCCACATAGTCAATGTGGTAATAGAGGCCCCAGCCACCGCTGCGCTTGCGTTCCTGCTCATTAGGCAGTTTGCGTACATCGCCCCAGTTGTCATCAGACAGCAGCAGTATAACGTCATCGGGCACGCGCAGTCCCTTCTCATAATAACGCTGAACCTCCTTGTACAGAGCCCATATCTGCGGGCGCTCGTTGGCGGGACGGCCAGTCTCCTTGGCTATTATCTTACGCTGGTTGTTTATGATCTTTTCAAGTATTTTGATGGTC
>JAFZKA010000053.1 GCA_017551925.1 Bacteroidaceae bacterium | reverse complement strand
CTTCAGCCGTGGCGAGGGTCAGGTTCTTTCAGACTCTATCGCAGAACTCCAGAAAGCAAAGTATGCTGAGTTGTTCAATGTTATCCGTAAGTACAAGAAGAACTTCTCTTGCGTAACATTCTGGAACCTTGGCGACCGCGATTCATGGCTCGGTGCCAACAACTTCCCACTGTTGTTTGACAGCGAGTACAACCGCAAGGAGGTTTACTACACCGTTCGCGACTTCAAGTAATCGTCCGCATTAGGGACGGTTCCTTCCGTGGACATTTTATAAAAAAGGCTGGACAGTTCATCACTGCCCAGCCTTTTTTATTCTATGTTCGGCCTACAAAAATTTATTTTTAACGAAAAAAAGCGATGAATAGTGGCTGGTTTTAAGAAATAAGCAGTATCTTTGCACCGCTAAAAACGAATAGCGTGTTGGTTCCGTAGCTTAACTGAATAGAGCATCTGACTACGGATCAGAAGGTTCCGGGTTTGAATCCCGGCGGAATCACCAGAAAACGGCTCCACAAATACTTGTGGAGCCGTTCAATTTTTCCATTTTAACATTTTGTTCCAACATTGTTCCAACATTTTTGATATCCAGTGATATTTGTTGGTATGATAAAAGTGAGTCTGGAGCCCTCCTGAACAGGAAAACTCCAGACCGTTTGCAAATCTATAATTCAGTACTGTCGTACCAAACATTGGTAAAGGTAACGCCTTTCCCTCAAACATAAAAATATAGTCTGTCAAAATATTTCCCTCCACCCCCACTTTGAAATCTATTGTAATCCATTATCCCTTACAATCCCATAACACGATTCCAGCCTCTCTTTATTAGCAAAACAAGCCCTAGAAACCCTTTGAAAGCGTTTTCAAAAAGCTTATCTTTGTGCATAGACAATAGAAAAACACAACATAAACCATGAAAAAGACACACAAATCAACCGCAATCATCATCGTAGGTATAACCCTCCTGATGCCCGCTTGCCGCTCAAGCAAGCACATCTCCAGCACCCAGACGCAAACCACATCCATCTCCCAGAAAGAGATAGACAGCGCAGCGCATCACCTCATGGCCACCCATCGCAAGACCACCAGCATAACCGTTCTTCCGATGCAAACACCCATGCAGCCTCCAATCCAAAGACCCAAAACACAAGAACCGGCACAGGATCTCATCACCCAGCTGATAAACCAAGGTGGCGGAACCATAATCATTGAGGAAGAAACCACCACACAGCAGTCACAAACCACCGCCGTAACCCAAATATCCCAGCAAGACACAACCACCACACAAAACAACCAATACCAAGAAAGCACAACCAAGCAACCCCGTGCCTCACCAAATCTTAGACTCATCCTATACATCCTATTGGCGGCCATAGCCATACTAATATTAATAAGGTGTAGAATCCGCCAATGACACACCGTTCAAACAATAACATAAAATCATAACAGCCATGAAATCAACAGATAAAGCAATCAATCTTATAAAAAGTTTTGAGCAGCTACGCCTCAACTCGTACCTATGTCCGGCAGGCGTCTGGACAATCGGTTACGGTCACACCGATGGCGTAAACCAAGGTATGCTAATCACAGAAAAGACAGCCGATGCCTTCCTTAAGCAAGACATCCGCAATGCCGAACACTGCGTAAATCAGATGGGTGTTGACCTCACCCAAGGCCAGTTCGATGCCCTCGTCTCCTTCGTCTTCAACGTAGGTGTCCAGGCCTTCAGAATCAGCACCCTCCGCAGGCTGGTTATGAGCAATCCAGATGGCCCAAAGATAGCCGATGAGTTCAGGAGATGGGTTTATGCTGCCAATAAGAAGCTCCCCGGATTGATCAAACGCCGCGAGAAAGAAATCGAATTGTATTACTCATAACCGATGAAACACCATGGAAACACAAACCATCTCAATAATCACAGACTGCCTGGTACCATTGGTAACGGCAGCAGCAGGTTGGCTTGCCGGCAGCAGAAAGCGCCGCAATGACGCTCTCAAAAGCATGCAAGACTCCATTGACATCCTGAGCACGGAAAACAAGCGTCTAATTGAAGACCTAACAACCGTCAATAGGGAAGTGGTGGCCCTCCGCCGTGAAAATGGCGAGCTCAAGACTTCAGTAGATCAACTCTGCAAGGAGAATGTTCAACTAAAGACCGAAGTCCAGGATCTGCGCAAGCAGATGACACAAGCACCTGCGTAACATCCGATGCTTCGCACCGGTTCCGTCCCGTAACTATCGCCTTTCACGAAAGCCGATAATTACGGGGCGGCTGATAAATGGCCGATACTCATTCAGGAACCCTACTGCTTTACTTTCTGTTAATTAATCATTACATTTGCATCAAGTTCTATACAATTAACCAACAAAGCTTATGAACAAGCATCTTTTTGTGAAAGTTGCCGACATAGTCAGCATGGCCATAATCTTTATTTGTGTATCATCCTGCTTGAAGAATAAATCTATTTTCCTTCATGAGGTCAAGGAGTTTTCATTTAATGAATCTGACTGTACTCTTACAGGTATCCCTACAGGGTTGGAATATGAAGGCGATATAGCAGAATCACTCCTCATAGATTCTCTCCTCATCTGTCAGGTCGAAGAACCAGAGGGTTATCTCAATGTTTATCGACTTAAGGACTTCAGCCTCAAAGCAACACTTTGTCCGTTAGGCCGTGCACGTAATGAATTCTCTACTCCTTTTTTACTACTCTCACAGTATTATAAGAAGAATGGAGACACCTATATCCTGGTTGTCGATAAGGCTTCATATATTAAGGAAATTAATCTCACCCAATCCCTTGCCCAAGGTTCAACTATAGTTACTGATATGAGCGATGCTCCTTCTATCTATGAAGACAAAACTGTATTATATGTCAATAACAATATCCGGCAACTATTCATGAGTGAACCTAAGGAGCAGTTTTCCGATGATGAGCTTGCTCTTGAATATAAGATTGTCGATAAAGCAAATAATGACATCATTAAGATAGACCTTTTCTCTAAACCGATGAATAAAGATGAAGAAGGTGTGTCTAATTTCTCGCATGGTCCTATCATTAAACAACCAAATAGGAATATGTTTGGTCAACCATGTTCATTGATGGATTATATTATATTCTTTGACATCGATAATGACAAAGTGTTTGCCGCCCATAGAACAGGCAAGCCAACTTTTGATGATTGGGCTCCTGATGGTCGTACTCTCGTCTTTAGTCGTTTCGCATACGCAACAAATAATTATCTGTTTGCTGAATATCTCAAAAATAATGAAGCTGGGCGGAGGGAAAAATATCTTCTCGTTTTTGATTGGTCTGGCAATTTCAAAGCAGGTGCCAAAATCAGTCCGTCTGTGCTTTCATTCGTATATGATGAAAAACAGAATGCCTTGTATGGCTGGAATAGGTCTAATCAGGATAAAGTTTCTTCTGATGTACTATATAAGTTTGATCTGAACGGTTTCCTTAACTGATTTCCTTTTCTTTCTTCCGATGCCCTCACGGCCGATATCCAAGTATCGCGGGCTGTTATCTGCGTACCATCAACCTTTCTGCAAATAGTAATTATTATTGATTATATTTGCAGATGAACCTCCAAATCAATGATTGTTTATGAAAAAGACTGGCATTACACTATTGGCAATCCTTTCATTGCCACTCATCATATCATCATGTAAAGTTTTGACCATATCCAATGGTCATAAGTTTGTTGACCTTGGCCTGAGCGTCAAATGGGCAACTTGCAACATAGGTGCTGAAAAGCCTGAAGACTACGGTGATTATTTTGCCTGGGGCGAAACGGTGCCGCATTATGAGTCAGGTTATGCACAGGAGGAACTGCAGGAACATTGGAAAGCTGATATGTCGGATGGTTATTGGTGGAGTACCTACAAGTGGAGTAAAGATACACATTCTACTTTGACCAAATACTGTAATGACAGCAATCTTGGTAATGACGGGTTTACTGATAAGATGACAGAACTTATTTCGGCTGATGATGCTGCCAAAGCGTTGTGGGGTGGCAAGTGGCGTATGCCTACCAAGTCAGAGATGGAGGAGCTATTCAATCAATGCACATGGACATGGACTAAAGAAAACGGTGTATATGGATACCGCGTAACAAGTAAGATTTCAGGTTATACTGACCGTTCAATATTCCTTCCTGCTGCCGGTGGTCGTGGTGGTAAAAACATCTACGGTATTGATTATGACGGTAGGTATTGGTCAAGTTCTTTGAATACGCGTGAATCATTAATGGCCTGGTGTATTTATTTTGTCAATGGTGATCTGGAAAAAGAAATCGATGATGTGTCGGTGACCAGTATCAGTCGTCATAACGGCCAATCAATTCGTCCCGTCTGCCCGTAACCAATATATATATCAAATCCCGCGGGCTGTTATCTGCGTACCATCACCCTTTCTGCAAGTAGCAGCAGAGATTTACTTACGGCCCCGCCCTATAGAGGTAGCAGCCAGCGGCCCGCACCCTTGACCTTCATTACCCGCGCCACCCAATAGTGGTATAGAACGCCTTATTTACCCGCCCCATCGCCGCTGTCTGGATTGTTTAACCCAGAACAGCCAGGGCCTGGAAATAGAGGTAAAGAGCCTCATTCCAACCTTATCAGTTCCAGTCCCTGTCTGTTCTTCCCGTGCACCCTCCTGCAAGTAGCAGCCGCAGTGAACTCCCAAGTGCCCTCCACCAGTACCACAAACAGCAACCTCCCTGCGCACTTCAAACCGCAGCGCAGATTATTCAATAAGGAGTTCCACACCATTACTATATCTATGCCTTCCATGGTGCAAGCACTATTCCAGGTATAGATATAGCAATCGTGTTCCACGCCTCCTTTTAATTGCGGCTTCAGGCCGCAATGGGGTACAGTTCGCTTAGCATCAGTACTGCAGGTCTTATCCGCTATGTAACATAATGGAGCGGTATTATGTCCTCCGTCGCTCCCGCACTCGCTCCTACAAACATAATATCCATTATATTAAATAGCTCTCAGCATCAGGCGGTCACCCTCCCTAAACAAATCGTTCGCACCTGCGCTTCCTGCCGCCAGCGTCAGGCGCAACCCTTCCGGGTGCTGGGTCGTATCGTTCCGGCACAACCTTCCGGGTCCGCACAGCGTCCCTCTCCAGGTACTGCCTCCACGCCACTCCTCGGTAGCGTGCCGCGCACCCCCGGCGGCACAGCCGCCAGCGGTCCCCGTCCCGGGCTATTTTTAGGGTGCGGTCCATAACGGCCCGCATCCCGCCATCCGGCAGGTGTCATAACAATACGTTATCTCGCGGGCGCATCATCAGGACAGAGAGGTTCTGCAGGTTTTTCCCGGCCGTCACATACCGGTGTCTGGCCCACGGTTACGCTCCGGCACTGGTGGCCAGTTCCATTCCGTGCAGCCGTCTCCGTTCCGTGTGTACAGGGTGTTGCGGCTAACTACACCAGGCACCCGGACCAAACACGCGTAAACACCGCTGCAACACTCAGTACACACTCCACTGCGCCGTCCGTCCTACATTGCACCGCCCGCCAGCACCTGCGCTCCACTGCGGCCCAGCCCCTCGGTCTGAGACCGCCTGCCTCGGCTCGCTTGGAAGCAGGGTGCGTCTTGCCCGGCGTGCCAGGCACATTGTGCTGCCGGCGCTCCTCCATCCGCTCCGTTACGGCCGAAGCCCACGGCCAAGGCTGTGGGCTCCGAGCCTCCACTGCGCTACTTCCGGAGTACCGTCATCCCAAAGAGCCTGCCGCGCCTACCGTCTGCGTATCAGGAGCCGTCTGCGGCGGTCCCGCCGCCTTCGCGCAGTCACTCGCGTTCCCGCTCAGGCGTTTATCAGATGAGATACGGAGAAGGTACGGAGGAGCTACCTTTGAGATTAAGAGGTGTAGCTCATTTTCCCCCAGTGGTATCTACAATAGGTACAGTTGCTGCAGCAGTGCTGTAAACCCTCTATAATTGCCGTATTTACGTGCCATAGGTCAGGTGTGGGCCATATATCCAAATCTCAGAAAGCACCGCCACAGCCCTGACATAGCACCAACGGACAAAAGACGCACGCAATCACACCATCCACACACCTGGATCAAATGAAAGACGTACGCAAAAACACCGGCGGCACATCCGCCACGCATGTTTTTCCTACGCTTTCAAAAGCCGCATCGCTCCGGCATCGCTCAGCTCCGCACGCTTTAATACCAGGCACACACCCGGTACGGACGTAATACGGCCGCTTTCAAACCAGCAGCGCACCCGCTACAAACCAGCGACGAGCGCTTTCGCACCCGCCACACATGAGAATCGTACCGGCATCATGCCGCAACGAACCTGAATCGGACCAAAAACGTTCGGACACAGACCTGCCACAAACCAGCTCCTAATTTTTTTGTTCCCGCCCCTGTTTAATAGCTTTTTTCAAAAAAAATTGCTCAAACCAGACGCATTTTGAGTATTTTGCAGTCTTATTATAGGAAGGCAAGATAGAGTGATGAGTAAAACCTTTCTTTCTGAGAAAGAGCTTGTGTCGGGGTGCATCCGTAAGGACAGGGATGCGCAAGGGGTGTTGTATGCCAGATACGCCTCCAGACTCTATACGCTCTGTCTCAGATACCTTGAGGATGCAGAAGAGGCACGTGACCTCATGCATGACTCAATGATAAAGGCCTTAGATAATATCAAGTCTTTCCGTAATGACAGAGATGGCTCACTATATGTTTGGCTTAGAAAGATTACCTTGAATATGGTCTTTGACACGCTTAGGCAGAACACAAGGTTCATGGAGATCTCAATTGAATTGGTAAGTGATGATGATCTGCAGAGCGTGGAAGAGACTGATGATGAACCGGCTCAGGAAATACCTGAAAGTGTTTTTAAACAGGTAATCTCAACGCTCACCCCTGTACGTCGCGCTGTTTTCAATATGTATTACATAGATGGATTCAGTCACAAGGAGATAGCAAAGGCGTTGGACATAACAGAAAGAGGCTCAACCTCCATCCTTGCCAAAGCCCGCGCCAGCGTGAGGAAAGCCATTACTGATTATCTTAAAGCAACAGGACAATGACAGACTGGAAAGTTCAGAAAACAATAGACTATCTCGCTAACCTGAATGTGGGGTTACCTGATTCTGACTGGGATGATTTCCTCTCCAGGAAGTCCGCTCATGACCTTACCGTAAAACGTCACCGTCATTTTCTGACTGCCGCCATAACCGTTCCCGCAGCCGCCGCAGTCCTGCTGTTGCTGTTACTGTTGCCAATCAACAGAACTCCCGCAGGCCAGACCGCACAGAACGATCCGGAGCCTCCACAAGAGGAACTTCAAGCCCCCACAGACAGCATATCCAGCCCCGATGACAGCGTTATT
>JAFZKA010000052.1 GCA_017551925.1 Bacteroidaceae bacterium | reverse complement strand
CAAGAGTTACCTGACTCTGAACACCGTGATGTACGGTGAGGACATCCCGTTGGTGCACGATATAGTTGATGCCGCACTTGAGGCGGGGATATCGGCCATAATTGCGTGCGATATTGCCGTGATGACCTACTGTAACAAGGTGGGTATGGAGGTGCATCTTTCTACCCAACTAAATATTAGTAACATAGAGGCACTCAAGTTTTATGCCCAGTTTGCCGATGTAGTGGTGCTGGCGCGTGAACTGAATCTGAATCAGGTGACTGAGATTCACAAGCAGATATTGGAGCAGGATATACGCGGTCCAAAGGGCGAGCGGATACGTATTGAGATGTTCTGTCACGGAGCACTTTGCATGGCTATAAGCGGCAAGTGCTACCTGAGCCTGAACGAGATGGGTGCCAGCGCAAACCGCGGTGCCTGCATGCAGTTATGCCGCCGCGGATACATAGTCAAGGACCGTGAGACCGATATTGAACTGGCTATTGAGAACCAATACATAATGTCACCCAAGGACCTCAAGACCATCCGGTTCATGGACCGCATGATTGAGGCGGGCGTACAGGTGTTCAAGATTGAGGGTCGCGCCCGCGGACCTGAATACGTCCGCACCGTAACGGAGTGCTACAGCGAGGCAATCCAAGCTGTTCTGAATGGCGATTTCACCGATGAAAAGAAGGATAATTGGGACAAGCGCCTTGCTACGGTATTCAACCGCGGATTCTGGGACGGCTACTATCTGGGCCAGCGTCTGGGAGAGTGGAATGATGTCTATGGCTCACAGGCCACAGAGACCAAGGTCTATGTAGGCAAGTGTACCGACTGGTTCTCAAAACTGGAGGTTGCCGAGTTTTCAATTGAGGCCGCACCTATTAACGCCGGTGACAAACTGATGGTAACCGGAGCCACAACAGGCTGCATCACCTTCAACCTTGATGATCCCCGCGTGGATCTCAAGACCGTTGAGACCGTTCCGCAAGGAGTCCGCGTCTCCTTCAAAACCCCGGAGCGCGTCCGCCGCGGCGACAAACTCTTTAAGGTAGTGAGCAAATCCGCCAAAGTGTCCCACAACGACCCCGCATAGGAGCTTTGTGGAGCATGTTGATGTGTTACATACCCTCAAAATGGATAGGTGTCCCACATGAATAAACTTAAGAATACTCTCTGGATGGGGTGAGCGTGGGACACTTTGGCAAAAATAAACTAAACTGAAATATATGAAGAAATTACTAACCTTAGTTGCGATGCTGGTTGTGATGGGAACGGCCAGTGCGCAGAACGAGTATGAAATCACAGTAGAGAGCAAGCAGCCCTCAGGAATCATTGACGAGATGCTGTACGGACAGCTGTTTGAGCACATCTATTTCAGTGCCAACAACGGTGTATGGCAGGAGATGATCTACGGCCGCTCATTTGAACCCGAGCAGTACCCCGGCATCCCGCCGCGTGACGGTTATTTTGACGGCTGGTTCATGGATGATGACATGATTCTGCATTCGCCCACCCGTTACGAGCAGCCCCTGAGCATCACCACCGTTGAGTCCGATGACTACGAAATCACCATGGATCTGAACTGGCGCTCCTACAAACTTGCACGTCGTTCTTGGAGCGGTGGCCTTATGGACATAAGGTTCGCATTCGCTCAAAAGGCCGATGGAAGCGCATATTTTGCACGCATACATGACCCGTATTATGAGGGTCGCACATTCACTCCCGCCCAGACCGAGTCACAGATTGCCGCAGCAAATGAGGCCAATGCCCGTGCCGCACTGCAGCCGCAGAGCAGTACCGCCGATTTCTCAATCTGCGCAATGGAGGTTCGTGAATCGGCCGGATTCGGCGGACGTCCCGGCAGGCGTATGAGTACGCTTTCAGCGCTGGCATCGACCCCCGCCACTAAGGATCAGGTGAACGAGAACCAGGACTGGCACAAACTGCGCATCAGCCGCAAGGGCGCCGACGTTACCATGTATTTTGATGACAAGGAGGTTGTAAAGTACAGCGGCCTGGAGCAGACCGGAAAGAACGACCTGGTTTTCTGGGTAAACTACACCGAGGCAACTTACCGTAATATCATTGTAACAAGCGGCGGTCAGACCGTTTTCAACGATATTCCCAAGGATGTGCAGATACCGGAGGTTGCTCCCGAGTGGGGATCGTTCGGCGACGGCCAGTTCAGCCTGGTCAAGGACGACGCAGTAAACATGCGTTACTCACAGCGCATAGTAGTAAAGAAGGGAAGTGCCGGAATGACCCAGGGCCCGCAGAACATTGTTGCAGGCGAGAAATACATCGGCTCAATTTATGCCAAGGGTAAGGGTAATCTGTCAGTAGGATTGCGCCGTGCTGACGGCAGTTTTGCCGCAATCAAGAGTCTTGGCAAGGTTGGCAAGGATTGGAAAAAGTATGAGTTTGAACTGGAGGCCGGCACTTATAGCGGCGATGCAGATTTTGCCGTAGTAGTAGAAAAGGGTAATATCCAGGTTGATATGGCTACAATGTCAACCCAGACCGGTAAGGATCTGGGCGGATTCCGTCCCGATATCCTTCAGGCAGTTAAGGAACTGCATCCCACCTGCCTGCGCTGGCCGGGCGGTGGATATGTAGCTCAGTATGACTGGCAGTGGGGTATCGGCCCTCAGGAGAACCGTGAGCGCTGGGCACACTGGATGTGGATGGACTATGACCAGAACTGCTTTGGTACCGATGAGTTCATAAAGTTCTGCCGTGAGGTGAACTCAGAGCCTGTGATTGTGGTAAGCGTCAAGTTTGAGCGCCCCGCCGATGAATATGACCAGATTCTTGAGGATGCCGTGAACTGGCTGCGTTACTGCAATGCTCCCGCTACTGATGAGTGGGGTGCAAAGCGTGCCGCCAACGGACATCCCGAGCCCTATAACGTTAAGTATTGGGAGATTGACAATGAGATGTGGGAGATGGGTATTGAGCGCTATGAGAAGTGTGTTCGTGACTTCAGCACCGCCATGCGCAAGATTGACCCGTCAATCAAGATCATTGCCTGCGGCGGATTCGGTGAGGACGAGCAGTTCATCAAGCGCAGCGGCAGTTACTTTGATTACCTGAGCCTGCACCACTATGAGCAGCAGGGCGGTTACGCTACCGGTCCCGCACGCCTGGGTCAGCAGTATGACCGCTATGCCAAGATGATTGCCGAGAGCCCCAATCCCAACATCAAGCTCTTTATCTCAGAGTGGAACCTGAACAGCATCGACTGGCGCACAGGCCTCTTTGCAGGCGGATTCCTGAACATGTGTGAGGCCCGTGACGTGGTTGCCATGGGTGCAGCCGCCCTGTTCATCCGCCGTACCGATGCCCCTGACTGGAACAACGCTTTCATCAACTTTGATTATAAAGACCTGTTCAAGGCTCCCAACTGTCAGGTAACGGAACTTTGGTATGACCATTTCTCAAAATACCGTCTGGCATTCAGCGGTGAAACGGGCAATGTAAGCGTGAGCACCACCATGTCAGAGAACGGTGCCGATGTAATAGTAAAGGTGGTGAATCCTACCGATCAGCCCGCCACCCTGCGCATCAAGGGAGATTGGGCCGGAGTTTCATCAACTGAGTTTGAGTACTATGCTCCCGGCTCACTTACCGTAGCCAACAGCATGGAGAACAAGAATGCCGTTGCTCTGCAAAAATCAAAACCGTCAGTTGATGGAAACGATGTGATATTGGATATCCCTGCTCTTTCCGCTGGTGTTTTGACTATAAAAAAGAGTTTTGAATAATTTTTAGGAGAACTTTTTGGGTATAGGTCTCTGAAACTACGCGCCTTGCGGCGCTATCCCTCCTATGTCCAATAAGGCATCCTGAAAGGTGTGAGTACACTCCCACCTTCCATGATACCTTCTTGACCACAGGCTCCTCCCGTTTTCCAGTTGAAATCCAAATAAAATTGGACTTAAGTTTTAGTTATTGCTCCTATATTGCTGATATCCAATATTATAATTTACATATCATCTTGTGATATAGATGCAACCATTAAACGGCCTTCATCTGAAGGTCGTTTTGT
>JAFZKA010000051.1 GCA_017551925.1 Bacteroidaceae bacterium | reverse complement strand
ATCGGCACCATAGGATTTGCCCTGGGCTTTGCGTTCATGATGGTATTGGACTGCTGCTTCAATTAAATGACACAGGGATGCGGTCCTTTTGTGTCCTTTTTTTTATGTCACAGCCCCTTGATCCACTTCTCCACTTTGGCCTTGCCGGTGCGGACATCGTGGCCGTAGATAGAAAACTCACCCTTTACGGTGGCTTTGGGGAACGCTTTTTTTACGTCCCTTACGCAACTGGCCAGACCGCTGCCCTCATGTGTGGTGAAGGGGATTACGATCTTGCCGTCCAGATTTATGTCCTTGAACAGCGTGAACATAACCTGCGGGTAGGTGCCCCACCAGACAGGGCCGCCTATAAACACCTTATCGTACTTGCTCAGGTCTGGTGCCTTGCCCTCATACGGCGGTAGTTCGCCATTGCGCTGCTCCTCTTGGGCCAATTCGGTAAGCGGCATATACGCCATACCGTCATACTTTGAGGTCTTTATCTCAAACTGGTCGGCTCCGGTCAGTTCACTTATGTAGTCGGCTACAATCTTGGTGTTACCCACCTTGATATCACCCACGCTGTAGTTATCACCTGCGTGAGAGAAGAAGATTACTATTGCATTCATATCCTTATCTGTTTTTGTCTTGTTCTGTCCTGCGCAGCCCATTGCCATGAGCAATCCCACAACTGCAAATATAAGTTTTCTCATAAACACTGCTGTTCGTTTTATACCTCTTTCTGCTCAGCGGGATTCTGCATCTTTATTACTTTTGCAGGGCAGCCACCCACAACCGCATAATCTGGAACATCCTTCGTTACAACCGCACCGGCTGCCACAACAGCATACTCACCAATCGAAACGCCCGGGCAGATGGTTACGTTCATCCCAATCCATGCGTTCTTCTTGATTGTAACCTTGCCGTAGGTATATTTGGTGTGCCGCTCATTGAAGTCATGGTTGATGGTCGCTATGCGCACGCCCGGTGCCACAGCCACGCCGTCACAAAATTCTATTCCGCCCGATGCGCTCAGAATAGCCGAATGGTTTATGAAAACGTTCTTGCCGAATTTCACCTGGTTTCCAAAATCACAGATAAACGGCGTAAGAATCCTAACATCATCCAGTTTCCGTCCAAACAGTTCCTCCAGGTCTGCCACATAACTTTCGTCATCGGGCATCTTGGCGTTGGCTTTAGCACAGAGTATGCGCGCTCGCATCATCTCTTCAACCGCCTCCATAAAATACGGTTCGCGCACATCGGTCGGTCCGCCGGCGTTCATCAACTCAAATACATAACCTTTCCTGTATTCCATATTACTCGATAGTTTCGGTTTTTGCCCAAAGCACTTCAGATTCACGAACGGCAATCTGCCAGGTTCCGTTCTTCTTCGTGTAGGTATCGTGATAACGGAATCCCTCAGTCAGGCGCTCTGTCTTGCCGGTCATCTGGTTTTTGCCGATGAGTATGACAGTACAGTAGGATACTCCTGTGGCATTCTCCGCATCGATGAGTTCCACAGTCTGCTGCCCGTTACTATGCCACACTGTCTCAAACAGTGCCAGGTAACCTGCACAGGCATTCACGATATTTTGTCGACCGTCAATACTGAAAACAACCTGACCGTTTGCGACAGTCTTCATAGAACCGTCTTCGGTGAAGAGGAGTCCCTGGGTGTTGGTGTCTTTTACGTCAGCCAGTACGGAGAAAGTATCAACCAGATTTTTCAGTTCCAATCGGTTCTCAACAGCTTCAACACGCTTCTTTAATTCTGAATTGCTGTTACAAGAAACTGCCATCATGGCCGCAATCGCAATAATGAGTAAGTTGGATTTCATAACTTTCTTTTTAAATATCTGTTGCAAAGATACTTTCCTTCTCTTTTGCCATTGTTACCGGAAATCCGGTTAGTTTTGCTATTTTTTCCGTTTCTAAACAAATTAACGGAAAAATCGACGAATCTTGCTATCTTTGCTGTCATATGAACCAGCCCTATCTTATTTATAACACACTATTAGATACGTTCAAACCAGATGTATTCCACGGAGATTACCACGTCCACCTTCTCTGCAAATCCGGGCGGATGGACTTTACCTTGAGCGGGAAACCACAGGCCGTACAAACTGGCGATTTGCTCATTTGGCAGATGACCACGGAGTTTGATGATATTACGTACTCGGAGGATTTTGATGCCGAATACCTGATGGTCTCCAGCCCTTTCCTGATGCAGTATAATCCGGAGCAGGTCTGGGCCACCAAGGGATATATGTATATCAAGGCAAACCCCGTCTTCCATCTGGAGGCAGATGAATGGGACGTTATTGAGACAGACTTCCTTCAGTTCCGCCAGCGTATCGGAGCACATAAGCAACTATTCTCTGAAGAGATAATCGGCTCACTTGTGCGCATCCTGCTGTATGATATGTGGAACATCTACTCCCGTGAGATTGAAAAATCTCAGATTGATGACATTACCTCCCGCCATTTCATGCGTTTCCTCATGGCAGTTCAGGAATATTGCCGGGAAAATCGTGAAGTGGCCTGGTATGGCGCCCACCTTGGTCTGGCACCCAAGTATCTATCTGAAATAAGCAAGAACATCACCGGCCGTCCGGCCTCCCACTGGATTGAGAGTTACGCCGCCCAGGAACTTGTCAAACTGCTCAGTGACCGTTCACTCACGCTCACGCAGATAGTAGATCAGATGCACTTCTCATCCCAGGCCATGCTCACCCGCTACCTTAAGCGCACACTCGGCAAGACTCCGTCCCAATTCCGCAAATCCCTGAAATGACACAAATGACACAAATGGACCGCATCTGTGTCAATTGCATACATCAGCCCCTTGAGCCCACCCGGGGGCGATGTTAAGATTTTGTTATAATTGAAATCGCCTCTTTTCCAGACGGCATATACAACCTATTTTTGTAACGTAATTAATAGGTTAATATGCTTGTTGTTTTGAAACTTCTGGGGTCGATAGCACTCCTTATTTATGGTAT
>JAFZKA010000005.1 GCA_017551925.1 Bacteroidaceae bacterium | reverse complement strand
GGCCCATGGGCGGTTCTTCCACTCGTCAAACGCCTGGTCTATGCTGCGTATCAGGAAATCAGATTTTATGACACGTATGTCACTGACGGTGCGGTCTTCAAGCCCAGGAAACATATAATCGCTCACATACAGCAGGGAGTCACGTTGCTCTACTGGACTGAGCCCTGAAGCCAATACATCTTTTGCAATCTCATAGTATTGATGAATCTCGTCACCCTTGTATGAGCGGTGGGCCGGCATGTTCTCTATAAGAAAACGTGCTGCTGCAAGTTTTTCCGGATTATTCTTGTAGTGATCAAGAACGGCTTCTAGTTCCAGGCGGTTGTCACCGGCCACCTTTAAGGCATTTGACAATTGACGATTATTTACTTGACATGAAGCAAGCAAATAACAAGCAAGTATGATATAATAAATATGTCTCATTTTTGTCATTCAAATTCTTTATCAATTCTTGTATTATCCATTATATATGAAGTTGAATCTTTTTCTATAGATGATTTTATTTCCCATTCTTTTGTAGGATAGTTATGTTTATAATCTGGATTAGATGAAGATCCTGTTGATTTAACAGGCGTATGTTCTTGATAAAATAACCTATTATTGTCTAATTGTTCAGGATAGGTGTGGCTGTTCTCTTGTATGTTCTTTTTATCAGTGTCATTATCCATGGGTATCAGGAATAGCAACATAAAAACTGCCGCAGCAGGTATTGTTAGTGTTGTTAATAAAAATCTGCGATGGCGCTTTATGGCAAGGTCATGAGCAGATTTCCTGGAAAGGAAATCATCCCAGTCTGAATCCGGCAACCCTACATTCAGGTTGTTGAGATAGTCTATTGTTTTCTGTATTCTCCAATCTATCATTGTCCTGTCGTTTTAATATAATCATTAATAGCATTCCTTATGCTGGTGCGGGCTTTTGCAAGAATGGAGGTTGACCCTCTTTCTGTTATACCTAATGCCTTTGCTATTTCTTTGTGACTTAATTCATCTACGTAATACATATTAAAAACTGCACGTCTGACAGGGGGAAGTGCTGACATTGCTTGTTTAAAAACAAATTCAGGTATTTCCTGAGAAGGTTCAATATCAAATTCTTCCACTATCTGTATATCGTCTTCACTTACTTGTTCAAGCGATATTCCGCTGAACCTATTGTTTTCCTTAAGTCTGTCAAAGACCAGATTTAAGGTAATCTTTCTTAGCCAGACATAAAGTGAACTTTCGCTGGACTTTCGGAAAGACCTAATACTATCAAATGCCTTGATAATTGAGTCATGCATGAGGTCACGTGCCTCTTCAGTATCCTCAAGATATCTGAGACAGAGCGTATAGAGCCTTGGCGAATATCGGGCATACAACATCCCCTGTGCGTCCCGATCTTTACGGATACACCCCGATATTAGTTCTTTCTCAGAAAGAAAGGTTTTACTCATTACTCTATTATGCCTTCCTTATAATAAGACTGCAAAATACTCAAAATGCGTCTTTATATCAAGAGTTTTTTTTCGGTAAGTAACAATGGACTGATAAAAACTAATGTACATACTGTGATATACGAAAATAATGCCAAAATATACAAGCTAAAATAAACTAAAAACAATAGGAATATGACTACAGATGAATAATAAGAACGTTAAAGCTGTATATGACTTTCGCTACCAACAGCTGTGCTGGTGACAAAAAACGAGTCGTCACGCGCGTAAGAGCTCATGGAATGTATATGACGCTTTAAGACTGAACCGCAAAGCTAAGTATTCGTGGCTTGCAGACAACCTTGGAGTAAGTGAGTGTACTATACAACGCGCAATAGACGATTTGAAGAAACTCAAATACAATGATCCTGAACACTCCAAGATAAAGGGTGAGTGGCAACTACTAAAATAAAGAACTAAAGAAGGACCGATGGAAGTAGAAATTCAATGGTCCTTCTTTTTTGATGCAGGGCATGGGCCCTACTCAGGAGACTTTAGTCGTCGTCTGGTTCTATTTCTTCCAGATAAACGGTGAGGTCAGTGTCCTCATAGACGGTGATGTTGCGGTGGTCGCCGTCGAAGTAGCGGTCATCGGACCACTCTGCGATTCGCCAGCCGGGGTTGACGTTGATGTCTATCTCTACCTCAGCCTCATAATGGGCGGCATCGACGCAGCCGGTTACGGTGGCGGCTTCTGGCGGGTCACACTCTACGTGGACGTGGTACGTTGCATCGGACTCAAGGATGGCCTCTATGAAGCGCGGTGTGGTGCGCTCAAGGTAGAAGCGGCGGACGAGAGAGGTCTGATCTTCATCATCATCCCAGTGGACAAGGTGGAAGCCTTGATCCGGAGTGACGGAGATTTCTACCAGGTCACCGAGGTGATAGGTTCCGCTGCCGGTGGTCTGGCCGTAGTTGGCATCGACGGAGAGATTCTTGGTTTCAGTACGGTGACGGAACTCTGCTATGAGGTCATAGTCACGGTTGGCTACGAGGGTGCGGGGGTTCTGGGTGTTGCCATCGTTCCAGCGGACGAACTCATAGTTGGAGTCACGCGGGACTGCTGTGAGGACTACCTCATCACCACGGTCAAAGGTACCGCAATCAACTTCACTCTCTATGGTTCCGAAGCCATAGACGTTGGGGTTCCAGAAGAGGTCATAGCTGCTGCGGATGGCGACGAAAACGGCCGTGAGGGTGATGTCACTGTTCATTACTACATCACGTTCAGGGTTGTAGTTGGTGGGCTGGTCCTGCCAGTGGTCAAACTGCCAGCCGGCAGCTGCTTGGGCTACCAGGTGGGCGGTCTCGCCGGGGCGGTATGAGCCGCGGCCTACTATTTCACCACGATTGCTGGGGCTTACTACGGCCGTTAGGCGGTAGTGCTGGTCATAGACGAATTCTGGGGTGATGCTGTAGTCACGGTCCATTACTATTACTCTTGGGTTACTGGTGTTGCCATCTGTCCATTTTCTGAACGTGTAGTTTTGCGTGGCTGTGGCCCTTACGGTTACTACGGCGCTTTCCGGGTACAATGTGATACCGGCGTTGGTTACGGTTCCCATTACTGGGTCTGGAGTGCCGACTTCAAGGCGGTACTGGACTGGAGTACCTGGAATGAAGATTGGGGTTATGAGCTGCTCTCCTGACTTTTCTCCTGTGATGGGGTTTACGTAGAAGTAACGCAGGAAGACCTTGGGCTTGGACTCATTGAGAGTGCCGAACTTAGCCTGGTAGGGTTGCATTAGGTTGATGGCCCCTGCAGTAGGATTAAGCGGGTCACAGAACGTGCTGCCGCGGCCCACGCCTGTTATGGTACCTACGGTTTGGGGGGCGGTGGCCATGAGGACCAGTTTTAAGCCCGGCTGCTGCGGGGGCTGGTTTAGGCGGAGGATGAAGCTGCTGGTGGAAATGGCTGCTGTGGCTGCTGCGGGCTGCTCTACTCCGGTTAGTTCCGGAGGTGTGGTTAGGGGCTGGCCGCCACAGCGGACTACCCAGAAGTTGAGCCTTAAGTAGAGGTTGCTGCCGGTGAGCTGGGCTTTTTGGCCGAGGACTCTCCTTCCTGATTGACTCTTTGCTGCCTGGTTCCACTGGTTGAGTTGAGAGGGTGACAGGGTTTTCCAACTCTGAGTAAGATGCCGGAAGATGGTCTTGATTATAGACTGGTCAGCCGTTTTCTTCTTGCTGCCAGTTCCACGACTGCGTATGAAGATAGCGCCCTTATTACTGGAAGCGGTTACTCCCTTGGCGCTACCACTCATACGGTCAAATGCTATGCTTGGTTTGTATCTCATAGTTGTGTGTTTTTGTGGGTTATTTATAGAACGAAATTTAGGGATATAGGTTCCTGAACTACGGCCCCTTTGGGGCCTATCCCTCCCAAAATCAAGATTTTGGGCCCCTCCCTCTTTCCAGTTGAAATCCAAATAAAATTGGACTTAAGTTTTAGTTATTGCTCCTATATTGCTGATATCCAATATTATAATTTACATATCATCTTGTGATATAGATGCAACCATTAAACGGCCTTCATCTGAAGGTCGTTTTGT
>JAFZKA010000050.1 GCA_017551925.1 Bacteroidaceae bacterium | reverse complement strand
CACATGGACAGATGCTCTTTCGTGTAAAGATCAATAACCTTTTTGTAATACTGATCCTTTCTAACTGTACGATTGCTCTTCATTGTTAACTCGTTTTTACGAGTCAACTTTTTTTAGGACAAGACACTCTTTTTTTTAGTAAATTCGCAAAAAAATCAAGGAATGCTGTTCTACACATACGGGGAGGCCGATAAACCCACGCTGCTGCTTATTCCGGGACTTGGAGTATCACATGAGATATTTCTCCCGATGATTGAACTGATTAAAGAACAGTTCAGCATCATTACAGTCGATAATGACGGATTTATTATCGGCCGGCAGTCACAGTTTACATCGGTCGATGACCAGGCCGCGCAGATTATAAAATATGTACAGGAGAACCTTGACAGCAAACTTGATGTAGCATATGGTCTGTCCCTGGGCGGCAAGATACTGTCCCGCATTCTGGAGCGTAACGAGATAAGAATAGACCACGCAATAATGGATGCAGCACCGCTGCTGCCCCTGCCCCGCTGGAGCGTTGACCCGCTGCGATACTACCAGAGTTTCAACGTGTGGACCTGCTACCACTGGACGGGATTCTGGCGTTTTGTATTCCACTCACATTACATGGACGTTCTCCTGGACGAGTGCAAAAAAGTGTGGCCATATGGCAAGGGCAAAGCCGTCCGAGACGGATACAAATCGGTCTATACCACCAAACTGGAGAGAATATCGGGAAACGACATACATTTCTGGTACGGCACTAAGGAGGCATTCGTGGCCAAACCGCAAGTTGAGCATCTGCTCAAACTCCACCCCGACACACACGTAGAGGTATTCCCCAAGATGAACCACGGCCAGTTCCTGGTTGATCATCCTGATGAAATTGCAAAACAAATAAAATCAATCTATTATGGCAAGTAGTACAGACATAGTACAATACATCGTTGACCAGTGCTCCGGCGCCGGTCGCATTGACGCAAAAAAGATGATGGGAGACTATTGCATTTATTGCGACGGAATCCTGTTCGGCCTGATTTGTGACAACAACCTCTACATCAAGCCCACCGATGCCGGCCGCGCAATCCTGAAAGACGTAATTATGCGCTCACCCTACCCAGGCGCAAAGGAGCACTTCTTCATCGATGACCTTGATGACAGCGACTACCTTATTGAACTGATAAAGGTCACGCTCCCCAATCTCCCCGCATCCAAACCCAAGAAAAAGACTTCTGCAAAGTCCTTTTTTGCTTTAGCATTACTGCTATTTGCCGTATCCATCCAATCAAAAGCCGATACCCCTGACTGGGAGAACCCGCAGGTAATAGGTATCAACAAACTCCCCTACCACAACACGCTGATGCTGCCCTCTATGCAGGAGCAGTTGGGTGAGCGTGTATCACTTGACGGACAGTGGTACTTCAAATGGTCACGCAACCCTGATGAGCGCCCGGTAGGCTTTGAGCAGACAGATTATGACGTAAGCAACTGGGACCGCATTACAGTACCCGGGAACTGGCAGATGCAGAACTACGGAATGCCCATTTACACAAACTCCGCATATCCGTTCAGACGCAATCAGCCCAGCGTAACCTCAGAGCCGCCACGTGACTGGTACGCATATGACCACCGCGACCCCGTAGGATGCTATGTAAGGGATATAGACATAACCCCTGATATGCTCAACAAGCGCCTTATCCTGCACTTTGAAGGTGTTCACTCTGCATTCTACGTATGGATAAACGGGCAAAAAGTCGGTTACAGCCAAAACCCCATGTCACCCGCAGAGTTTGATCTTACAGACAATGTAAAGACCGGCAGCAACAAGCTGGCTGTTGAGGTTTACCGCTGGAGTGACGGCAGTTACCTTGAAGACCAGGATATGTGGCGCCTAAGCGGAATATACCGCTCCGTTGAACTGTGGGTCCGCCCGCTGCAGCATATAGCCGAGTACACTTTGATAGCCAATCCATCAAGTGATTTCAGCCAGGCAACAGTTGGAGCCAAAATACTGTTGTGCAACACTGACAAAAAGACTGCTAAAGGCCTTAAGCTCAATGTACTGATAGAGGGAACTGATAGCAAAGGCAACAAGGTCAACATACCATTGAGCGGCACAGTCAAGAAACTGGGTGCATCAGATACAACCACCATAACTCTCACCGGAACACTTGATAATCCGCAGTTATGGTCAGCAGAAAAGCCTAATCTCTACCCTACCACAATAACCCTGACTGACCGTAAAGGTAAAACTATTGAGACATTCAATTACCACCTGGGTGTAAGACGTGTAGAGGTACGCGGTGAGGTGTTGCTTGTAAACGGCAAGCCCATAAAACTGCGTGGAGTGAACCGTCATGACCATCATCCGCGTACCGGCCGATATGTTGACAACGCCACACTTGAGACCGACATCCGCCTTATGAAACAGGCCAATGTCAATGCCCTGCGCACCAGCCATTATCCCGATATGCCTTATCTGTATGAACTGTGTGACAAATACGGCATTTACCTCATGGATGAGGCCTGCCAGGAGAGCCACGGATATGGAATTGGCAACAAACAGATGGGTGACAACGCAGATTGGACCAAAGCCCACGTGGACCGCGCCTTATCACTTGTAAAACGTGACATAAACCATCCGTCAATCATTTTCTGGTCACTCGGAAATGAGGGCGGTTCAGGCCGTAACATGAAGGCAATGTATGACACCATCTGCGCACTTGACTCCACCCGCCTGCCCTTCTGTGACAGTGACCGCACCTACTCCGCACTTTATGATGACAGCTATCTCACGCCTTCACAGCTCATAACTACTGCAAAACGCGTGAATGACCGCCCGTTCATTATGCGCGAATACGGTCATGCTATGGGTAACTCTATGGGTAATCTCAAGGATTACTGGGATATTATCTATGCCGATTCAAGCATTGCAGGAGCCTATATCTGGGATTGGGTTGACCAAGGCATAGCAAAACCCATTGACGGAAGCCCGCTGCGCCCATCGGCCAAACTCAGCCTGGAGCCAGGTGAATACTGGGCATACGGCGGTGATTTTGGAGATATGCCAAATGACGGAAACTTTGTACTGAACGGCCTGCTTGCCCCTGACCGCACGCCCCACCCTCACTTCTATGAGGTTCAGTACACTTATCAGCCAATAACGTTTGTGCTTGAGGATGACGGCCGCACAATACGCCTCATCAACCGCGATTTCTTTACAGATCTGGATGAGTATGAGTATTACTATGAGTTCCTGTCTAACGGACGTAAAACCGCAAACTCAGGATTCCTTGAGCCGGATGGTGACCACATTGTAATACCTGATGTCAAATCAGAAGGTGAGGTGTCATTCAATATAAACGCCCGTCTGCGTGCCGATAAGATATGGGCAGATAAATGGTTTACAGTGGCATATGAGCAGTTTGTATTGAAACCATACATCTACCCCCAATCACTCTACACTCAGGCCGATGCTTCTGCCCCCAAGATCGTTGTTACCCCCGCATCAGGAACCGCCAAGAAACGCTCTAAAAACATTCTGAATGAAGGTGAAACACTCACTATACAAACCGGGAAAGGTGCAATGACTATTGACTACAACGGAGCGCTTACAAGCTGGACTGATGCCGATGGCAATGAGCTGCTTGCGGCACCGCTGGAACCCTATT
>JAFZKA010000049.1 GCA_017551925.1 Bacteroidaceae bacterium | reverse complement strand
GGTGGGCAGGCCAACCTTGTCAGTCACATATCGGTTTATGTCAATCCTGGCGCGGAGTTCGGCTGATTTCATCAGGTATTCAACCTTGCAGTTCATGTCCTTGGCCATCTGCTCCACTATAGGATAACTTTCGGGGTGTACGGCAGAGTTGTCAAGGGGCTGTTTGCCGCCCGGAACGCGCAGGAATCCTGCTGACTGTTCAAAGGCTTTGGCACCCATGCGCGGTACTTTCATAAGTTCTTTGCGTGATGTGAACGGGCCGTTCTCTGTGCGGTAATCGACTATGTTCTGAGCCAACTGAGGCCCAAGTCCGCTTATATATGTAAGAAGGTGCGTACTTGCGGTGTTGACGTTTACTCCCACGCGGTTCACGCAACTTATTACGGTCTGGTCAAGCGAATGCTTCAACTCAGTCTGGTTCACATCCTTCTGATACTGACCTACACCTATTGATGACGGGTCAATCTTGACCAGTTCGGCCAGCGGGTCCATCAGTCGTCGGCCTATCGATACGGCACCGCGTACGGTTACATCATAATCAGGGAACTCGTCACGGGCTATCTTTGAGGCGGAATATATTGATGCGCCGTCCTCATTGACGCTGAAAATCTGTACGCCGGCGGGGAGCCGCAGATGCTCTATGAAATCCTTGGTTTCACGGCCGGCTGTTCCGTTGCCTATTGCTATGGCTTCAATCTTGTATTGCTCTACAAGCGTCTGGATCTTGGCCGATGCCTGGCGCGCCTCGTTGTGGGGCGGGTGGGGGTATATGGTCTCATTGTGCAGGAGCGTGCCCTGCGGGTCAAGGCATACCACCTTGCAGCCGGTGCGGAATCCCGGGTCTATTCCCATTACGGCCTTTTGACCCAGTGGCGATGCCATGAGCAACTGTTCCAGGTTTTTTGCGAATATTCTGATTGCCTCTACATCGGCATTGTTTTTGGACAATGCGGCGAACTCGTTCTCTATAGATGGTTGCAGCAGACGGTAGTATGAATCCTGTACGGCTTCATCGACCAGTTGTGACACTTCGGCTTTGCCGCGGACGTATTTGTGTGACAGGGCATCGGCGGTTTTTTCATCATCAATCTCAATGGTTACCCGGAGCATGCCCTCTGATTCGCCTCGGCGCATGGCAAGCAGACGGTGTGAAGCACAGCGGTTCAGAGGCTCGTCAAAATCAAACCAGTCGCGATATTTCTGGGCCTCGGCCTCCTTGCCGCGTACCAGACGGCTGTAGATGCGGGCGGTGCGGCGGTATCCGTTGCGGACCATGTTACGGGCGCCTTCATCAAGTGAAACCTGCTCGGCGATGATATCCATTGCACCCTGCAGGGCATCGTCAATGCTCTCCACGCCTTTGTCCTTGCTTACGTATTTCTGTGCTTCGCGGTCAAGCGGAACGTACTGGTTCTGTTTCATTACGAACTCTGCCAGAGGTTCCAAGCCTTTTTCGCGGGCGGCATCGGCACGGGTCTTGCGGTGTGGCTTGTATGGGGCGTAGATGTCCTCCAGTTCTGTGGCATCCCAGCAGTGTTCAATGCGGTCTTTCAGTTCCGGTGTCAGTTTGTCAAGTCCCTCAATGGTGCTCAGCACGGTCTCCTTGCGCTTGGCAAGAGCATCCAGACGCTCCAGTGCATTGCTCACCTCTGTTACCTGCACCTCATCCATTCCGCCGGTTGACTCCTTGCGGTATCGGCTTATAAATGGTATCGTGGCGCCGTTCTCAAGCAACTTCAGTGTGTTCTCCACCTGATGCTCCCTCAGTCCGGTCTCACGAACTATAATGCTTACGTATTCCTTATTCATACAACAAAGGTACGTAAATTGGGAATTGAAAAATGTATTAAGGGAACTTTTTGGGGTGTCAGTATCTGAAACAACGCAGAACTGTCAGTCTGGGGAGCAGCCGCTCCTTGGCTACGCAAGACCTCTTCGGACCCTAAACGGCGAACTCCTCCATCATAGCCACCTGCGGCGTCTATTCGTCGTCAGACAAGCGCCGTTTTTAACGGGATCCTCTCAAGGTCTTGCGCTTAACGCCAAGTTGCTGAATGCTCCCCAGACTGACAGTTCTGCTTCTGCAAATCGCTGGCTTTAGTCCGCAGAAGGGACGGTTCTTTCTGTGGACAAGAGAGGGGAAGCAGATGTTGTTGAAAAAATATTTTGAAGAGTATAAACAAATTGCAACGCGTTTTCATATCTTTGTGGTGGAGCGTCGAACGGCGTTCTGCTGGAGAGATACCTTGGAGAACACTCTTCGGGATTTGATAATTTAAACCATTCATATTATGGCAAAAAAAGAGATTGAAGGTGCGTCAGGCCTTCAGAATGCAGGTCTCAGCGAGAAACTGAAGGCCCTGCAGGCTGCAACTGACAAGATTGAAAAGAGCTTTGGCAAAGGTTCTATCATGAAACTTGGCGATGAGAACATTGAGAATGTCGATGTTATCTCAACCGGTTCAATCGGCCTTAATGCCGCACTTGGCGTGGGCGGATATCCGCGCGGCCGAATAATTGAGATTTACGGTCCCGAATCATCAGGTAAGACCACTCTTGCCATCCATGCAATTGCAGAGGCTCAGAAGAACGGCGGTATTGCTGCATTCATTGATGCCGAGCATGCCTTTGACCGTTTCTACGCATCAAAACTGGGCGTGGATATCGACAACCTGTGGATTTCACAGCCCGATAACGGTGAGCAGGCCCTTGAGATTGCCGAGCAACTTATCCGTTCAAGCGCTATTGACATTATCGTGATTGACAGTGTGGCAGCGCTTACTCCCAAGGCCGAGATTGAGGGCGATATGGGTGACAATAAGGTTGGCCTGCAGGCACGACTCATGAGTCAGGCTCTGCGTAAACTGACATCGACCATCAACAAGACCAACACCACCTGCATCTTTATCAACCAGTTGCGTGAAAAGATCGGCGTGATGTTCGGCAATCCCGAGACAACCACTGGCGGTAACGCGCTTAAGTTCTACGCATCGGTACGTCTGGATATCCGACGCGTTACATCACTCAAGGATGGTGATAACGTTGTAGGTAATCAGGTGCGCGTAAAGGTTGTAAAGAACAAGGTGGCACCTCCTTTCCGCAAGGCCGAGTTTGATATCATGTTCGGTGAAGGCATAAGCAAGAGCGGAGAGATCATCGATCTTGGTGTTGAGTACGGCATTCTTAAGAAGAGCGGTTCGTGGTTCAGTTACGGTGATACACGCATTGCCCAGGGGCGCGATGCTGCCAAGCAGGTGATGCAGGATAATCCGGAACTGGCTGAGGAACTGGAGCAGAAGATCATGGCTGCCATCCTTGGCAGTCCACAGATCCCGGAAATGGACGAGGATTCCGAAATGATGAAAGATTAATCAGAAGAACTTTTTTGGGTATCAGTATCTGAAACTACGCGCTTCGCGCTATCCCTCCCACATCCCAACAAGCTACCCTGAAATGTATGAGCAAACTCCTACATCTCAGGGTATCTTATTGTGATGCGGGCCCCTCCCGTTAAGAGATTCTTTTCCTCCTCGTCGTTCGGTAAAGAAAGCCAGCTTTCTCTACTCTCACTTCCTTCGTCGGTTCACAAGCCCACGGGCGGCCATGGTTTCCTATACCGATACCCAAAAAAGTTCTTGGAAACAGTATCATGTCCTCATTAGGAACCGTCCCTAGTGCGGCAAAAAAAGTCTCCCAAGATTGTCTGACAAAACGGCACAATCTGTCACACTCTGCCATGCTTTCCCATTTTGGCACTCCTTTTGTTCATACCCAAGTGTCAAATTTTGAGTTCAAACAAATAAAAAAATACAATTATGGGAAAGATTATTGGAATTGACCTTGGAACCACAAACTCGTGCGTTTCAGTTTTTGAGGGTAACGAGCCTGTCGTAATAGCCAACAGCGAGGGCAAACGTACAACCCCTTCAATAGTAGCATTTGTGGATGGTGGCGAGCGTAAGGTGGGTGATCCCGCCAAGCGTCAGGCTATCACAAATCCGCAGCGTACCGTGTTCTCAATCAAGCGTTTCATGGGTGAGAATTGGGATCAGGTTCAGAAAGAGATTGCCCGCGTACCTTACAAGGTAGTTAAGGGTGACAACAATATGCCGCGTGTGGATATAGACGGACGTCTGTACACCGCTCAGGAAATCAGCGCCATGATTCTTCAGAAAATGAAGAAGACTGCCGAGGATTATCTGGGTCAGGAGGTAACAGAGGCTGTCATTACAGTTCCTGCATACTTCAGTGACTCACAGCGTCAGGCCACCAAGGAGGCTGGTCAGATTGCCGGTCTTGATGTAAAGCGTATCGTGAACGAGCCTACCGCCGCTGCTCTGGCATACGGCGTTGACAAGGCCAACAAGGATATGAAGATTGCCGTATTCGACCTGGGTGGCGGTACATTTGATATCTCAATCCTGGAGTTCGGCGGCGGCGTATTTGAGGTTCTTGCAACCAACGGTGATACTCACCTGGGCGGTGATGACTTTGACCAGGTAATCATCAACTGGCTGGTAGAGGAGTTCAAGAAGGATGAGGGTGCTGACCTGACTCAGGATCCTATGGCACTGCAGCGTCTTAAGGAGGCTGCCGAGAAGGCCAAGATTGAACTTTCATCATCAACCAGCACAGAGATAAACCTGCCGTACATCATGCCGGTAGCAGGTGTACCGCGTCACCTTGTAAAAACCCTTACACGTGCCAAGTTCGAGCAGTTGGCCAACGGCCTGATTCAGGCTTGTCTGGAGCCCTGCCGCAAGGCTATGTCAGATGCCGGTCTGAGCAACTCAGATATCGACGAGGTAATCCTGGTAGGTGGTTCAAGCCGTATCCCCGCTGTACAGAAGCTTGTTGAGGATTTCTTCGGCAAGGTTCCTTCAAAGGGTGTCAACCCCGATGAGGTGGTTGCTGTAGGTGCTTCAATCCAGGGCGCTATCCTGAACAAGGAGGGCGGCGTAGGTGACATCGTCCTGCTGGATGTGACTCCGCTGACAATGGGTATCGAGACCTTAGGCGGCGTAATGACCAAGCTGATTGACGCCAACACCACAATTCCGTGTAAGAAGAGTGAGGTGTTCTCAACCGCAGCCGATAACCAGACTGCCGTTACCATACACGTGCTGCAGGGCGAGCGTCCTATGGCAAGCCAGAACAAGTCAATCGGTCAGTTTAACCTGGAGGGCATAGCACCCGCACGCCGTGGTGTTCCTCAGATTGAGGTAACATTCGATATCGATGCCAACGGTATCCTTAAGGTATCTGCCAAGGATAAGGCTACCGGTAAGGAGCAGGCCATCCGTATCGAGGCAAGTTCAGGCCTGAGCAAGGAGGAGATTGAGCGCATGAAGGCTGAGGCCGAGGCCAATGCCGATGCCGATAAGAAAGAGCGTGAGAAAGTTGATAAACTGAATCAGGCTGACTCAATGATATTCCAGACCGAGCAGCAGTTGCAGGAACTTGGTGACAAGATTCCGGCTGACAAGAAGGCTCCTATCGAGAGCGCTCTGAACGCACTTAAGGATGCTCACAAGGCTCAGGATATTGCAGCCATTGATAAGGCAATGGCTGAACTGAACACAGCATTCCAGGCAGCCAGCGCACAGATGTACCAGCAGAGCGGCGCACAGGGTCAGCCCGGTGCAGGCGCAGGCTTTGGCGGCGGTGCCCAGGGCGGTCCTCAGGGCGGCAGTCAGCAGGGTGGCTCTTCAAACTCTGACAACGTTCAGGATGCTGATTTTGAAGAGGTAAAGTAAACTGAAAATATCAACAGACAGAATCCGTGCAATCTGACAGGTTGCACGGATTTTTTTTGTTCCGGCATTTTATTGCCGCATATTTTGGCAGTGTATTTTCTTTGTAGTAATTTTACAACAATTATTAACTATTGATGTATATGAGAAAAATTCTTACCCTGTTCACTTTATCACTTTTGACCGGTTACGCCTGGTGTCAGGATATTCCGGAGTATTGTTTGGAGAATGATGCAGCCCATCATTTTTTGAATGATTTTGTGTATGACAGTGATGACTACACATACACAAAGATTACGGATTACTGCGACCGTGTACCTTATCAGTACTATAGGTTTGAAGGCTACAGAAAAGACCGGCCTAATCCGGTAACCATTAAGATTGAAAATGCCCTTGACACTGTAAGCACCATCTATGTAAGTGAGTATGAGGATTTTGAGAATGCATATACTCAAACATATGATAAAGGTGTTGATACATATGAGGTGTATAATCTGATTCCCGGTAAAATCTACAATTACAAGATAGAATCCGTTACCAAAGAGGGACTGTTTTATAATGTAGCCCAAGGTCAATTCAAGACTACAGGTACCCTGCGCATGCTTAAGATTGACGGCATTTTCAATGTACGTGACCTTGGAGGCTGGACAGGACTTGGCGGCCATCAGATCAAATACGGAAAACTGTTCCGCGGTTCAAGAATGACAGCCAACAGTTCTGCCGCTGAGATGATTACCGAGCAGGGAAAGCAGGCCATGCTTGCTGCGGGAATCAGGGCTGACCTTGACCTGCGTACAAGCAATGAGGCCAACATGTCAAGTTCGCCATTGTCAAAGAACACAGGTGTAACTGTTGACTATAAACGCATTGAGAACTCGTACGCCAGCCGTATTTCCACATTTGATGAGGCCGATGCAAGCATTGTGGCCATCAAGTGGATCATTACTGAACTGAAAAACAACAAGCCGGTATATTTCCATTGCTCCGTTGGTGCAGACCGTACCGGAACAGTGGCATTCCTGATAGGTGCTCTTTGCGGAATGAGCGAGGATGCCCTTGCCAAGGAATTTGAGTTGACCTCTTTCTCTGCTGACTCAGTTGTGACCAGCGGCAAGATTGAGGACTTGAGGCGCATCAGGACCTATGACGGAAGATTTGATAATACAGAGGAGAGTTACAAGTATGCCAAGATGATAGATAAGGTCAAGGCATTTGCCGGAAATGACCTTCAGCATAAGGTGTATAATCATCTTAAGACCGGTGTCAATGGAACCAAGTTATCAGAGGCAGAACTTGACTGGCTTATCAATGAACTGGTTGATTACGCTATTGTAAAGAGTGTCACCATAAACAAATCACGTGTTACATTGAATCCGGGTGAGACATTCCAGATTGTAGCAAAGGTGACTCCGACTACAGCAACTAACCCGACGGCACATTACGAATCATCAAATGAAGGAGTTGCAACAGTATCTGATGACGGTCTTGTAACAGCAGTACGCGGCGGCACTGCCCGTATTACCGTCTCTGCCGACGGCGTATCCAAGACTCTGACCGTGAACGTTCCGCTTGTGGAGTCATCAATGCCCGCATACGTTGAGGAGGGAGGCAAGACATGGGCTACGGTCAAGAACCTTATCACCAACGGTTCATTCGAGTACGGAGGTTATTTCGTCAACTGGACAGCAGCCAATGAACGTGAAATGACGCTTTCAAACTTTGATGCAGTCAGTTATGCCGGTTCTGACAGCGTTTATATCCAGTCTAAGGCAGATGGTGATGAATCATCGGCCAAATCAATACGCACGCTTTGGAAAATCTCTGCAAACAAGACATATGTTTTCAGTTACAGAATCAAGAACTCAACTGATATTCAGAGCGTAAGCAACAGCAACATTTCAACAAGCCTTGTTACGCTTGATCCGTCACTGTATGCCGGTGCCGATGATTTTGTATGGGATGATGATCAGGATTACACCTATTACAGACCTATGCCTGTTCCGATGAGCGGAAACAGTCAGTCTCTTGTTCTGGGATATCCGTCATATGACGGCAACTGGACTGATGTGATATACGTGTTCACGAATACCGAGGGGTACAGTTACCTGCAGTTCATGGCAACTCATATGAGCCAGAACGGCAATAACACCTGCCTGGACAATTTCTTCCTGTCTGAGGTGACTGAGGAGACTGCTGTAGGGCTTGTAAAAGCGGCAGCAGGAGAGAGTGCAGCATTTGATATGTCAGGCCGTCAGATAGAGATACCTGCCGAGGGCTATATGATAATTGACGGCAAGGCCTATTATAAGAAATAACCTGAACTTAAACTTTACAGAAATGAAACATACTAGTATATTTCCGCTCCTGGCCATAGGAATGTGTCTTGTGGCTTCATGTTCAAATGAGAGCAAGGAACTCAAATCAGTTGTCAGTGAAGACTGCATAACTGAGGTTGTGATGGGTGTTGATAATTTTGTTTTCGGATCTGATACACGTACGTCAATTGCTCCCAGCGGTGAATTCACATGGACTAAGGGTGATAAGATAGGTGTCTGGCCGACAATGTCTGCCGATGATGAGGGCATAGCATCACAGGTGCTGTTCCAGGCTGCAGGAGGCAATTCAAACTATGTGAAATTTACCGGCAGCGGATGGGGACTTGTGCCTAACCGCCAGTATTTTGCATATTATCCCTATTCTGCCGATGCAACTGCGCAGAAGGTCGTTGCCGCTTATACCAACAAGGTAAATCAGAAAACCAACAACAGCACGGCACATCTGGCTGTCAATGACTTTATGTACACGAACGCCACGACTCCCGATGCTGGCAATACGGCAGATTTCCAGTTCCATCACTTCGGGAGCCTGATGAAGATAAATATTACCGTTCCTGACGGAGGAAACACCGGTAAATTCAAAACCGTAATCATTACAGCCCCGGAACCTCTGTTCCCGAACGAGATTGAATATAATCCCACCGCTCTGGAGCCTGTTCCTGCGGTAAAGTCATATTTTGAGAATCAGACCATCACACTGGGTGCCGACGGCGCAGGATTTGCTCCTGACAAGAACAATGTCATTACCGTTTACCTTCTGATTGGCGAGACTGACCTGTCAGACAAGACACTTAAGGTTGCCGCATATGACGGACGCAATGCGTTCATCGGTTCATTTACCGGTAAGAAACAGCAGAGCGGACGCGGTTGCAGTTACGCACTGGAACTGACCCGTACCAATCCTGAGAATACCGCTGACCTTGGTTTGCCGAGCGGCAAATACTGGGCAACCTCAAATCTTACCGTAAACGGCCTGGCAGAGAAAGAGACAGACTTTGGTGATTACTACGGTTGGGGTGAGTTGGAGCCCTACTATTCATCACTTAAAGTCAACGGTGAGGGTGATGTGACCGTGACCTGGAAAGAGGGTTATGAGGAGGGGTACTCACAGAGCGTATATAACCTGAATACCGAGCGTGGCAGTTACACGTCATCTTCAGACAAACTGGCTCCGACCGATGATGCCGCTTACGTCAAGTTGGGCGGAAACTGGAGAATGCCGTCACTTGCCGAACTTAAGGAACTGGGACAGTACTGCACATTGTCATCGGCTACACTCAATGGAGTGAAAGGTGTTGCCTTTACCAGCAAGATAAACGGCAACTCGATATTCCTTCCGTCAAATGGATATATGAACGGAAAGACCATCAAGGGTTACACCTCAAGCAGCCCCGGTTCACGTTTCTGGGTTTCTGACTGCGTTTCAGAGACAACAGCCACACAGCAGTATTGCGCAGAGAGCAGTCCCAGCCTGAATTATGACCAGCCTAAGGACAAATGGCGCGGAACTCCCATACGTCCGATTTATGTTCCTGGTGCTGAATAAAACATGACAAAAAAATCAAGTGTTATGAGAAAGCTATCAGTTCTTTTTGCAATGACCTTGTTGACGGGATATGTCTTTTCCCAGCATCGTCCCACGAATCCTGATGACAGTATCTTTAATTCCAGACCACCGGTATTGTTAGATGTCAATACCAAGTATTGCCTGGAGAATGACAGTGTCTATCATTACATGAATGATTTCAGTTATGATACGATACCTGACCTGAACGTTTCATATATATTGCGGTATTATGATCCTGAAACCAGTTTCAGATGCGATTGGCCAAAACCTGTCAGCCTGTCCTGGACAAACCAGTCAGAGGTCGAATCCCGCAGAATTGAGATAAGCGTTGAGTCTGATTTTTCTGATTCGTTGGTCTATAAGGTCGGTCAGGATGCTGATGCCTATGATGTATATAACCTTATACCGGGCCTTATCTACTATTACAGGGTGGTCGCTGTAAAGGCTGACCAGTCTGAGGTTGTTGAGGACAGCGGTTCATTTGAGACCACCGGAACCTTGAGAATGCTCAGGGCTGACGGTACACTTAATGTGCGTGACATGGGTGGCTGGACCGGTCTGGGCGGTCATAAGATTGCCTACGGCAAACTGTTCCGCGGAGGTCATCTTAAGGCTGACGGCGCAAATACGGTGCTCCTTACCGATGAAGGTATTGCAGCCATGCGTGATGCCGGCATACGTGCAGA
Organism: Bacteroidaceae bacterium; assembly: GCA_017551925.1. Classification (GTDB taxonomy): domain Bacteria; phylum Bacteroidota; class Bacteroidia; order Bacteroidales; family Bacteroidaceae; genus Colenecus. The sequence continues at coordinate 21,161 of JAFZKA010000049.1, read as the reverse complement.
ACTTGATTTGCGCAGTTCCTCAAATGTACCCAACAGGGAATCAGCCCTTGCCGTGAAGGATGAGAACGGCAAAAATGATGTTGACTTTAACCTGGTTCCCGAGTCAGTTGACGCCCGAATGGTAAATTTTGACGCAAATGACTCAGGCATACGTGAAATCCAATGGATAATCAAGGAACTTAAGGCCGGTAAGCCCGTATTTTACCATTGTTCAATGGGTGCTGACCGTACCGGAACACTCGGTTTCCTGCTGGGCGCACTGTTCGGTATGAGTGACGGTGATCTGGCCAAGGATTATGAGATTACCACATTCTGCTCAAAATATACTGGTGAGGACGGATATGAGCATTTCTTTGCCCGTTTCAGGAACTACACCGGTAAATGGGGTTCTCCTGACAGCCGCAAACCTGAGGAGTATATGTTTGCTCCTGTCATTGACAAACTGCAGAAAATGTCAGGTTCCACTACACAGCGTAAGATATATACATTCCTCAAGAACGGTGTCGGTAACACAAAGATACCGGAGAAAGACCTGGATTGGCTGATAGAGTACATGGTTGACTACAAGATGGTCAAGAAGGTGAACCTTAAGGCAAGCACGAACACTCTTAGCGTAGGTGAGCAGGTTCAACTTGAACCGTCACGCACTCCGGTTGACGCTACAGATTCAGTATTCGTCTTCAAGTCATTGGATGAGAATGTTGTCAAGGTAAGCCAGGACGGTGTGGTGACAGCAGTCGGTGCCGGCACTACTTACGTATTTGCAACGGTTGACAACGTGTCAAAGTCACTGAAACTGACAGTCACTGACAGCGGGACAACGGTATCGGATATTCAGGAGTCTGTTCCTGCCGATGAAAAGATATACAGCACGTCAGGTCAGGAGATTGATGTTCCCGGCGGTATGTATATCAGGAACGGAAAGACATATTATGATTTGAATCAGTAAAAGACTTTATTATTTAACCTCTAAACTTATAATTTAATGAAACAGATCAGATTTTCTTCAATGATCATCATGTCACTCATGATTGGTGCCATGGCATTGACAGCATGCGGTTCATCAGGTTCCGCTTCAGGTAAACAGAAAGGCATTGTATTGCAGGAGGGTGACCACGCCACACTGACAAATGCCAACGGTTACACCACCATTACTTTCCCTGAGAAACTTACCTCAGAGGAATATACATTCTATGATACGGATTTCCTGGGCTACATGCTGAAATCAAACGGTCCTATTACAACCGATGGTACCGGTTATGACAGTTACAGCATCTACTACTATCTGCACAACTCAAAGGAGTGGCTGCATCAGGGCATCTACGAACATCCGTATGAGATGCAGGTTTCAAAGATCAAGTCAATCAAGATTGCCAACTACCGCAAACGTCTCAAGGAGTTCAATGAGGAGATGCCTCTGCTCAACAACTCAAAGGAGAAAAAGAGCGACAACAATTATCAGAATGAGATTATGTTCGGTGAGAACTACTATATTTTCATTGACATAACAATGAGAGACTGATAACAGGCTGTCTGATAGAAAAATGACACAAAGGGATTCAATCCTTTTGTGTCATTTTTTTTAGTTGATGTCACCGCCGACGACAATGCTTATAAGGCGGTTGTTCTTGAACTGGGTCTCTGTCAGTGTCTGGCACAGGCCCTCAAGGATCATGCGTGAAATCTCATCCTTTTCTGGTGACTCAATAATGTTTTCACTGCAGTTCTCCTGCTCAACCTCAATGGCCAGTTGCTTGTTGTCATCAACGAAAATCCTGAAATTGATAGGCCCTGAGAACGGGAGGAAATTGGTGAGCAGTTCCTCTGTGATAAGTTCCAGAGTGAAGTATTTCTTTCCGAAATGATGTTTCTGGCAATAGAACTCAATCTCAGCGTTTATCTTGTAAAGGTCATATTCCCTGTTTTCAACCTTGAATATCAGACTCATGCGGTCACGTATGAACAGACGGGTCACGGTGTACTGCGGATGCTCGAATATCTGCTCCGGTGTGCCGTCTTCATAAATAAGGCCGTCACACATGAACAGGATACGTGTACTCACGCTGCGGGCAAACTCAAGGGCATGAGTCACAATGACCATTGTCATGTCACGTTTGGCCAGTTCCTGAATGACACGGAAAACCTCAGTAGCCATCATCTGGTCAAGTGCCGATGTGGGCTCGTCAAACAGGATTACCTCCGGCTCCATGGCAAGGCATCGGGCAATCTCAACCCTTTGCTTTTCACCTCCTGACAACTGGCTTGACATGGCGTGAAGTTTGCCGGACAGACCTACCAATCTGAGATACTCAATGGCTCTGGCCTCGGCCTCCTGTATGCTCATTCCAAGCAGTCTCACCGGTCCGATGGTGACATTGCCGAGCACGTCAAGATTGTGGAACATGTTGAACTGCTGGAACACCATTCCCAGTTTGCGGCGAATGGCGGACTTGTCTGTCTTGCGGTCAAGAATATCGTCACCGTCAATCAGAATATGTCCTTTTGTAGGAGTTTCCAACGCATTTATGCACCTGAGCAGAGTGCTCTTGCCGCCGCCCGAAGGTCCTATGATAGAGATAATCTCACCTTTTTCAATGTTGAGATTAAGCCCTCGGAACAGAGATGTTCCATCAGGAAAAGTTATGTCCAAGTCTCTGATCTCTATCATTTGTGGGCCAGTTTATTGCGTTTCTTGTAATAGAAGATGTCAGACAGGATGGCAAAACTCCTGGTTATTCCGAACGCTATAAGGAAATAGAGGATTGCCACTACAGCCAGCGGTATGAGCGAGTTGTAGGTCTGGTTACGGATAAGGTCAGTTACCATCGTCATATCCTTGATGGCAATGAACCCCACGATTGAGGTGTTCTCTATCAGTCCGACGGCTTTGTTGCGGAACTGGGCGAAAAACTCCTCGGCAGCCTGCGGAACTATTATATAGACCAGGATCTGAAGCGGTTTGAACCCGAGTGCATATCCGGCCTCCCACTGTCCTTTCTCAACAATCTCTATTGAGCGTTCGATGCAATCTGACGCACCCACTGAAAAATAGAGCGAGAATGTGATTACCGCCACTGTCATTGCTGAGATATGTGATGTTGCAAAGACAACATAGAACATGAACAGCAGCAACACCACAATGGGGATTGACTCTATGAAATTGCAGTAGAACTCTGCAATCAGTCTGGTTTTTTTGCCGTGGTATTTGGCTATTGAAAGCAGAACGCCCAGCAGATATCCGAACACCAGCGCCAGGAATGTGATAATGAGGGTATTCTCAAGCCCCTCAATTATAAGCATGTAACGTTTGGCCTCAAAAATATTCTGTTTCAGTGTCCCGCCAAAGGAGATTCCGGTGCCGGTATCAGCAACAGGGTCATATACGCAAAGTGCAATCTCTGTCCTGGCATAGGGCTTGGAGAAAAGCATGTTTGCGGTTCTTTCAGGGGTGGGGGTGATGCTGCTTGCAATGGCGTCCAGACGGCCTGACAGCAGCGCGGGAATCATACCGGTCTCTTTCATCTCAACCGGCTTGACCGGACGACCCACTGATTCACCGAATTTCAGCATCAGTTCAGGCTCAAACCCTGCAACCTCATTGTCAATAAGCAATGTAAGGAAAGACTGCCCGGTTTCAAATCCGACGGTAATAGGCTTGCCGTTGATATGCTCAGACTCATACGGTTCCGGTAAGGATTCTGAGTTCAGCCATTTATCCCACATGCGGTCCAACTCGCCGCTCAGGCGCATTGAGTCCAGAAAATGGTTGAACTGATCTGCCAACTGCTGTTCCTGCGGACGGAATGCAATTGATATTGTGTCAATTATCACAGGGCTGTCAAGCAGTCTCATGCCGGGATTGCTGCGCAGCAGTTCCCAGCTTCCGTGACGCGGACACGTAAAAGCGTCAATCTGACCCTTCTTGAGGGCCATGCAGGTCAATGAAAAGTTTTCAAAATAAAGGACCTCGGCATCGGGATATATCTTTTCCAATGCCGTTTTGAAAGTAGTGCCTGTCAATATGCCTATGGTGTGGGGCTTGAAAGCGGCATCAGCGGGTTGCTCCTTTTTAGAACAGCCCGTAAAAGCCAATATGACAAGCAGTACGCAGAGAAGGTGTTTTTTGAAACCTTCAGCCATTCTTGATCTCAAACAGATTCAGGAAGCCGGTCATCATGAATACCTGGCGTATCTCGTCATTGATGTTAAGGATAACCACTTTTCCTCCCTTGGTGGCTGCCTGCTTACGTAAAGAAAGCAATATGCGCAATCCTGAACTGGATATATAACTCATTTCGGTGCAGTCCAGAATAAGTTCCTTGTCAGCATTCTCCATAAGCGGCTCAAGTTTCTGGCTAACCTCTTGTGCTGATGGTGTGTCAAGTCTTCCAACCAGTTTGGCAGTTAATGACTGTTCAGTCTTTGTGATTGTTACTTCCATATTGTTATTATATAGTGTTATACTTTCTTTGTCAATGTGAGAACATTCTTTTCGCCTTTCCTTGCGTAACTTACGGAATCCATAATGTTCTTGACCAGGAATATTCCCAATCCGCCAATAGGTCTTTCTTCAACCGAAAGACTTATGTCGGCATCCTGTTTGGTTGTGGGGTCAAAGGGAATTCCCGAATCACTGATTACAAACGTACATTTGCCGTTCTCAAAGCCCGCCTCAATCTCTAACTGACCTTTTGTTCCCTCAGGGTAGGCATACATCATTACATTTGAGACAGCCTCCTCAAGAGCAAGGTTGAGACTCATGGTGAGAGCCATATCCAGACCTGCCTGTTCAGCAAACTGTTCAATGAATTCTGCCAGTTGCGTTATCTGCTGAATGTCATTGTCAAGTACCAGTAGGCTTTTCATAAACATTTGTTTGTTTGATGAACACAAAAATAAGTCATTTTTTATTAAAAAGAAAGGGCCGGCGGTTTTTTGTACCCGACGGCCCTTATTTAAAATGTGGCAACAAACTTACGGTCTGTCAACCAGCATAAATGAGAGTTGGCCCGATGCGCATACCTCATCATCAACATAGGCGGTTGATTCAACAGATATGAACATACCCCGACAACTTGCCAGATGCGAACGTACAATGACCTTGTCACCGGGGTGCACGCTCTTTTTGAAACGCACTTTGTCCATGCCGGCATAGAGAGCCAGTTTGCCTACGAGTTGTTCGTTGAACAAAAGAACACTGCCCTGAGCCATTATCTCGCACAGTATTACTCCCGGAACAATGGGGTTGCCCGGAAAATGACCGTGGGTATAATAGGGGTCATCAGGTATGGTGTATTCTGATATGGCGCCTTCATCGGTCAGTTCAGACTGGTCCACAAGGAGCATGGGGTCCCTGTGGGGCATGTACTGCATCAACTCCTCTTTACTCAGTTTAATCATGATAACGTTTGAGTGCTACTGCGGCATTGTGTCCGCCAAAACCGAGAGAGCAGGAGAGGGCGTACTCAGCCTGAATCTTACGTGCCGTATTGGGAATGTAATCAAGGTCACATTCAGGATCCGGTTCCTTATAGCCGATGGTAGGAGGCAGAACACCCTCCTCAAGGGCTATGGCCGATGCTATCAGTTCAACGGCACCGGTTGCGCCAAGCATATGGCCGTGCATTGACTTGGTGGAACTGATCATGACCTTGCGGGCCTGCTCTTCACCCAGAGCAATCTTGATGGCCTTGGTCTCACAGGCGTCATTCATGTGAGTACCGGTACCGTGGGCGTTGATGTAGAGCAGGTCATTGGCGTTGTAACCGGCCTCGGCAAGTGCCAATGAGAGCGATGCGGCTGTTGTGGTGCCGTCGGGGCGGGGAGCGGTGTAGTGGTATGCATCGCAGGTGTTGCCGTAACCGGCCACCTCGGCTATTATATGTGCACCGCGTTTTACAGCGTGCTCATACTCCTCAAGAATCAGTATTCCGGCACCCTCGGCCATAACGAATCCGCCGCGACGCTTGTCAAACGGCAGGCAGGCCTCAAGCGGGTTCTCTGCTGTTGAGAGCGCTTTCATGTTTGCGAATCCGCCTATTGCCAGAGGATTCACTGCAGCCTCGGTACCGCCGGCAATTATTGCATCGGCCATACCGTACTTGATGGCACGGAATGCCTCACCTACAGCGTGGGTACTGGTGGCACAGGCTGATACTACCGGCAGGCAGGGACCCTGTGCGTTGAACTTGATTGCTATGTTTCCGGCACCCAGGTTGCCTATCATCATGGGAATGAAGAGCGGTGATATGCGCCTGGCACCCTCATTGTTCATTACCAGAGTCTGGTCAATGAAAGTCTGCATGCCGCCTATGCCTGAGCCTACATAGACACCCAAACGTGAGGCGGGAATATTTTCATCGGCTTTAAGACCGCTCTGCTCCATGGCCTGGATGGCGGCACAAATACCGAACTGGCTGAATTTGTCACTGCGACGTACGCTGCCGGCGTCCATGCCCATCTCTGCGGGCTTGAAATCCTTGACCATGCCTGCAACATGCACGCTCAGTTCACCGAATTGGTCCATACCCTCAATTGAGGTGATGCCGCAACGGCCGTTGAATAAACTCTCCTTGAATTCGCTTGTGTTCTTACCGATAGACGTAACTGCGCCCATTCCGGTAATGACAACTCTCTTTTCTGTCATGATTTTTATCTGTTTCGGAGTGCAAAGATACTGCTTATTTGTACATAAACCTACGTATGCTGCCTTTAGGTGTCTTTACAAAAGGCTCAAATTTGAGTTCAAAGCCGTCAACATGTGAGTAGGCGGGAATCTCATTGTTCAGTTTTGAAATGTTTCCGGCCATCACTGCATTCAGGGCATCGTTGTCCATGCCGCTTGCGCCAACCTCATCAAGGTTGGGAACGATGAGTGCGGTAAGGTGTCCCTTGCGGTCAACAATGATTGACTCTGCCACATAGGGAAGTGCATTGAGAACAACCTCAATCTCCTCAGGGAATATGTTCTGGCCGTTTGATGAGAGCAGCATGTTCTTGCAGCGGCCTGCCAGGAATACTGTGGTATCCTTATCAATGGTACCCATATCGCCGGTGCGGAACCAGCCGTCCTTGTCCAGAACCTCGGCAGTAGCCTCAGGGTTCTTGTAGTAGCCGCTGAACACGCAGTCACCTTTTATAATAACCTCACCCGGTATGTGCTCGGGATCAGCAGAGTCAATGCGGCACTCAATACCCTCGGCCACAATCTCACCTACTGATTTCATCTTGTACTTGCCCTTTTCACCGATGGCAATGGTGGGGCAGGCCTCGGTCATGCCGTAACCGGTTACGAACGGAATCTGCAGTTTCTGGGCCATCAGGTCCTCAAGGTCAAACGCCATGGCGGCACCGCCTGTTACCAGCAGTTCTATGTTCTCACCGAATGCTGACATGAATATGGTGCGCAGAGCAGTGCAGTAATCCTGGTTGTTCTTGTGGTCGGCCAGTTTCTGGCGGCCTGACTTGCTTGTTACGAACTCACCTATAGTGTTGTCAAGCATTTTGACAAGAATCAGAGGCACGGCAAAGAATACGTTAGGCTTAACCTCATTCAGAGCGGGCTTGAGATATGCCGGAACAGGCGGCATGCCAAGTATTGTGAGATGCATGCCAAGGCACAAAGGCTCAATGGCATCATACAGCAGACCGAATATGTGTGCGAACGGCAGTACGCTCAGGTAGGTCTGACCTTCACGATAGGGGAAATGGCGCGGAATCAGGAATACGTTTACGCTGAAGTTGCGTACGCTCAGCATAACGCCCTTGGGGTTACCTGTTGAGCCCGATGTGTAGTTAAGACCGCACAACTCATCAGCATCACGGTCCTCATAACCGAAATCTTCAATCTTGAAGCCTGCGGGGTGAGCATCGTGCATAATCTGCTCACGCTTAAGATATATATCAGCAAAAGTGCCGCGGCTGGCCAGCAGTTCACCGGTGTGAACATCAATGGCACCAATCAGGGCGGGCATCTGCTCAAAATCCATCTTGTCCATGAGGCGCTTCTCTGTATAGAGCAGCACGCTGTCAGAGTGGTTCACCAGGTTCATGGTGTCAGTGGGGGTATATCCGTCAAACAACTGGACGCCTACGTATCCGCCGGTCATGATACCCATAAAGGTCTTGATCCAGCCTGCGCAACTCTTGGCGTTCAGTGCAATCTTATCACCTTTTTTAATTCCGGCTGCTTTCCAGAGCAGTTGGTCCTGCTCAATCTGTGCTGCCAGCCCACCATAGGTGGCTGTGCTGTGCTTGTAATCACTGAGTGCTGCATCATTCCAATGCTTGCGCACCGTTGATTCAAATTTCTTGATGAAAGAAACGTCGTACATAATCTGATAAAAACTTTTTTGTCCCTTCTACCGGGCATCCCGGTCATGGGGTGGTTAAACATTGCGCCTTAACCGGGCAACCCGGCCACAGGCTTACAGCACGCAAAATTAACAAACCCTGCAGCAGGGGGGAGTGCTGCAGGGTTCTTTGTGGTAAAACCGGGCGCCTTTGTGGCAAACCGGCTATCTGATTACGGTTTTGCGGCTGTTGATTATGTACAACCCGGGTGCCAGTTGGCGACGTGCCTCGTCAAATGTGGCGAATTGCCCGATGAATACTCCCGTAAGCGAATGAATCTTGAGAGGTGCGGGGCTGTCTGCACTGAATGTGTGGTCAACCTGATTCGTCATGTCATCAATGGAGAAATCTGACATGTTCCTGCTCTTGGGAGTGTAGGCCTGGTCTGTCAGATATGAGAACAGATAGCAGTACAGTTTGTCCACGCTTGACAGGCTTTGCGTCATATTTACGGGGTGTGACTCATCAAATGGGAGTCCGTTGACGTTACTGTTCTTGCCCAGCAGCAGCCAATTGTGGTTCTCATTCCCTGACTTGGCGGCGGTCGGTTTGGTTGATGAAGTGGGGTCATTCCAGGTTACGTCAAGGCCGTACCATTTGCCGTCATCCATCTTGACTTCATTCCACATATGTGACTCGCGGTCTTTGCCGGGTGCCGTGCGGGCTTTGCCTATTACAAGCCGGCTGGGTATTTCAAGGGCATCGGCAAGAACCTTGAATGCGCGGGCGTAGCCTTCACATACGGGACCTTTGGAGCCGGTGCTGCCTTTTATGGCGCTCATTGCACTCCATATTATTGAGGCGGTCTTTCCTGTGCTGTAGGCGTTGTGCTCTGCTATCCAGTCATTCAGATACACCACCTTATCATATGTAGAGCCGTTTGGAACTCCGCTGAGAATGATGTTTATCTGTTCCTTGAAATCAGAAACTGCACTGTGCAGGTCAGAGAGCGTACTGTACTCGTCAATAACTATGCTGTAACCGACTTTCTTTACAATAAGAAGAACTGAATATGAAAAGGTGATTTCGGCATTTCCGTTACCGTATCTGGTATTTGCCGACGGAGCCCTTACCATATGTAAAATCTGACTGTTGTTTATCCAGAAAGCCTGCGGAAAATCATAATTGAGACACATCAGCAGGTACGGCAGGAACAGTGCCACGGTATCTGAGTAATTGGCTTGCAGTTCATCGGTTATGTTTTTTGAATACGCTTTAACCTGCTCTGACGTCCAGTTGCGGGGGTACTCAAACGATATTGTATGTTGCCACTCCTTGATTGGAACATAATATGTTGAACCGATAGTCTGATCCTGTGTTGCACGCGTGGGGTCTGACAGATAGTTGTCTTTTCCGTTCAGCACATCATTTACGGCCTTTTCATAACTGTTGTAGAAATCAATGAAACATTGGGGCATATTGTATATGCGGTCAATCCACCTGACGGCTGAATCAGCGGGTGCGGCTGGCGGATCTGACCTGTAAAGGATACGTGATTGCGTGTCATCAAATGACAGGTCATGAAAATTCACATATTGGACCGGCCCGATGTATTCTTGGGTTTCAAAAGAATATGGCATGTCGTCCTGGGCGTATGAGGCAATACTGAACAGTGCCAGGCAAATAGTAATCAGGTACCTTTTCATAAACCTTGTTTAATGAAATTCAAAAAACAAATATATGAAAACATTTTGATGTGTTGCGTGCGGTGGCCGTAAAAAAGATACGGTCGCTTTAAAATGTCAAAACTTTTGTATAATTTTGCAAAGACTGAACGATATGTTGTTATGAAAAGACTGACTGTTACGCTTTTATTGACATTTCTGGCCTGTACGGTCATGTATGCCGCCAGTGACAAGAACCTTGTGTTCCTCTGTTTCGGACAATCAAATATGGAGGGTAATGCAAGACCTGAATCAGTTGATGCCTGGTCAGGGCGTCGATTCCAGAAGATGTATGCCGCCAATTCTGACGGTTCCAAGATGGGTACGTGGGATGTTGCCAATCCACCTCTTGTGCGTAGTTCCACAGGTCTTACCCCTGTTGATTATTTTGGCAGATATCTGGTTGACAGTCTGCCAAGAGCATATCAGGTACGCGTAATCGTGGTTGCCGTTGCCGGCTGTTCCATGAAACTGTTTGACAAGAGCCAGTATGAGTCATATCTGAAAAATGATGCGGCAGACTGGCTGCAGAATATTGCCAAGGATTATGACAACAATCCCTACCAGCGCCTTATTGACATGGCCAAGATTGCCAAGCGCACGGGCGTCATAAGCGGCATCCTTATCCATCAGGGTGAGACCGATGCATACAGTGACGAGTGGCTTAACCGCGTAAAGAAGATATATAACGATATCCTGACAGACCTTGAACTCAATGCGGCCGATGTCCCGCTGCTGGCCGGTGAGGTAGTCCATGCAGACCAGAAGGGAGCCTGCAGCGGTGCCAACAACACCATAGACCGCCTGCCCAGCAAGATCAAGACCGCATATGTGATATCGTCAAAAGGATGTCCTGCCGGCTCAGACAACCTCCATTTCACTGCCGAGGGTTACCGCATGCTGGGCCGCCGCTACGGTGAAAAGATGCTTGACCTGCTTGTAAAGAAGGGTATTCCTACTGTGTCAAAGGTTGGTGACATAGCCCAACCTGACAAAACCGGCAGCATATTTGACATGAACGGCCGCCCGCTTGAGGCTCCGGTTGAGGGTCTCCAGATCATTGACGGCCACCAGGTTTACTACTCCTTCTGAATATTTGCATCCACATGTTTGCCGCAAGGCTTGTGTGGTTGCTGACAAATGATTAATTTTGCAGCCTGTTCTGGCATTATCGGGAAAAATGAGAAATTACATCAAGGATATATCAGATTGGTATTTCACTAAAAAGACTCTCCCTTACTGGGGCATTCTGCTTCTGGATTGTATTGGCGTAACGGTTTCCTATTTCTTTACCGTTTCACTGATAAGGTTCAGCGGAGAAACCACAATGTTTGATCACGGGCAGTTGCCTCTCTTGTGGGGATACCTTATTTCAGTATTCATTTACTGTGTTTATTTCAAGTTATTCCGCACATATGTCGGTGTCATAAGATACTCTAATTTCAAGGATCTGCACAATGTGATAGCGGCAGTGTTGCTGGCATCATTGACAAACCTGCTTATATCCGCGATTCTTATTAATTATGATGTTGCGAGCATCATAATGTTCAAGCCGTTAGGTTTCTTTTTCCTGTTCGCTCTCTCCACGCTGGGCCTCATTTTCATGAGAATGATGGTCAGGATACTGTTCGAGAGAACACGTTCAATTGAGGCTGCACATGGAGCGTTTATCTATGGCGTGCTTGAGGGCGGCATCAGTCTTGCCAAGAGCCTTGTCAACCAGGACGTAAAACGTTATGAACTTAAAGGCTTTGTGAGCCCGACCGGTGATTTTGTGGGACAGAGCCTTTTGAATGTCCATGTGTATGCCGATGATGACAACCTTGTCAACATAATGAAGGAGCAGAATGCAACATCATTGCTGATCAGCCCTGTTCAGACAAATACGTTCCGTGAAAAGCAGAATCTTATAAGTGCTCTTATTGAGGCTGATATAAAGATAATGGTTGTTCCTGATGCCGAGGAGTGGGACGGCAAGACCCAACTCAGTCACAATCTTATGCATGAGGTTGAGATTGAGGACCTGCTTCCGCGTGATGTGATTGACATCAACATGGCAGAAATCAGTGACAATATCCGTGACAAGAGGGTGTTCATATCAGGTGCAGCGGGCTCAATAGGCAGTGAGATGGTGCGTCAGATCGCTCACTTCAAGCCGGCGGAGATGGTGCTGGTTGACCAGGCTGAGACCCCCATGCATGATATCCGTCTTATGATGGCAGATAAGTTCCCCAAGATCAAGGCTTATACCATTGTTGGCAGCATTACCAACAAGGAACTCATGGAGTCACTCTTCAAGGCTCACAAAATAGACTATCTGCTGCATGCTGCCGCTTACAAGCACGTGCCCATGATGGAGGATAATCCTGCTGTGGCTATACAGAACAATGTAGTGGGTACACGCATCCTGGCGGACCTTGCCGTAAAATACAAGGTAGGCAAGTTCGTAATGATATCGACCGATAAGGCCGTAAACCCCACCAATGTTATGGGTTGCTCAAAGCGTATCTGTGAGATATACTGTCAGGCACTCAATGCAGCCATTGTGAGCGGAAAGGTAAAGGGTGTCACCCAGTTCGTGACCACCCGTTTTGGTAATGTGCTTGGCTCAAACGGCAGCGTTATCCCGCATTTCCGTGAGCAGATCAAGAGCGGTGGCCCCATCACGGTGACAGACCCCAATATTGAGCGTTTCTTTATGCTTATACCTGAGGCCTGTAAACTGGTTCTTGAAGCAGGAACCATGGGCAAGGGCGGTGAGATATATGTGTTTGACATGGGCAAGCCCGTCAAGATTGTTGACCTGGCCAAGCGTATGATTCAACTAAGCGGTGCCCGTGACGTCAAGATTGTCTTTACCGGCCTGCGTGACGGTGAGAAACTCTATGAGGAGGTATTGGCATCGGCCGAGAACACCAAACCTACAGAGCATCCCAAGATTATGATTGCCAAGGTGCGCGAGTATGACTATGAGACGGCTTGCAGAAATGAGGAGCGGCTGCTTGAGGCTTCATACTCATTTGATGACATGGAGGTGGTGCGTATCATGAAGGAGATTGTTCCGGAGTACAAGAGCAACAGTTCCAAGTACGTTGTTCTGGACCAGAAATAATTATTTGTTTTTTTAGACCCAACTTACGTTATGTTTGACAGGACTATCATTATAACCGGCGGTGCCGGCTTTATTGGCAGCCATGTGGTACGCCTTTTTGTGAACAAGTATCCTAACTATAAGATTGTCAACCTGGATAAACTTACTTATGCGGGCAATCTTGATAACCTTAAGGATATTGAGGACAAGCCCAACTACAAGTTTGTCAAGATGGATATCTGTGACTTTGAGGGGGTGCTCAAACTCATGCAGCAGGAACATGTGGACGGTATCATCCATCTGGCTGCAGAGAGTCATGTGGACCGCTCCATAAAGGATCCGTTCACCTTTGCTCAGACCAACGTAATGGGTACTCTGTCACTGCTACAGGCTGCCAAGACCTACTGGGAGTCACTGCCTGAGAAATTTGAAGGCAAGCGATTCTATCATATCTCGACTGATGAGGTTTACGGGGCGTTGCAGATGACGCATCCTGAGGGTATTGAGCCTCCGTTCACTACCAAGGCCTCAAGCGGGAAGCATCACTTGGCTTATGGTGAAAAATTCTTTACTGAAGATCTTAAGTACCAGCCCCACAGCCCGTACAGTGCAAGCAAGGCCGGCAGCGACCATTTCGTACGTGCGTTCCATGATACTTACGGCATGCCTACCATTGTCACAAACTGCTCTAACAACTACGGGCCTTATCAGTTCCCTGAGAAACTGATTCCGCTGTTCATCAATAATATACGTCATCGCAAGCCTCTGCCTGTATATGGCAAGGGTGAGAATGTACGTGACTGGCTTTATGTGGTGGATCATGCCCGTGCAATTGATATTATCTTCCATAAGGGAACCATTGCCGAAACCTACAATATAGGCGGATTCAATGAGTGGAAAAATATTGACATAATCAAGGTCCTTATCAATACTGTTGACCGCCTGTTGGGCAGACCCGAAGGGGCTGATATGGACCTTATCACATATGTGACTGACCGTGCGGGTCATGACCTGAGGTATGCCATTGACTCCACCAAGTTGCAGCGTGAACTGGGATGGGAGCCCAGCCTGCAGTTTGAGGAGGGTATTGAGAAAACCGTCAAGTGGTATCTGGACAATCAGGCCTGGGTTGACAATGTGACCAGCGGTGAGTATCAGAAGTACTACGATTCTATGTACAGGAACCGCTGACGCGGAGTCACGGAAATTCGGAAATACGGAATCACGGAATCACGGAAATACGGAGATATGGAGGAGGTTAGGTGGTATGCGCTCCGTGCATTCTGGAACAAGACACAGTCTCTGATTGATGAGGCTAAAAAGGCGGGATGTCGCACTTATTATGCGGTACATACTATTGATTGCCTTGAAGATGGCAATCTGAGATATAGTGAAGAGCCTTTTATTCCGGCACTTTTCTTTATCCAATGTCATTTGTCATGGCTGTTGGAGTTCAAGCAGAAACACTACAACCAGTTCATGATTTATACCGATGTGCCCGGCGGAAAGCCCGCTCCCATACGTGATGAGGAGATGAATATCTTTATCCTGGTGACATCGGTACAGAGTGATAACGGAGGTGATATTGAAGTGCTTGAGCCTAAACCGCAGTATGCTAAGGGAGATTTGGTGCGTGTGACCGATGGGGTGTATAAAGGCACAACCGGTATTGTAAAGCGCATAAAAAAGGACCGCAAACTGCTGGTTGCAATATCGGGTGTGGCGGTGGTGGCAATAAGCCGTATACCCATGTGCTATCTTGAGAAGATTGAGACCACCTGATAAGAAGGGAATTACGAAACTACGGAATCACGGATATACGGAATTACGGAAATAAGGTTAACGGGAATATGAAAGGAATTGTTTTGGCAGGAGGTAGCGGGACACGGTTGTATCCTATTACCAAGGGTGTGAGCAAGCAGTTGCTGCCCATATATGACAAACCGATGGTTTATTATCCCATCAGTGTGCTTATGCTGGCCGGGATACGTGAAATACTTATTATCTCTACTCCGTATGACTTGCCTGCTTTCAAGCGCCTTCTGGGTGACGGCTCTGACTATGGCGTAAGGTTTGAATATGCAGAGCAGCCAAGTCCTGACGGTCTGGCGCAGGCCTTCATTATCGGTAAGGAGTTTATAGGTGGTGACAGTGTGTGTCTGGTGCTGGGTGATAACATATTCTATGGCAACGGATTGACCGCTATGCTTAAAAATGCCGTCCGTGATGCAGAGGAGAACCATAAGGCTACAGTATTCGGGTATTGGGTATCTGATCCGGAACGCTACGGAGTGGCGGAGTTTGATTCCCAGGGCAACTGCCTGAGCATTCAGGAGAAGCCGGCCAAACCCAAGAGCAACTATGCCGTGGTGGGACTTTATTTCTACCCGAACAGGGTGGTAGAGATTGCCGGGAAAATAAAGCCGTCGGCACGCGGAGAACTGGAGATAACAACTGTAAACCAGGAGTTCCTGAATGACAGGGAACTTAAGGTCCAGACACTGGGACGCGGTTTTGCATGGCTTGATACCGGCACGCATGACAGCCTTGCCGAAGCCAGCACATTTGTTGAGGTGATTGAGAAACGTCAGGGCCTGAAAGTGGCATGTCTTGAGGCAATAGCCTACCGTCGTGGCTGGATTACCGAGCAGCGTATGCGTGAACTTGCTCAGCCTTTGCTCAAGAACCAGTACGGTCAGTATCTGCTCAAGGTAATTGACGAACTGGCACGACGTTCAGAATAAATCCTTAAATAAACTAATCATGCCCGACCTGTCTTGCTTTGCGGTCGGGCATGAAAGTTAGTTGACCCTAAATTTATTGGTCAACCGGATGGCTGACGATAAATTTATCAAAATTGTTCGTTCTTATGAATTATCAATAGTTTGCGCAATAAAAAAAATGAACGAAAAGGACTTTTTGAGATATGTTTATCGTCTGGCCAAAAGATTTATAATTTTCACGGTATAATCAATTTTAAGTGAGCAAATAACGTGATATCTGCCAGGTTGTAATCAGTAACGTTAGTAACCATAGGTATTATTGTTTTTATAATAATGTTTTACACTGTTCAACGTTGAACAGCGGGAACAAACGTACATAAAGGTTTTAATTCCGCCAAGCGTTTTTCATAAAAATTTTCAAAAATTTTCATTATTTTTTGACGGCCATTCCGGACACTGTAATTTAAAATGCTGATAATGATGCATGTATGGATGATTGGTATGAATAGGCGTTTTTTAATGGAAAATATCAACTGACATTAATGGCAGTCTGTTTGTAGTTGGATAATAATATTACTACCTTTGAACCGGAGTTAACTCCATAAATGAAATGATAAACGTAATAAAGACTGAAATTGAGGGAATTGTAATCATCGAGCCCCGAGTGTTTGGTGATGAGCGTGGATACTTTATGGAGACCTGGTCACAGCGTGACTTTGACGCTCAGGTAAGGCCTATCAGGTTTGTGCAGGATAATGAGAGCAGGAGCAGATACGGAGTACTTCGTGGCCTGCATTTCCAGAAAGGCAAATACTCACAGAGCAAACTGGTGAGAGTAATCAGCGGACGCGTACTTGATGTGGCCGTGGATATCCGCAAGGGCTCTCCCACATTCGGTAAGCATGTTGCGGCAGAACTGACCGGAGATAACCACCGGCAGTTCTATATTCCCCGCGGCTTTGCCCACGGCTTTGTGGTTCTGAGTGAAGAGGCCGTTTTCCAATACAAATGTGATAACCTGTACGCTCCTCAAGAGGAGGGTGCCATAATGTGGAACGATCCCGCCCTTGGTATTGACTGGAAGGTCCCGGCATCAGATATCATTCTCTCTGAAAAAGACAAGCATCACCCTTTGCTGGCTGACTGCACGGAACTGTTTGACTACAATGCTGATTATTACGCAGAATAAAACCCTTTCTGTTTCTGCGCCATCTTAAAACTATTCTTGCCTATTTACCCGTAATAATATTGTGAAATATTATTAATATTACTACCTTTGCACTAATTTTCAGTTTCCTGTTTGAAAACGGGAAAAACAATAGCCTTCAGGGCGCTCTTGGATAGGAGAATTCCTGTATGGCTATATCTGAGCCCGACATTTGGAATGTGCCGGGGAGAATAAGATATGTCTTGGTCTGAAAAAAGTAATACCAGACGACCCGGAATCGATGAGGTCGCCTGGTATTGAAAGTGTTTTTCAAGGTGGTATCTGAAGTTCATTGAGAGCCCTTCGTGATATTAGATTCAATTACCATGTTAAACCATAAAAAAACAATAAAACCATAAAACACACAATGCCATATATTAGAAAAACCAGAAAGATCAGAAGGTAATATTGCTGTCGGGCTTAAGCCAGTCAGTGTTCAGTTGAAAGGAACCTGAAATATCATCGGCAGTGTACATGGGACCGGTTAGGATCGTTTTACTGTTGCGTTTGAAGGGGACGTTCTCTATGGTTTTGCTGAAAAGCGTGTTGCCGTCAGCATCAAGAGTCTCAATTGTTACGTCAATATCCTGCTCATCGGTAGCAAGGAATAACATAGATGATGATGTTGATTGCGCGCCCACTGTGGCACTGTTACCGACCGTGTTGGAAAAACCGGTATTTGATGTGGCAAGGCCGGTCAATGGGTTGAAACTCTTTCCGCCGGCGGAGAAGGTCATACGCACGTTGGTGATGTTGGCTGTTTTGCCGTCAGTTGATTTTACTGTGAGTTGGGAGACAATACGTTCCAGGGTGACGGTCATTTCAATAGCATCGGCATTGCTGATGCTGAAATTATCAGAGCATAGGAAAGTCTCATAGGCGTGAGCACCCGTATAAGCCGCCTCGGCAGATCCGGTTAGTGTGAAGGGGGAACCTTCTTTAGTGGTGTAAGCGATGGCCACCAGATCATAAGAGCCTATGGGCAGGGCGAGACTGAAATCACCGAAAGTGGTGAAGGTTGAGTTGTCTGACTTTAACTGAGTGGCTTTAAAGACCTCGGTCGTTCCCTGATAGAAAGCCAGGGTGATGGCGTTAATGTCATTGTAAGAACCGGCTAATGTAGCCTTGGTGGCAGGCAGATCCTGCTGGGAGACGGTGAAGCCGTCAACGTGGATGGTGACTGGGACGGGGCTGAAAAACTCGGGGTTGTGTTCACGGTTGGAACAACTTGCAATCATTGATACTGCGATTGCGGCAGGTAGTAGATTTAATACTTTCATAGATAGATTTTTTTACATCAGTTCAACGGTGAACTGACGGGACAAACATACGTAATGGTTTTTTAATCACCAAATTATTTTTGGAAAAAATTTAAATGAAAGTGAATTTTTCTGATAAGAAATCATTACACCTTAATTATAATTGCTCACTGATTGTATTACGGTGCAATATTGTAGAGAACATTATTTTATGAGCGCTAATTTAATTTCTCGCAGAAAACGCGGATTTAATTTCTCGCAGAAAACGCTGAAAACGCGGAAAGGATAATTTCTCGCAGAAAGCGCTGAAAACGCGGAAAGTAATTTGGGTTACTCCTGCGTGAGGGTTTTCTGTTTTTGATTACCTTTGTGGATGGAGACAGATTTCGATAAAGCTTCGTGAGGGTTATGTGTTTGAGCTGACTGATAAAGAGTTATAAGAATTGCGATCAAAAGTTTTGACCGCAAAAACAATAATTAATACAATCTTTTATGAAAACCACAGACCAAATTCTAAAGATCAAGGCCACTGTCCTTTACGTGTTGGGACAGATGCCGCAGGGGGTGGATTATATCCATCTGTTCAAGATTCTGTATTTTGCACAGCAGAAACATCTTGTAACATATGGAATGCCCCTGATTGAAGACACATTTTGTGCCAGAAAACACGGCCCGGTACCTACATTGACCTACAAGGTGTTAAAGGCGTCAGAGAGTGGCCAGTCATTTGAGCAAAAGGAAATGCAGGAGTACCTGAGTGCAGTGAAAGTTGAACTCATAGACGGCCATCAAATGGTAATGGCCATACAGAAAGCCGATATGGACGAACTCTCCAAGAGCGATGTCCTGGTGCTTGATGAATGTATTAACCGATTGAGTAACATAGATGCGTTTGACCTGTCAGACCTGTCGCATGATAAGGCCTGGCTTAAAGCCAAACGCACAGCCGACCGTACCGGTGAGGATGCAAAGATCCCCATGTACGATATTGCCGATGCTGGTGGTGCCACAAAAGAGATGCTCAGCGTAATCCGCGAGCGTCAGTGGATAGAGCGACACATCAATTAGTATTCCACTTGAAAATCTGCTACCATGAACATAGAAGAACTTCAAGAGGAGTACCGCACTGTAACTCCAGAAAAACTGGAAGTAGGTGCATTGATAGAGACAATATTAGGTGAGGATGACGGGCTGGTATTTAAGAACGGCCGACAATCCAAGCCAAAGAAACTGATAATAGTAGGTATTGACAAAGAAGCAGGAACATGTTACGGTTCTGTTCTGGTTAACACAAATATGAACCCTAGGGCAAACTACTCAGAACCATACCTGGCTGCTCAGTATCTGATAAAGCAAGAGGAGTATGAGAGATTTCTACGGTACGACAGTTATGTTGACTGCGGTGAAGTGTTCTCATTCTCAATTAGTAAGTTGCTGAATGGAGAATATTTCGGAAAGTTGACTGAGGAGGACTTACAAGGTATGTTTGATATACTGGAGACTACCGATACTATTTCAACCAAAGTCAAGAAAAGGTTTGGAATACGGCGGCGGTGAATCCTAAAACGCAGAAAACGCTGAAAAGATAAGTTCTCGCAGAAAGCGCAGAACGCGCAGAAATTAAACTCTCGCAGAAAGCGCGGAAAGCGCAGAGTTTGCGCAGGTGCTTGTTTCTGCGATATCTGCGATTTCTGCGAGAGATTAAGAGATTTCTGCGAGGGTTTCATGAAAAACAACTTGAAAAACATGAGTATAAATGAGATTTCGTATCATATACGCGGGGCGGTGTATGATGTTTATAAGGCGTTGGGCCCCGGGTTGTTGGAATCGGTCTACGAGGAGGCGCTGTGCTTTGAACTTGAGGAGCGCGGGCTGAAGGTGGACAGGCAGGTGCAGGTTCCGATAATATATAAGGGTAGGGCCCTGAAGACCGAGCTCAGGTTGGACCTTCTGGTGGAGGATCTGGTGATTGTGGAGCTGAAATCAGTGGTGGAGATGCGCGATGTTTACTATAAGCAGACGCTTACATACTGCAAGCTGTTTAAGAAGCGGCTGGGGCTGCTGGTTAACTTTAATACCGAGGATATACTTACTTCTATATATCGCGTTGCTAACGGTTTGTAAGGGCTCGCAGAAAACGCAGAAAACGCTGATAAGTTCTCGCAGAAAGCGCGGAAAACGCTGAAAAGATAATTCTCGCAGAAAGCGCAGAAAACGCAGAAAGATTAATTTCTCGCAGAAAGCGCGGAAAGGATTACGCTGGTACTAGCGTATTGGTTAGCGCCGATAGGCGCGAAATTTCTGCGATTTCAGCGATATCTGCGAGGGATTACAAGCGAGGCGGAGCCGAGCAAAAGAAGCTCGCTTGAGCACTGCCGAGCGGAAGCAGGCTCGACGAAGTCAAAACCGAAGGTTAAAATGAGATAAAGAATAGAAGCGATGCAAGAGAAACTGAGTACACAGTATAACGAGGCGGTGCAGCAAATCAAGACGGCTATCCTGCGCAGTCAGGCGAAGGCTGCGAGTAAGCGAGAGCAATGCCAAGCTTGCTTGAGCATTCTTGCGTCCCTGCGGTAGCAAGCGGCAAAGCCGAGCGGCCGAGCGGGAGCAGGCTCGATGAAATCAAAGCCTTGGCGGGCGTCAACCAGGAGCAGCTGGCCTTGTACTACGGCATTGACGGTGTCGACTTCCGTCACGACTCGACATAGCTAAAGCGAGCTTTGCTCTGTGCTCGCTGTTCCGTCAGTTGACGATGTCGACTTCCGTCGCGACTCGGCAAAGCTGATGCGAGCATCGCTCTGCTCTCGCTGCTCCGGAAGGTGGGCGCTACATCTCGAAGAACTCCCGTGGCGGATTAACCTGCGG
>JAFZKA010000048.1 GCA_017551925.1 Bacteroidaceae bacterium | reverse complement strand
TCAGGAATAACCAGATGTTCCAGATTGCCCTGTACATCGGTATCGGCACTGGGATCAATCTCATCACTCAGGACTGACACGTTCGTAGTCTCAGCCATACGTTTCATGCAGAGCAGGCAGGCAATAAGCACACCCACTTCAATGGCTACAGTCAGATCGAAAATCACTGTAAGGAAGAATGTTACCAGCAGTACAATGATATCTGACTTGGGATTCTTGAGTATGGCCTTGAAACTGCGCCATTCACTCATGTTATATGATACCACCACCAGAATACCGGCCAGGCAAGCCATGGGAATGAACTTGACAAGCGGCATCAGGAAGAGGTAGATCAGAGCCAGTACAACGGCGTGAGCAATACCGGCCACCGGGGTACGTCCGCCGTTGTTTATGTTGGTCATGGTTCTTGCAATTGCACCTGTGGCAGGTATTCCGCCTATCAGGGGTGATACCATATTGGCAATACCCTGTGCCACAAGTTCCTGATTACTGTCGTGACGGTCACCTATCACACCATCGGCCACTGCTGCTGAGAGCAGAGACTCAATTGCACCCAGCATGGCTATCACCATGGCAGGCTGTGCCAAGCGGGTAATGCTTTCCCAGTTAATCTTGGGTACCTCAGCCTGCGGCAGTTCAGTTGATATAGAGAAACGGTCACCGATAGTCTCTATGCCCTCAATACCTACGCTGCGCAGAATAAGGCATACGATTGTCATTATAATGATTGCCACCAGTGAACCGGGAAGTTTGCGGCTGACCTTTGGAGTAAACACTATTATCAGAATACTGCCTACGCCTATAAGCAGTGACCACCAACTTACAGTATCAAAATGTTGAAAATAAACAGCCCACTTGTCAAGGAAACCTGCCGGAACACTCTCAATCTGGAGTCCGAACAGATCCTTGATCTGGGTTGCAAAAATTGTAAGGGCGATACCGCTTGTAAAACCTACAACTATCGGATAAGGAATGTACTTTATTATTGTTCCCAGGTGTAAAACACCCATAAGAATAAGGAATGCGCCTGCCATAAACGTGGCTATGCAGAGACCGCTCATACCGTATTCCTGTATGATTCCGTACACAATCACTATGAACGCTCCGGTAGGGCCGCCTATCTGGACCTTGCTGCCGCCAAAGAATGAGATAATGAAACCTGCAACAATGGCAGTGAGAATACCGGCCTCAGGAGTAGCTCCTGATGCTATACCGAAAGCAATGGCAAGCGGCAGAGCCACTATACCTACAATTACACCTGCAAGCAGGTCCTGAACAAGAGTTTGTTTGTCATAACCGTTCTTCAGAGTTGAGAACAGTTTGGGTTGAAATCCCTTAAGATTCATAATGTTACATCAATAACGCCAGCCCTTTGCCGGCAATTTTTTAATACCTTTTCGTTTTCGGCCGCGAAATTACACATTTCTGCACCTTATTGTAACACCCCGCCTGACTTACAGCACATATTATTACCACAATTATACATTTTTAACCTCATTTGCAATCCCAAGATACCAAAAAGGCGACATGAAAGCCAGTCAATCCTTGCGTATTCAGGATTTTGCCTTACCTTTGCAGAGTTTTCAAGCAATACTGATCTTTTAGCTCAGCTGGTTTAGAGCGCTTGCTTGACAGGCAAGAGGTCAGCGGTTCAAATCCGCTAAAGATCACAAACAAGGCGGCTTTTGCCGCCTTGTTTTTTTAGATTCTTAATCCCTGAACTCCAGGATATCACCAGGCTGACAGTCCAAAGCCTTGCAGATGGCATCAAGCGTTGAGAACCGTATAGCCTTTGCCTTACCGGTCTTTAGGATTGACAGGTTCGCTTGGGTAATGCCTATCTTATCGGCCAGTTCGCCCGATGACATCTTGCGTTTGGCCATCATTACGTCAACATTCACTATTATACTCATACCTCAAGTATTTTAGATTGTCAACTCCTGTTCCTCTTTAAGGTCCTTACCCATAAGGATAATCTGCGATATTATCATAAGGGCAAAGCCTGTAATCAGTAACATAAAGTTTGCAGTATTCCTGAAAATCACCTCCATTTCGGCCAGAACTATATGCTTAATATAATACTGTGTTATCAGATAGCCTGAAAGGAATTGAACCAGATAGAGGGCCGCCAGGATTATTCCGGTTATTTCAAGATATCGGGCTACCTTGGATACAAATATCTCTCCCTTACGTATGCTGCTGACAATCCTGAACGCAAGAATGAGCACCCAGATGATTGCAATGAAATAAATGATGGCTGCCACTACGGTCGATATTAAAGGAGTATTTGATAGTTGTCCGATGGGTACATTAAGTTTGGCTGATGTGACTTGGATACTGTAAACCTGACCGCCGGCTCTTGATATGAGTTCCCTTCTCCGTGTGGTATGATGCTTTACAAATACATCCAATGAGATAGATTTTGACCGAGTATTGACAGCCATTCCGCCGCCTTCATAGTAAACAGTGTCATTTTCTATATAGAACTCAGAGGGTTTGTTTCCGAATTCCAGTACGGGAGAGTCAGAAGAAGAACCGTATTGGTAAGCTTCAACACGTATTTTACTGATAAGTAAGAGGACTAAAACCGCTACAAACAAGCCGCAGTAAATCTTGATCTTTTTGTTCATAATCAAATTAAATTTATTGTTAAACGATAATTATTTTCGGTGCAAAGATAAGTACGTTTTTTATTCCACCAAAGAAAAACACAAAAAATTTATCGAAAAACAATAAAAACGCCGCTCACACGCAGACACAACCCTATTACACGCAGGTTCAACACTATTGGGGCGAAGCGAGTATGCGAGCGAGAGCGGCCGGGCAGGCCGCCAAGCAACCGTAGGGAGCGCTTTTGCGTTAGCAAAATAAAAAAAGGTCCCGAGGTTCGCGATTCGAATCCGCGACGAAACACAGAGGCCTGGTTATTCCAGGCC
>JAFZKA010000047.1 GCA_017551925.1 Bacteroidaceae bacterium | reverse complement strand
GCCGATTTACCGGCCATATTGGGACCGGTAATTATCAGTATCTGCTGGCCGTCACTGTCAATGAATACGTTGTTTGATATATAACTTTCACCCGGAGCCATCTGGGTCTCAATAACCGGATGACGGCCCTCCTTTATGTCAATGATCTGACTCTCATCAACCACCGGCCTTACATAACGGTGCTCACGTGCCACCCGTGCAAATGAGAGAAGACAGTCTATACGGCTTACCTCTATGGCATTGGTCTGAATGGCAGGAACATACTCTGATATTGAAGCGGCCAGATTTGCAAAAATCTGCGATTCCAACGCAAGAATCTTGTCTTCTGCCCCCAGGATTTTCTCCTCATACTCCTTGAGTTCAGGAGTGATATAGCGCTCCGCATTGACCAAAGTCTGCTTGCGTATCCATTCTGCCGGAACCTTGTCTTTAAAGGTGTTGCGCACTTCCAGATAGTAGCCGAATACGTTATTGTATGCTATCTTGAGGCTTGATATGCCTGTCTGCTCAGCCTCACGCTGCTGTATCTGCATCAGGTAATCCTTACCGCTGTATGCTATGTTGCGCAGTTCATCCAATTGCGCATCAATGCCGTGGGCTATCACACCGCCTTTGCTTACAAGCAGCGGAGTATCCGGTCTGATGGTGCGGATTATATTGTCACGGAGAGTCTCGCACAGGTCCAATTTCTGTCCCACCTCACGGAGTTGCGGATTGTCCGATGCCTCACATATCATTTTTACCGGCTCAAGTTGTTTCAGGGCCAGGCCGAGTGACAACACCTCACGCGGATTGATGCGGCCCACGGCAGCCTTTGAAACCAGGCGTTCAAGGTCTCCCATGCGTTGCAGTGAATCGGTGAGTGCATCGGCGGTATCGGGATAACGGAACAGATGGTCAACCACATCAAGGCGGTTGTTTATTGCTGCGGGGTCTTTCAGCGGGAAAAGCATCCAGCGGCGCAGCAGACGTGCTCCCATGGGCGATGACGTATGGTCTATCACCTTGAGCAGTGACACGCCGTCCTCATTGTTTGATGAGAGCAGTTCCAGATTGCGTACCGTGAACTTGTCAAGGCGTACGTAACGCTCCTCATCAATCATGCGTATTGATGATATGTGTCCGATGTTATTGTGCAGCGTCTCGGCAAGATACTCCAGTATGGCACCTGCAGCAATCTTTCCGTTCTGGAGATGATCAACACCAAAGCCCTTAAGGTTACGCACCTTGAAGTGACGGTTCAGTTTTTCACGGGCAAACTCCTGTGTAAACACCCAGTCATCAAGTTCGCGAACGCAGTAACGGCTGCCGAATGACTGCTCAAACTGCTGGCGGCGTCCACGCTCTATCAGGGTCTCCTTGGGAGCAAAGTTTGAAAGCAGTTTGTCTATATGGTCTGCAGGGCCCTCTGCTATGAGATATTCACCTGTAGATATGTCAAGGAAAGATATGCCCCATGCCCCTTTGCCAAAATGCACGGCTGCCAGAAAGTTGTTCTCCTTGTTCTGGAGAACGTTGTCACTCATGGCAACACCCGGCGTAACCAGTTCAGTTATACCGCGCTTAACAAGCGTCTTGGTCAGTTTTGGATCCTCAAGTTGGTCACAGATAGCCACACGGCGGCCGGCACGGATCAGTTTGGGCAGATATACATCAAGTGCATGATGCGGAAAACCAGCCATTTCAAGTGCTTGTGCACCGTTCTTGCCGTTATTGCGGCGGGTCAGTGTTATTCCCAGTATCTCTGCTGCCTCAACGGCA
Organism: Bacteroidaceae bacterium; assembly: GCA_017551925.1. Classification (GTDB taxonomy): domain Bacteria; phylum Bacteroidota; class Bacteroidia; order Bacteroidales; family Bacteroidaceae; genus Colenecus. The sequence continues at coordinate 131,459 of JAFZKA010000047.1, read as the reverse complement.
TCCTGTGCATATGTTTCATAGAAATCTCCGCAACGGAACAGCAGTACTGCATCGGGATGTTTCTCCTTAAGACTGTAGAACTGCCGCATCATCGGCGTCTCTTCGGGCTTGTTCTGTGCCATCTCTGTCAGGTATTATTTTTTGCGTTTTCTGAAAAGGAACAGGGTTGCAATGATAAACAGCACAATAAGTATTCCGAGTGTTATCATTGTGGCCTGCATGCTCTTGGGCGCAAATCCCAACAACAGCAGTACCGGAAATCCCATTATCATGGCCGGAATGTTCTGCAGCACCAGATTGTTGGCAGCGGGAGTCTGATATCGGGGATCAATCTCACGCAACAGGATCATACCGTTGCTGGCAGTACCTGTAAGCATTCCGAACATTGAGAAGAAACCTTCATACTTATAGTTGGGATAGATTCGGAACGATACCCAACGCACATAGAGGAACGTTGCCAGAGCACCGAATATGCAGACAAGTGTGAGCGGCAACCATATTGACTTGAGATTCTCAAAACTGATAGCGGCAGTACCTGCTACAATCATTATGTCAAAACTTAATCCGCTCACACGGTTCAGCAGGAATTCATTCAGGTACTCACGGCTCATCCAGCCTCTCTTGCGCAGACCGCGTATCACTATCTTTACAAGTGAACCGAACAGTATGCCCCAGAAAAAGTTGAATCCGTAAACCAGCGGTTTAAGCGTCTTTTCACCAAAGTTACCCAGTTCCAGTCTGCCTATGAATGACATAAGCAGATATACCAGGAAATATGTGAGCAGCACTATGCTCACCACAATAGTCAGTTTATCGACCGATTCAGAATGCGGCAATTCATTCTCCTGCTCATAGTCCTTAATGGTATGACGGCTTTCAGAAATGTTCTCATGTATGGTCAGTTGCTTTTTCCGGTTAAGGATATTCATATAAACCACTCCCACAACACTACCAACCAGGAATCCGATAGCCGCAATGGAGAGTCCGAAATCTATACCATGGAAAACAATATCCTGATCGGCTGCCCCCAACTGGTAGATTGTTCCAAAATTGAGAGCCTGACCTGGTCCCTGTCCGTAGCCCATAGGCAGCAGCAAGCCTCCGGAATAAAAGATGTCATGTCCTGCAGAGGGGTTGCGCCACCATAAAAACATTGGAATAGTGATTATAAGGCCTATTATGGCTTGAATGATATAGGTTGCAATGGTCAATGTTCCAGTATCAATTACGGTGCGCGTATTGGAGCGGTCAGTATCTTTTGACGGACGCAATGACATGGCAATGAAGCCCAGAGCCAATGCATGATAGGTTACCGTCTCCATGAATTTCTTGTCAATAATACCGTTGAAATCGGCCCAAAGTTTAAGAAGCAGTATTATCAAACCGCCCAGCAAGGCCGATGGAATAAGGCTGCGGCGCAGAATCTTAACTTTACGGCGCAGTATATTACCTGCCAGTACCGCCAAGGCAATAATAAACACCTGAACCAGTGCGCTCCACACCTCAGGCGCAGCGAACGACGTCACTGCAATACCGTTTGAGTTCAACAGCATAATGGTTTCTTTATTATTTCCTCAAAGATAATGCAAGCTGAGAGGAGAACAAAATAAACTTGTTTATTTTTTCTCCCGAGGCGCAGCTTATTTTCGACCGAAGGTCAAGGTAATGCAAACCGAGAGGAGAACAAACAAACTTGTTTGTTTTAGCATAGTGGGACAAGTTTGTCCCGCAAACGTCCCAAAAATGTCTCATGTTATTTTTGGTGTGATATGAGATGGCATTTATATTTGTAGAAATGTTCAACCTTTTAACTCTTTCTATGTTATGAATAAAAAGGACTTATTGCGACTGTTTGTCATCAGTTTGTTTATATCAGTCATAGCTGTCAAAGCCTACGCCGACCGTGTAGTGTATAGTTATGATGCATCGGGTAACCGTATCCAGAGCCAGAAACAGATTAGGCTGCGTGATGCGGAGAACGGTTCTGACCAGGATACCATTCCTCTGCGTGAGTCCCTTTCTTCTCACCGCATAACCATCTATCCCAATCCCACAAAAGGTCAGTTCAGCGTTGAGATAACCGGCTCCGCAATACCAGACAACTCCTCAATCTCAATATACAGTCTGCAGGGCAGCGTTATCTATCAGAATGCAGAACCAGACATACTGAACGAGATAGACCTGAGTTCTCAGCCCAATGGAATATATATGCTGAGAATAATGATAGACAGCGAGACGAGTACCTGGAAAATCATCAAGAACTAAAGTACCGTTGCTATGAAAAAAAAGATATACTTATTCGTTGCAGCCCTGCTGGCTGTGAACGCCCTGTTGTCAGCCCAGACCGACACAACACGTATTACAGATGTCGATTATAATAGGCGTCCCACAAGAGAGGACAGCATCAGGTTCCGCCAGTGGGAGATAGACTCCAAGAATCCCACCCGCACCTATGTGCAAGGCAATACCATGCAGGATCCCATACCTGCCGGAACATACTCAACAGACTTCTATTATACCAACACCCAACTCTCCGACCTCTTTGGTGACAACTACGGTGAATATGGACCTGACTTCTTCTATACCTTCACCCTTACGGTCCCCATGAATGTGACCATGACGCATGACGGCTCAATAGCATTTGATACTTACATGTACCTTCTTGACGCATCAGGAAACGTGATAGAATACAACAATGATTATGACGGTGTAGGACATTGCGCCAACATACTCCTGTCCTTCATACAGCGCCAGCTTCCTGCCGGAACATACTATCTGGTATCTGAGGGCAATAACTGCGTGGACTATATCACGACCAACATAACGGGTTACGCCTCATCAACGTTCGGATATTCCAGCATCCCGTCGGCATATGACACCGAACCCGGAACCAGTGTGGGAACCATGGGCGGACAGTTTGCTGTGTCTCCCACCGGTGGTGCCACCTTCAGCATCCCTATAGAGGTACCTCAGGGTGTAGGTGGACTTCAGCCTCAACTGTCAATCGTATATAACAGTCAGGCGGGTAACGGATTGTGCGGCTACGGCGCCAACCTGTCAGGACTGTCAGCCATTACCCGCGGTCCCAAGGACATATACCATGACGGATCGGCAAGAGGTGTGTCATATGGTACCGATGACGCTCTTTTCTTAAGCGGGGAACGCCTGATACTGTCTTCAGGCACTGCAGGACAGGATGGAGCGGAATATACTCCCGAATCCGATCCGTTTACCAAGGTAACTCTTCATGTCATAAACGGCTCAGGTTCCAGCAATACATGGTTTGAGGTAAAGAGCCGTAATGGAATGACATGTTGGTATGGAGCAGACTCATACTCCAGATTATCATATCCATACAATGGCGTACAGAAAGTTCTTTGTTGGTATTTGTCCCGCATCATAGATCCTTTAGGGAACTATGCGGATTATTACTATGTCAGATATGACAATTACATATATCCATACATGATTGCGTATGGTGTGAACGGCAATCAGAGTAACGGACTTGTAAATACCATACAGTTCTCATATGAAAGCCGTAACGATTCTATACCCATCCGTTTTGATGGCAGGCGTGGCAGTATAAAAAAGCGTCTCAAGACCATAACAAGCAAGACGAATGATAATTCATACCGAACATATACGTTGAACTATAATACAACTGGCGATGGTTCGGGAACGAAATATTCACGTCTTACAAGTGTTACTGAGGCAAACGGTAATAATGAATCTTTGACAACAACTTTATCATGGTCATATATACCATCTCCGACAAACAATACATCCAATGTAACAGTCTTGTCGCCCACAAATATACCGGCAGAAGACACTCTGGACTATGACAAACAAACCTTCTTTAGCGGAGATATGAATGGCGATGGTGTTGACGACCTGATCAGTCTTACTCCTGCCAGAAGTGTTGAAAACGGATGGACAAGACTTTTCAATATTCTGAACTTTCATTATTCGTCACTTGAAAATGGCACCAGGGTATTCAAAACATCAAATGAATATTTTGAAGTTGATTGGCTTGGCACCTTCTTGGATATGTCAAACAAGTTGAAAGGGGAACTGGTTACAGATTTCAACGGTGATGGAATAAACGAATGTATTCTTCCCGTCTTTTTAGAATCGGGACCGGGATCTCATGATGATTTGAGAATTCAGGTGCTTGGAAAAAACTTTTGTGACAGTCAGGATTGGGAATTACAGGCAAAAGGTGAACCTTTAACGACTACCGCCGATATTAACAATGACGGAAAAGGTGATCTTGTTGTCCTTGAGCGTGCTCCTTATAATGGAACGTATTGTCTGCGAATATATCAGTTGAGAGACAATTACGTTCCAGGCAGTCATTATATTTTTAAATATGCCGAGTCGCAACTGTCTCTTTCAGACAATCCCACTAAACTGTATGCTACAGACATGAACGGCAACGGTGCAACGGATTTGTTGGTTGTTTACGGTGACGGTTATACCATATACTGGAATGAAGGGAACTGCTCTTTCTCAGAGTCATCAAGGACAGATGGTGTTGGCAGTCTGATGGACGAGATGTGTGAGACCGGTGATTTTGATGGAGACGGTTTAATGGATTTCCTGACGAATGAATGGGGGACTCATACATGGTATTTCCATCTGAATAACGGTGATGGGACATTTAACTGGTTTCCAGCCATGACATTCTGTTTGGGAGATCAGGATTTCACCTCAAGAGATGATGACAAGTTCCATTTTGAGGTGTTGGATTTTGATGGAGACGGAAAGTCTGATGTTGTGATTACTAAGGCGGATTATGAACGAAAAACTGATTTTTGGAATGAATGGGGCGAATTTTCAAAGACATATACCTATTGGTATAAATCTACCGGTACGAGTCTTGTTGAGGTTCGTTATGCTTCATCCAACAATGATTATGATGCTTATCAGTGGAGATTCAATACAGGTGATTTTGATGGTGACGGACACAGGGAGTTGATAAACTTTGGATATGATTGCGCTCATGCTTTGGATGCTAACAGTACACCTTCCTGGCATATATACAGGACTTCCAATCTCTCCGCCCAGACAGGTAAGGTCACCTTCGTCACAGGTGATTTCGGAGCAAGGACCGGCATCACCTATTCCACTCTTACTGATACGACAGTCTATACCCGCGGCACCGCTGAACCTTATCCCGCTCCACGTTACACCATACCCCTGAACGTGGTAAAGCAGACCGTCCTTAACAACGGTGCGGCTGGTAACCTGACCACCCGTTACGCCTATGAAGGACTGAAGGTTCACCTGCGCGGGCGCGGCATGCTGGGTTTCAGCAAGAGCACCGTAACCTGTACCACCATGGGAACGGTAACGGAGAACGGCATAACGCAGTGGGATACCGCGCACTACATACCCAAGGTCACATACGCAAGGACCACCATTGGGAATGAGCAGTCCCAGACCACAAATACCATGACTGTTGTAAACAAGGGTGGCAAGAGATATTTCGCTTACCGTTTACAGACCGTAGAGACAGACTTTGACGGCAACACGGTAAGCAGCGTACGCAGTTATGACACAGACTATGGTTATCTCAAGGGTGATACCACTACCTACGGAACCAATATGTTCCGTTCTGTCACCTATTCCGATTACATCCTGGCCGGCGGTTCATATCACCCGCGTACGGTGGTGGCAACCCAGCGTCATCCTGATGACACGTCACCTTTCAGCCGCACCACCACATACTCATACGGCAGCAACGGATTGGTGACCCGTAAGACCGAGAACCGGCAATCCGCCGACTCGCTTGCCACGTATTACACATACGATGTATTCGGCAACCTGACCGGTGAGGTGAGCACCGGCACAGGGATCACCACCCCTCTCACCACATACTACACATACGATGCCACACACCGTTTCCCAGTAAGGATATACACATCACCCGCATCAACGGTACAGAAATACACCTATGACCTGTGGGGAAACGTGCTGACCGGGCAGGACAGCATCAACACAAGCATAACCAATACCGTCACGCATACCTATGATGCCTGGGGCAACCTCATACGCACCCAGGCACCTGACGGAACGGAGACCACATATACCCGTGGATGGAACAACAGTTCCTCCCAGCGCTGGTTCATACTTAAGCAGGGAACCTCCACGCCATGGGTCAAGACCTGGTATGACAACCATGGCCGTGAAGTCAAGACAGAGAGTGTGGGTCCCAAGGATGTGTCAGTATCAAGTACTACCACGTTCAATAGCAAGGGACTTGCTTCAGGCCGTACGGACATTAACGGCAACCTTACGTTATCATACAGTTATGAGTATGATGCCCGTGGTCGCATTACATCTGAAACACTCCCGGGCAACAGTACCGTTACTTACAGTTACGGTTCTAACGGTCGCACAAAAACCGTCAATGATAATGGCAAACAGACAACTTATACTTATGATGCCATGGGGAACCTCAAACAAGTGCAAGGTCCTGCATATTTAAACAAGGTTACTTACAAATATTTCTCAAACGGTGGAATAAAGAGAGCGGTTGCAGTCGGCTCCACCTGGACGTTCGGCTACGATAACCGTGGCAACCGCATCTCTATTGTTGATCCTGATGCCGGTACGACCACATATACCTATGATGCCTTAGGGCGTGAAAAGACACGAACTGATGCCCGCGGAGTTGTTTTTTCCACGAATTATGACTACCTTGGCCGTGTTACAAGCACCAGCGCCTCGCAGTCAGGCAACACCGAGACTGTAACTTACCAATACGGAACCTCCGGAACGGGACAGTCGCGACTGACCGGCAAGACGCTCGGTAACTTTACGAGCAGTTATGAGTATGATCAGTACGGAAGATTGACAATGGAAAGCAACGGGGTACATTCGGTGTCATACCAGTATGCGGCAACAGGGCTTGTGTCGCGTATGACATGGGATCCTGCCAACAGCACGGACCGCTACGTTGACTACACGTATGATTCATACGGCAACTGTATCGGCCAGAGTGCCATTTCCGGTATCATGCAGTGGAACCTTACCGGCAATACCGGCACCTCAACCACCTCCACCATGCGCCTTCACAACAATGGCACGGTGTTCACAAAGAACACCACACTGGATTCCAACGGCAATCTGTCATCCCAGACTCTGTTACGTGGTGGCGTAACACTCGGATCAGGGGCATACACTTTCAGCGCAACTACCGGTAATCTCATGTCACGTACGCTAAACGGAACCACGCATACATTTACTTATGACAACATGGACCGTCTGACATATGTGAACGCTGAACAAAATACTGAAATGACGATGTCCTACTCCGCCAACGGCAATATATCCTCCAAGACCGGCTTGGGCTCGTATGAGTATAACACATCATTCAAGCCTCATGCCGTAACGGCGGTAGCCAACTCCTCAGGACTGATAGATAGCGAAATCCAGAGCATAGAATATAACCTTTGGGGTAAGGTAACCGAGGTAAATGTCGTCAAAGGCAATGACACCTACAAATACGAGATTACTTACGGCCCCGACCAACAGCGTATTCTTACGGTTCTCTGGAAAAACAACCAGTTGGTACATCTCATCACCTATGGTCGTGACTACGAGGAGAGATATCTTAGCACACACATAGCCCGTTACTACTATGTAAGCGGAACCGACGGCAATGCTGCGGTGTACGTTTCGGATCCTGACGTTGAAGAAAAGGCCTTCTGCATTGATACTGACCACCTGGGCAGCATAACAGCCTTGTATGACCAGTACGGCACAAAATGTTTCAGTGCATCGTATGATGTATGGGGAAAACGCACGGTAGGCATCAGCAGTTTTGACTTTGACCGCGGCTTTACCGGCCATGAACACATTGATGAGATAGACCTTATCAACATGAACGGTAGGGTGTATGATCCGTACATAGGCCGGTTCCTCAGTCCCGACAACTACATCCAGTCACCCACCAACCCACAGAACTTCAACCGCTATTCTTATTGCCTAAACAATCCGCTCAGATACACTGATCCAGATGGTGAGTCTATAATTGCAACTATAGCTATGGGGCTGTTCGCTGCTGGAATGATAAACGTTTTTATTCAAGCTAATAACAACAAAATAGATAATTTTGGTGATGCAGTAAATGCTTTGTTAGGAGGTATGGCAGCAGTAATATCTGAGGCTTCTTCATGGGCATTAGGTTTTGCAGCTTTATCAACAGGTTCTCCCTTAGGGGTTTTATATGGTAGTGCCGTTGTTTTTGCTAAAAACGTAAATTTAACTACAACTTTTGTAAGTAGTTTTATGCATCCTCTTAATGCTTTAAAAATTGTGTTAGGGCGCTATTACACTGATGAAAACGGAGATGCTTGGGATCAAATAGTCCAAGGTTTAAGCCGTTTCACATGGGAAGGGCCACAAACTTGGGCAGGCTATAATTGGAGTCAAATACGTAATATCATCGGTGATGTTGATAAGGTTGATTATCTTGGGGGAGTGACTTTCTCTATTAAAGAAAATTCATCTGTTAAAGGTGTTTCTTTAGGAAATTATGTCAATGCGGATATAAACGGAAGTTATACAGGTATAACTGATTCTCCTTTATTAATGCATGAGTATGGTCATACATTTGATAGTCGTGAAGCGGGGCCAGCATATCTTTTTACAATAGGCATCCCAAGTGCAAAAAGTGCGAGCAACAGCACTAGCATAGAAGTAAATGGCATAACAACTTCTTCACACAAGTTGTTTTGGACTGAACAGCGTGCAAGTAATAATGCATATACTTACTTTAATCAGAATTATGGAATACCCATCACAATATTTGAAAAATATTTGCCATATGATCAACCAAAAGAAAAATAATATGAAAAAAATAATTTTTTCTTTAGTAATGCTGTTCATTTTTAATTCTTGCAGATTATCTGAGTTTAATAGTAAAGGGCTCAGAATTGTGAACAACTCCAATGATACAATTGCTTTTTTTGAAGATGGAAGAACTTACAATTCTGACAATCCGACAATGTTTGATATGTTGCCAGAAGAAAGAATATATTTCCATTATGTACCGATCAGACCTCATGGACTTTATAATGATGAAATAATGTTTCCTGATTATTATTTCCATAATTATCCAGACAAGAAAGCAAAGTTCTATTTGTTTAGCATGGATACATTAAACAAGTATTCTTATAAAGAAATTAAAGATGGAAACAGGTTTTTAATACGATATGATCTTAGTTATGAAGATTTAGATAGTATGAACTGGACAATAACTTATCCTTGACTCATTTACAAAAATTTTATTTGCAAATGACTCCAGTTTTGCAATGATTCCAGGTGCACAGATCTTTTTGGGGTGTCGGTATCAGGCTTGCGATTTGCAGGAAGTTCAGACAGAATTAATAACTTGTTATTAATCCATCAGATCCACAAGGAAACGATACTTTTGTACTATTGTACTATTTCTTGCGTGAGCGCACCATGAGCCAGACGCCGGCTATGATGAAGGGGATGCTCAGGAGTTGACCCATGTCAAGGGCCATGCCGTGTTCAAATTCAACCTGTACCTCCTTGAAGAACTCAATGAAAAAGCGGAATGTAAAGATTGTGGCAATGCAGAATCCAAAATAGAATCCGCTGCCTACCCTATCCCTGTTCTGGCGGTAAATAAGGCCGATGACTATGAAAATAATGAAATATGCAATGGCCTCATAAAGTTGAGCGGGGTGACGGGCAAAATCCTCTCCGTTCTGAACAAAGATGAATCCCCAGTCTGAACCTGTGGCCTTACCCACAATCTCAGAGTTCATGAGATTGCCAATCCTTATACATCCTGCGGTAAACGGAGTGGCCACGCAGACCATATCAATGCATTCCAAAACCTTGATCTTGTATTTGTGGCAGTAGAGAATCATACCCAGTATGATACCGATGGTTCCGCCATGGCTGGCCAGACCGCTGTAGCCTACCAGTTTCCAGCCTCCTTCAGGTAAGAACCTTATGGGCAGGAACATCTCAATAACGTGCTTTCCGCTTGAAAGGTAATAGTCAGGTTCATAGAACAGGCAATGGCCCAAACGGGCGCCTATCAGAATTCCCAAAAAACAGTACAGAAACAGCGGATCATAGATTTCAGCATTGTAACCATGATGCGCATAGTATCTTTGAACAAGTTTGTAGGCTACCAACAAACCTATAACCCACATTAAAGAGTAGTATCGTATGGAGATGCCGAAAAGACGGAATATATCAACTTCGGGATCCCATATCACTGCAAGGAAATTCTCCATAATTATTTCAGGTTGTAATGGTTACAGACAGGTTAATACTTTATACGTTAAAGCGGAAATGCATAATGTCACCGTCTTGAACTACATAGTCTTTACCCTCTACGTAAAGTTTGCCGGCATCACGTACGGCAGCCTCAGAGCCAAGTTCTACATAATCATTGTATTTGATGACCTCAGCGCGGATAAAGCCTTTTTCAAAGTCGGTGTGAATCACTCCGGCGCACTGAGGAGCCTTCCAGCCCTTGCGATATGTCCATGCCTTGACCTCCATGGGGCCGGCGGTGATGAATGTCTCCAGGTTCAGCAGGCTGAAAGCTGATTTTACCAGACGGTTTACACCTGATTCCTCCAGTCCCAGTTCCTCAAGGAACATCTGACGGTCCTCATAACTGTCAAGTTCAGCAATCTCACTCTCGGTCTTGGCGGCTATTACCAGCAGTTGTGCATTCTCATCATTGATAGCATCACGTACCTGCTCCACATAGGCGTTACCGCTCTTTACACTGCCCTCATCGACATTGCACACATAGAGCACGGGTTTTGAGGTAAGCAGGAACAGGTCATGGGCGATCTGGGTTTCTTCCTTTGAATCAAAGGTAACGGTGCGGGCCGATTTACCCTGCAACAGGACATCACGATATGCGTTGAGTACATCGCACACAATCTTGGCCTGCTTGTCACCTACTGCAGCCTGTTTTGAAACCTTCTGCAGGCGCTGGTCAATGGTCTCAAGATCCTTGATCTGGAGTTCTGTATCTATTATCTCTTTGTCACGTACGGGATTGACTGTTCCGTCAACATGAGTCACGTTCTCATCGTCAAAGCAACGGAGTACATGGATAATGGCATCGCATTCACGTATGTTGCCCAGGAACTTGTTGCCCAGGCCTTCACCCTTGCTGGCACCCTTTACCAGACCGGCAATATCGACTATCTCAACGGTGGCGGGTACAATCCGGCCCGGATGAACCAGTTCGGCCAGTTTTGTCAGACGCTCATCGGGAACGGTGATGGTTCCAACGTTGGGTTCAATAGTACAGAAAGGGAAATTTGCTGCCTGTGCCTTGGCGCTTGACAGACAGTTGAAAAGAGTGGATTTACCTACGTTTGGCAGGCCCACTATGCCGCATTGCAATGACATCTATATCTAAGTTTTTGTAATTGAGTGCAAAGGTACACAATAGGGACGGTTCCTTCTGCGTACTTTTGAACATTTTCAACTTTTGTGAAAAAAAAACAGATGTACGCAGAAGGAACCGTCCCTATTGCGTACCTAGAGCATATCGTTGTCAATCATCCAGATTATCTCCTCAATCATGGCATCCTCTTCATTGTTTACAGGATCATATTCCTTTTTGAGCGAGGCGCCGAAGAGGGCGGCAAACGTCTGGTAGAATTTTGCCTTGAATCCGCCGATGAATGCGCGGATTAACTCAAAACTTGTCTGGTTGCATTCACGGTCTATAAGTTTGATCAGCAGTTTTCCCTGTGCAAGGGTGCATTTTTTCATGACAGGCAGATACTGATCCCAGACACCTTTCTCAACCTTCTCCAGATGTTCTTCACGTGCCTTTTCATCGGGCAGATTCTGAAGGTAGAGATATGTTTCAACAAGAATGGCCTTGACCTCAAGTGCAATGGGGTACATTTTCATTACATTGCGGGTCAGTTTGTCATATTTGCGTTGCTTGCGTTCACTGGCAAAAGTGCGCCGTCCGTAAATAACCACCTCCATCATTTCAAATGAGGGAATGGTGTCACCGTCAACAATTGTGGCAAGAGCAACAAACACACGTTTCTGTTTGTCGTTCTTATCATCAGGCTCTCCGCAAAACGCAGGAGCGCACATCAGAAAGGCCAATAATAGTATGACAGCACGTTTCATTGGCGCAAAAATACCAAATCTCACAAAAAAGACCTATTTTTGGGCTATCCTTTTGGAATAGAATAATTCTAATACTTGTTATACTATGAAAAGAATTTTGTTTTTATCCGTAATGCTGTCGTTTCAGTTGACAGCGGTTCATTCACAAAGTGATAATTGGGAGAGTTTTTTGGAAACGCTCCTGTCTGATGAAGAGATGTCATCCGATGCCCGTGAGGAGTTGGCATTCATGTATGAATCCATGCATGAATCACCCTTGAACATTAACTGTGCCACAAGAGAGGAACTTGCGCAGTTGCCGTTTCTCACTTATGAGCAGATTGAAGACATTCATGCATACATTTACATGCACGGTTCCATGCTTACGCTTGGTGAACTGCAACTTATAGGCAGTCTGGATTTTGACACGCGCAAACTGCTCAGGCTCTTTGTCTATGCCGGCGATGCACCGGTGAAAAGGCAAAAACTGCGCATTGATGATGTGCTCCGCTACGGCCGAAACGAGATGGTGCTGCGCATGGACATTCCGCTCTACAAGAGAGACGGTTTCTGTTATCATTCGCCCGATGAACTTAAGCGTTATCCCAACCGTGCGTATCTGGGTAACAGGCTGTCGCATTCACTCCGATACTCATTCAACTGGCATAACCGTATCCGTTTTGGAATAACGGCCGATAAGGATGCCGGTGAGCCTTTCTTTCACCGTAACAGCACCGGTTATGATTTCTGGTCGCCATATCTGTACATTAAGGATTTTGATTGGCTTAAGGAACTGGCCGTGGGCAATTTTAAGGTGCAGTTCGGGTGCGGTCTGCTGCTGGGAGGCGGTTTCAGTACCGGAAAAAGTATGGCGCTATCATCAATGGACCGCAATACTCAAGGCATCAAGCCCCACTCTTCAACCCAGGAGTACGGCTATTTTCGAGGAGCAGGTGTGGCTCTTGGCCGTGGGCACATGATTTATACTCTCTTGGCCGCATATACCCCTCTTGACGCTACAATAAAGGGTGATACGCTTATAGGTTCATTTAAGGAGGACGGCTATCACCGCACTGAACTGGAATGGTCAAAAAAGGATAATGTGACACTGAGTACCCTTGCCGCAAATGTACGTTACAGTTATCGTGGCAGAAAGTTGGGAGTGACCGCTCTTACAGAAAGTCTCTCATTGCCATACAAGGAGAGGGATTGTTTCAATGGAGTGTCAGTTGACGGCTCGCTGCACCGTGCGCGTTATGCTCTGGCTGCTGAATTATCGGTGCTTGATTCAAAAGTCGCGTTTCTGTCATCACAGACATTCAGACTGCGTAGCGGTTGGACAATAAACTCCATATTCCGTATTTACAGCCCGGGGTATATGGCACTTCATTCAAATGCCATTGCCGAGGGCAGCGTGCAGAATGAGACAGGGTTGCTGACGGGCTTCAGTCACAGCGGCCGTAATCTAAAGATAAACGGTTATCTGGACCTGTTCTTGCATCCGGAACCCAAATACGGTGTGAGTGACAGAAGCAACGGTATGGATCTGCGTGCTGAGGCTGACTTGAAATTGGGCCGTAGGGATAACCTTTACGGCACAGCCCGTTTCAAATCCAAACAGAAAGACTGTAAATATACCGGTCAGTTGGAGTATTGCATAACCGGACGGTACCGCCTGCGCTGGACACATAACTGCTGCAGCGGGGCTGAACTCAAAACGCAGTTGCTATATTCAAGATATGATTTCATAGCCGAGCCTATCTCAAACGGCTGGGCTGTTACCCAAAGTTATTCAAGGAGCCTTTTCAATGATTGTCTGAATATCGGCGTTTCAATGGCTGCATTCTGTACTGACAGTTATGACAGCAGTGTCTCAGTTTATGAAACCGGGCTGAGGTATGCATACAATTTCATGACGTTGTACGGTCAGGGTGCCAGAGCCGCCGCGACCGTCAGGTATAAGTGGAAAAATAACATGCAGTTAAACCTTAAGATTGGAGGCACATACTATTTTGACCGTGATGAAATAAGTTCGTCACAGCAGCGTATAGATTCAAATCATAAAGAAGACATCTCATTGCAGTTTATTGCCAAATTCTGATTTGGAAAACAGGTGGCTAATGAGTACTTTTGCAGAGTATAAAACAAAGTATTCAGCCCTATGTCAACAGTACTGTATGATTCGCCTGTTTTCGGACCGGTTCACAGCCGTCGTCTGGGAGTGTCGTTAGGTATAAACCTTATGCCTGCCGATGGCAAGATATGTACTTTTGACTGCATCTACTGTGAGTGCGGACGTAACAGCGAGCATCATCCCAAGCATCACAGACCCACAAGGGCTGAGGTGTATGAGACTTTGCGCAGTACCCTGCTCAGGATGAAGGCCGAAGGCCCTGAACCTAATGTCCTGACCTTTGCCGGCAACGGCGAGCCTACTGCCAATCCTGAGTTTCCGCAGATAGTTGATGACGTGCTGGCCCTGCGTGATGAGTTTTTCCCTGAGGCCAAGGTGAGTGTGCTCAGCAACGGCACCCGTGTTACGGATCCCGCCATATTCAAGGCTCTTTTGAAACTGGACAACAACATTCAGAAACTGGATACCGTAAACCTTGATTATATCAGGCTGATTGATAATCCTGTCGGTCATTATGACCTGGATGCCATTATCAGAGCGTTGTGTGATTTCAAGGGGCATGTCATAATCCAGACCATGTTTCTGACAGGTACTCTTGAAGGCCGTGACATGGACAATACCACCGATGAATACGTATTGCCCTGGATTGAGACCTTAAAGCGCATAGCACCTACTCAGGTGATGATTTATACCATTGACCGTGAGACCCCTGTATCCACGCTGCGTAAGGCCGGCCGAGAGACGCTTGACCGCATTGCCGCCATGCTAAGGGAGAACGGTTTTGAAACATCGGTATCATATTGATATGAGTAAAATTAGGACATTCTGCCTTGCTCTGATGCTTGCACTGTCATTGCCTGCAGTGAGCATAGACCTTGATTCTCTGACAGAGTCAATAGACCAGATTATTTATGACAGGTTGCCTGACGGAACTGATATTGCCCTGATGGTATATGACCTTACCAATGACACCACCCTGTATGCCTACCGTGAAAAGGTGATGTGCCGTCCGGCATCGGTCCAAAAGGTGATTACAACCGTTACGGCGTTATATTCACTGGGTGCAGACTATAAGTTTGAAACAACCCTGCGCACATCGGGCAGCATCTCAGAAAACACGCTCAACGGTGACCTCTATCTGGTTGGCGGATTGGATCCGTCATTGAATGAGCATGAACTGCGCAGCATGGTAAGTGACCTTACAAAGGCAGGTGTAAAGCGTATAAACGGCACTCTCTATGCCGATGTGTCAATAATGGATTCCACCTGGTGGGCGTCAGGTTGGTGCTGGGATGATGCTCCGGCCAGTTTCCAGCCGTATATCTCACCTCTGATGGTGCATCAGGGGTATGTGGGTGTTGAGGTGAAACCTACCTCAAAGGGTCAGAAACCTCAGGTCAACATCTATCCTTCAAATGAATACATCAAGGTTGTCAACAGGGCTGTGACTCAGGATAACACATTAGGTCCGCTTACCATAACCCGTGACTGGATGCACGGTGATAATACCGTGATTGTTGAAGGCAATTGCAAACGGCGCCAGTCAACGGACCTCAGCGTGGTGGGCTCGGCAGACTTTACTTTTGCTCTTTTCAGACAGTATCTTGATGAGGCCGGAATCAAATACGGAGAGTACAAGTGGGGTGAATGTCCGTCGGTGGCACGCAACATCTCTGTGGTTTCACATAAACTCCCTGATATCATCAAAGAGGCTCTCAAGGAGAGCAACAACCTGTTTGCCGAGGCCATGTTCCTGCAGACCGGACGCATACAGCAGCCCAAGTGGGTGACTTTCAATTCATCGGCCAAATATGTACAGAACTTTGTAGGCAGAAAGTTCGGGCTGTTCACATCGGCTTACAACATTGTTGACGGATGCGGGCTCTCCATGTATGACTACTCCTCACCGCAGTTTATGGTTGATATGCTCACTCTTATCTACAAAGACAAGGACCTGTTTCCGATAATCTATAAGAGCCTTCCGATATCGGGAGTTGACGGCACTTTGAAAACCAGGCTGAGTGACAAGGCCACGTTGAACAAGGTTCACGCCAAGACGGGATCTGTTACCGGTTCATGCACTCTTGCGGGATATGTCCGTACGGCCGATGGACGCGATCTGGCTTTCTGCATAATGAATGAAGGTGCCATCAAGATGGCACCCTCAAGAAAGATTCAGGACGAGATATGCACTGTCCTGTGTAGTTTGAGTTCCAATTAAAGCGTTTTGAACGCATATCCCTGACTGTTCAGCCACTCTATGGCTTTAGGCAGAGCGTAGCGCAGGTTCTTTTCACTCCTTAGGGAGTCATGAAAGACTATTATGGAGCCGTTACGCGTGTATTTCTTTACAATATCCAGAACCTTTTCAGGCTTGAGTTTCTCATTGTAGTCACGGGTAATTACATCATAAAACACTATGTCATAATTTCCGGTCATATAACGGTAACTCCATCGGCGCATTATTCCGTGCGGGGGTCTGAACAGCCTGGACTTGAAATAGGACTCGCATTTCTTGACGTTGTCAATATAGTCAGGATTACGCATACGCATACTCCTTACGTGATTGAACGTATGATTGCCTATCTTATGCCCCTTGTCAACTATCATCTGAAAGATTTCAGGATATTTGCGTACGTTGTCACCTACCACAAAGAAGGTTGCCTTTATACCGTAACGGTCAAGTACATCGAGCAGCCAGGGAGTAACTTCAGGAATGGGGCCATCATCAAAAGTAAGATATACCGAGCGGTCTTCAGGATCTTTCCTGAAGATACCTCTCGGATATATTTTGCTCAGTATTGTTGAAGGCTGTTCTAGTAACATCCTATTTTACCCTTCTGTCAAATTCGTTTCTCAGGCTGACCAATTGTGCAACCAATTGTTTGAACTGATCCTCTTCAATACACTCCTGCAATACGGAGAACACATCATCAACCACATCAAATGCGTATTTGCATGCTGATTTTGATTTGCGGAGTGACTGATTGTCCATGCTGAGGAACCAGCATGCCTGGCTGAGATAGATTTCAGCCATATCGGTAAGAATGTCAACTGCCTTCTGTGGTCTTCCGAGTACCAGATATACATATGCGGTTCCTACACAGATCTCATCATCATAAGGCAGAAGTTTGCTTGAAATTCCGGCATCAATCTTATCCAGAATCTCAAGAGCCTCCTTTTGCCTGCCTTCATTATAGAGTTGTGTGGCAAGTTGTGTAAAGAGCCTGCGGTGTGAATAGCACATACGGCGTACAGTCTCGTCAAGATAGAGGTTTGGATTGTCCAGACCGCCAAACTTGAATTCCATAAGGTTGGCGTACATCTTATCCGTATCAACAGATCCTTCTTTCAGGTCTGACCAGTTGAAAGGTGTAATCCTGTATGCCAGACCTTCAAGCAGGAAATATCCGCCCAGATTGAGATAACTTTCAGACGGAACTGTTGTTGCCATGTATAGAGGTCTTTCCCAGTTGCAGTGTGCAAGCAGGTCAAGCATCATGATCTCATTCTTGTACAGGGCTCTCTTTCCTTTCAGTGAAATTATCATCTTGTCAGGCATCTTGGCCTTGGTCTCTTCATCGTTGGCACCCAGGTACTGGGCAGGAATCTTCATACCGGAACGAAGTACGGCATCCTTGTCTATCTTGAACCATATCGTATCGGTAGGAATACGATGGTGTTTCTTGATCCAGTAGTCCAGAACGTAGTTCAGTTCAAATGACTGCTCAACAGACTCCTTGCTGTTGTTTTTAAGGAGTTGCTGCTTGTCGGCAGGACTGACGGTCACATAGTCATTTGTGCCGGTCTGGTAGTCAATTCTCTCAAATGAGATGGGCAGAGCCGGTGAATCGTATGCGGGACGTTTCATCTGGTCAATGTACCAGTCTGTCATCAGGTAACTCAGGTTGCAGCAGCGGGCATCGGTACGGAATCCTTCGGTCTCAAAATTGTACCAGAGGGGGAATGTGTCGTTGTCACCGTTGGTGAATATGATGGGGTTACCGGTTTTTGAGAGTGAAGTCAGGTAGTTCTGACCAAAATCACGGCAGGCATAACGGCCGCTGCGGTCATGGTCATCCCATGTCTGTCCAACCATCTGGATAGGAACCCATATGCATATTACAAAAGCCAGTACCGATGCTGCCTTTTTGCCGATTATCTTGCTTGCCAGGTCAGAAAGGGCAGCAACACCCATTCCTATCCATATTGCAAATGCATAGAAAGAACCGGCGTAAGCATAGTCACGCTCACGGGGTTGCAACGGTGTCTGGTTAAGGTAGATTACAATTGCAAGTCCTGTCATAAAGAACAGTGACAGAACGACAAAGAACTGCAGGAATCCCTCTTTGCCTTTTCCGAACTGCCAGAAAAGACCTATCAGACCAAGCAGCAGAGGCATGCAGTAGAATACGTTATGTCCTTTGCCTTTGAGTGAGTCAGGCAGCATCTTGTTGTCACCGCCAACAAGTTTCTTGTCTATGAAATTGAATCCGGTAACCCAATTGCCGTTCTCCAGTTCTCCGTAATGGTTCTGGTTGTCATTCTGGCGTCCTGCAAAGTTCCACATGAAATATCTCCAGTACATAAAGTTGACCTGGTAGCGGAAAAAGAACTTGAGGTTTTCAGCCTGGGTAGGCATGACAACTTTTTTCTTTTCTCCAAACAGGCTGTATTCAATGGTATGGCCTTTTATGCCTCCGCACCATGACTTGTATTCGGCGATATGTTTGCTTTCTGTGCTGTACATTCTGGGGAAGAACATATTCTGAGCATATTTGTACTCCTTCTTTTCCATGGAGTAATATGTATCCTTTTCATCAGGATTCGCTTTCTCCAGACGTGAGTAGGTCTTGCCTACAATATCAAATTTGGGTATTGCATAAGTACCCGTCTTGTCCCTTACAATCTCAAGGTCATATTCTGAACTGTAAGCCTGACCGTAAAGCAGAGGTCTCGAACCGTACTGTTCGCGGGCAAGATATTCACCGAGCGAGAAGATATCCTCTGGTGAATCCTGGTCCATAGGCGGATTGGCGGTAGAGCGGATTACAATTACTGCGTATGATGAGTAGCCTATGGTTATCATCATTACACACAGCATGATTGTGTTCAGGATCTGTGCCGATGGCTTGTACTTGCCTGCAATGGATTCAGAGAACAGATAGTATGCTCCTGCAGCCAGAATGATTAATCCCAGAACTATTCCCGATGCCTTGTGTCCGTAGAAAGGAATACCGGCAAAAGCAATGGTCAAAAGGAATGATATGTTCATGTTGACCTTGCGGTCACCGCGCTGGGTCTCATAAACGCTCCATAAAAGAACGGCTACCAACAGGATGATATAGATTATCAGACCTGAATTGAACGGTAGCCCCAGTCCGTTTACAAACAGCAGTTCAAACCAACCGCCAACTTTCACAATACCTGGAACTATTCCGTAAAGAATAGCGGCAATGATAACTCCTGAAAGACAGAAAGCAATTATACCGCCTTTCCAGGTGGGATTCTCAAACTTCTTGAAATAATAGACCAGAACGATAGCGGTAATACAGAGCAGGTTCAGCAGGTGTACGCCCACTGACACTCCAATCAGATATGCTATCAGAACCAGCCATCTTGCACTGTGAGGCTGGTCGCTGTTCTCCTCCCATTTCAGTATGAGCCAGAATGTTACTGCGGTACAGAATGATGAAAATGCATAAACCTCACCCTCAACGGCACTGAACCAGAATGTGTCGCTCCATGTATATGCAAGTGCACCTACAATTCCTGAGCCGAATATGGTTATCATCTGCCAGGTGTCCGGATCCTTGGTTCCTGCCACCAGTTTTCTGACAAGTGCTGTAATGCTCCAGAAAAGGAACAGTATGCATAACGCACTGAGCAATGCAGACATGATGTTGACCATCATTGCAACCTTGCCGGGATCACTTGTAAACTGTGAGAACAGGTTTGCCGTAAGCATGAAAATAGGTGCCCCTGGGGGGTGTCCCACTTCCAACTTATAGCCGGTGGTTATGAACTCCGGGCAATCCCAGAAACTGGCCGTAGGCTCAATGGTCATGCAGTATGTAACTGCTGCCACTGCAAACACAAGCCATCCGATAATTGCGTTCAATCTTTTGTAATTCATCATTTCTATGAACTGAATGTCTTTTGAGAGCCTCAAAGTTACTCCTTTAATGGTTAAAGGCAGTCAATTGACAGTTATTTAATGTTATAGCAGCATATCAGGTTCAGAGGTCCTGACCTATGTCGCTGCGGAAATGTTTCTTTTCAAAATCAATCAGGCGGGCGCCCTTGAAAGAGAGAGCCAGAGCCTCGGCCTTGTCCTTGCCGTATGAACTTACGGCTATCACGCGGCCACCGGCAGTTACCACCTGACCCTTATCGTTAAAGGCGGTTCCGGCGTGGAAAACTATGCTCTCCTTTACCTGGTCAATGCCGTTTATTACAAAGCCCTTGTCATAGTGCTGCGGATATCCGCCCGATACCAGCATCACGCATACTGCAGAGCGCGGATCCTGTTCCAGAACCTTGGTATCAAGATTTCCTTCGGCCACACCTTTGAACAATTCCACTATATCACTCTTAAGGCGGAGCATCACGGTCTCGGTCTCAGGATCGCCCATGCGGCAGTTGTACTCAATAACCTTGGGATTACCGTCAACATTGATAAGACCAAAGAAAATGAATCCTTTGTAATCCAGACCTTCCTGGGCAAGACCCTCAACAGTGGGGCGTATGATGCGGTCCTCAACCTTTTTCATCCACTCTTTGGTGGCAAACGGAACGGGTGAAACGGAACCCATGCCGCCGGTGTTCAGACCGGTGTCATGCTCGCCTACACGCTTGTAATCCTTTGCCTCAGGCAGTATCTTGTAGTGCTTGCCGTCTGTGAGAACAAACACAGAGCACTCTATTCCGCTCATGAACTCCTCAATCACCACGCGTGATGAGGCGTTGCCGAACATGCCGCTCAGCATCTCCTTGAGTTCCTTCTTGGCCTCATCAAGTGTGGGCAGAATCAGTACACCCTTGCCGGCGCAAAGACCGTCGGCCTTGAGTACGTAAGGAGCCTTTAAGGTCTCAAGGAACTTGAGTCCTGCCTCCAGATTCTCACCTGTGAAAGTCTGGTATGCTGCGGTGGGGATATTGTGACGCTGCATGAAACGCTTGGCAAAATCCTTGCTGCCCTCCATCTGTGCAGCGGCCTTTGACGGGCCGATAACCGGGATGGCTTTCAGTGCTGCGTCATTCTTGAAGTAGTCATAGATACCGTTTACCAGCGGATCTTCGGGGCCTACAACCACCATGTCGATCTTCTTTTCAAGAACGAAAGCCTTGATGGCGTCAAAGTCATTAGCCTTGATGGCTACGTTCTCACCAACATTTGCGGTACCTGCGTTGCCCGGTGCAATGAACAGTTTCTCCAACTGCGGGCTTTGGGCAATTTTCCAGGCCAGAGCATGCTCACGGCCTCCGCTTCCAAGTAACAGAATCTTCATATCTTATTGCTTTTTGAATCCTTTTTTTGCTGCAGGACGGCCTGTGCCTCTGCTTTTGCTGAAGGACTTACCGTCAGATGATGTTTTTCTGAAAGGTTTTGTCCCCTCTGATTTTCTGAACGGTTTTGCTCCTTCACTCTTGCGGAAGGGCTTGTCTCCGTCCTTGCGGAAAGACTTTTCTCCATCTTTACGGAAGGGCTTTCTGCCGGCTGTCCTGCGCTCACCCTCCTCATGGAACGGCTTTCTTGCAGACGTACGGCGTGCAGGCCTCTCTCTCTTTAATTCCGTATTCTCCGTATTCTCCGCGAATCCGTTCTTCCGTTCCTCCTCCTTCGCTGCCAGACGTGCCTTGTGGCGCAGAGTGCTGCTGCGGCGTGTGGGCAGATCGTCTTTTTTCAGACGGCGGTCACCTCCGCGGAAATCATTGTATCGGCCGTCAAATATCTCATATTTGCGCAATTCGCAGGGTAATGCTCCGTTGAAAAGGGGTATTTTGGCCGATGGCTTAAGGCCTATCTTGTCAAAGCACTCGTAGTGGTAACTTATTATCCAGGCTTCACCGCCGATAAGGGCATGCTTGAGGCGCTCACCAATCATCTCATACAGGCCAAGCAGGTTATCCTCAACCAGACGCTCGCCATAGGGCGGGTTGGTTATGATTACGGTACGTTCCTTGACGGGCTCAAAGTCCTTGAAGTCACGCTGCTCAAACTGGATGGTATCCAGCAGTCCGGCTGCCTTGGCGTTACGTTTGGCGGTAAGTATGGCTTTGGGGTCTTTATCGTAACCTTTTATGCTGAATTCAAAATCGCGCTCGGCGGAGTCATCGTTATATATCTGCTCAAACAGATCACGGTCAAAGTCCTTCCATTTTTCAAATGCAAAATGGCTGCGGAACAGACCGGGAGCCATATTCTTGGCTATGAGTGCGGCCTCAATTGGAATTGTGCCGGAACCGCACATGGGGTCAACAAAATCTGATTTGCCGTCCCAGCCTGACATGAGTATCATGCCGGCTGCCAAAACCTCATTCAGAGGGGCCTCCATGGCCTCCTGGCGGTAACCGCGCTTGTGCAGTGACTCTCCTGAACTGTCAAGTGAGAGCGAGCAGTCATCATGTGAGATGTGGATGTGGAATGTCAGGTCCGGATTGGCGACGCTCACGTTGGGGCGCTTGCCGTATTTTTCACGGAAATAGTCGGCAATGGCATCCTTTACACGGTATGCCACAAACTTGGAGTGACGGAAATCCTCGCTATATACCACTGAGTCAACAGCGAAACTGTCACTCAGGTCCATGTACTTTTCCCACTCCACCTTACGGCAGATTTCATATACCTCATCGGCGCTGTCGGCCTTGAAGTGGAGGAAAGGTTTCAGGATTCGGATTGCGGTACGCAGATGGAAATTGGCCTTGTACATCAGGGCCTTGTCGCCCTTGAATGATACCATTCGGTTACCAATGGCCACCCCATTGGCTCCAAGTTCAATAAGTTCCTTTGCAAGAATCTCTTCCAGCCCCTGGAAGGTCTTGGCTATCATTTCAAATTCTGTCATCAGAAACGGGATGATTTCAGTCTGCAAAGATACACAATAGGGACGGTTCTTTCTGTGTACTTTTGAACATTTTCATTCAATTGTTTAAAAAAAACAAGTACACAGAAAGAACCGTCCCTATTGTGTTACAGTTTTACTGAAACTTTCTTGCCGGAGTAGGTTACGGTTTTGGGTTCGGATTGCTTGCCGTCCTTGATCAGGATGACGCGGAACTTGCGGGTCTTGAGCATACCGTCATAGGAGCCTTTGCGGGCGTTTATGGTCAGGGTGCGGCTCTTGTCATTCCAACTGAAATCTATCGTTGAAAAGGCGCCTTTCTCATAGTTGTAGTTGTCAAACTCATCCTCGTAAAGGCAGAATGTTCCGTTTGCTCCGGCATAGACGCGTATTTCCAGATCATCCCAAGGTTTCTCTGTTGAGTACTGGACATCGGGGCCGATGGGCAAGATGCTTCCGGCTTTTACGTAAAGAGGTATGCTCTTGATGTTGATTGAACGCTCTATCTCCTTTCCTCCGTCAAGTTTCTGCAATGTCTCAAAGTCATACCAGCTTGTTCCGGCAGGCAGATAGAGTTTGGTGCTCTTGGCTTCAAGGAAATCAACATCACCTATTCCTGCGCGGCTCTTGCTCATGGCTCTCTCAGGAGTGTATTTGGCCTCAAGGACAGGGGCTACAAGCAGTGAGCGGCCGAACATGAATTCATTGCCTATGTCCCATACGTTGCGGTCATTCCTGAAATCCATCATCAGGGCACGCTGATATGTGCCGTTGTTGGCGTTTACATCATGAGCCAAAGAGTAGATGTAGGGAAGCAGGCTGTAGCGCATCTTTACGGCACCGAGCAGGGCGTCATAGACGGGTTCACCTGCGCTGCCGTAGTAGTAGAGTTCACGTGGAACCTCTGTGCCGTGACTGCGCATCATGGGGCAGAACACGCCGTACTGCATCCAGCGTACATAGAGTTCCTGGTAGAGCGGGTTCTTGGTGGCACTGCCGTCCTGTGAGCGCTCGTTGTAGCTGTTGGCAAAGAAACCGCCCAAATCGCTGTTGAAGTTGGGGTTACCGGTCAGAGCAAAGTTCAGACCTGCGGGTACTTGGTTGCGCAGAGAGTTCCAGTTGGACTGGACGTCACCTGACCAGGTGTTGGAACCGTAACGTTGCTGTCCGGCAAAGACTGAGCGGGTAAGTATGAGAACACGCTTGTCACTGCCGTTCTCCATGGCACGCTGGTTGTCATAGACACCACCCACGGCCATAAGCGGGAACGCATTGCGTACGCGGCGGAAGGGACCCATAGCGGTGGGCAGGTCCAGGTCACTCTCCTTGAAGTCCAGGTGGTCAGGCTCGGTTGAATCCATCCACCATCCGTCAATATCCTGATTGTACAGGCGGGTCAAGTGATTCCAATATATGTCACGTGCCTCTTTGTTGAAGGGATCATAGGGGCGTACTCCCGATGGGTAGTCCATTCTTGGTGGCCAGTCACTCAGTCCGCTCTGCGGCCATGTCTGGAAATCAAGCAGCATGCCTTTGGGTTGCAGTTCGCGGTAGGGCTTGGTCATGGGGCCGAATGATGACCAGATGGAAATCATCAGTTTTGCGTTTTGGTCATGTATATGCTTGATCCAGCGCTCGGGATTGCTGAAATCGGGGTTATTAAACTCCATGGCATTCCACAGATAGTTGTCACCCCAGTACTGCCAGTCCTGGATCATAACGTCAATGGGCACACCGTCGGCGCGGTAATGGTCAAGCACCTCTGTCAGTTCACGTGATGATTTGTAGCGCTCACGGCTCTGCATGAATCCGAAACTCCATAACGGCAGCATGGGAACGGTTCCGGTGAGTTGGCGTATGCCTGCAATAACACCGTCAGCATCACCGCCATAGATAAAGTAGTAGTCTATGCAGCCGGCGTTCTCAGATGTGAAATAGAACTTGCCCTCCTCAATGCCGAACGTTGTGGGTGAGTAGTTATCCCAGAAAAGGCCGTATCCCTTGATGGATTGGATTATATTGCAATAGTCATCAGTGTTTCCCTGAATCATACGGCGGTAGGTGCCGCTCTTAGCCATACGTCCGTCCTGGAGTATTCCAAGGCCGTACAGAGGTTCGTCCTTATCAAGGTTGAAGCCCTGGTCAACGGGTATGTCTGCATATTCGGGACGTGTCATTGCCACATTGCCGTGGCCGTAACCGTTTTCAGCCAACAGGATGTTACCTTTCTTGTCCATGAAGGTTACATCATTTCCTGAAACCTTTACCATAAGAGCAGAGGTCTTATAGATATAGGCTCCGTTATCGGGGGTGACGGTTGACTTAACCTGCTGGGGCTGCATTGTAACAGAGAGGCTCTGCTTTTTGTTCGGGTTGTCAGGGCCTGTCTTATAGATATGTACTATGGACGGGGTGTAGAATGTAACCCGGGTCGTCCAGTTTTCAGGTTCTTGTGCGCTGCAAACGGTTGCTAAACCGGCAAACGCAAGGCAAATGGTCAGTATTTTTTTCATAATCATATTTGGTTTTTATTATTCACTCTGTTTTATTGTGTGGTCCGCCTTTACGAATACAGGTATCTTTGTATCGAATACGGGTACGGTAATATATTGGCCTCCTGCTATAGGGAAAGTTGAACGTGAAAGGGTTGCTTCAGGATATGGATTGAACTCTACCCAACCCTCTTCATATTCAGGCAGATATATCCGCATGGTCTTAATACCGGGTTCGGTTACGGGGCATACCAGCAGTGAAGGGCCGAACATGTATTCAGTCTGCTGTTTCAGACCCTCTGTATCATTGGGGAAATCAAACACAAGAGGACGCATCATTGTATAGTTCTCCTTGCTGACTTTCTCTGCGCATTCCAGAATATATGGCATGATGCGGTTGCGCAGGTTTATCTGCTCGCGGAAATTCTTTTGTGTCTCCTCTGAGTAGTTCCAGGGTTCAGTGCGGCTCATGTAGCCGTGAACGCGCATGAACGGCAGATAGACGGCCACCTGTATCCAGCGCATCATGCGCTCCTGATAATCAGGGTCTGTATATTGGTTGTTCGGGCGGAAGAACC
Source organism: Bacteroidaceae bacterium (assembly GCA_017551925.1). Lineage (GTDB taxonomy): Bacteria > Bacteroidota > Bacteroidia > Bacteroidales > Bacteroidaceae > Colenecus. The sequence continues at coordinate 105,043 of JAFZKA010000047.1, read as the reverse complement.
CGCCTGCATCGTAAGTCCACCATGGCTGTCCTGTTGTCATCAGGTTCAGGCCTCCTGCTATCTGGCGGCGCAGGGTCTCCCAGTCATTGCCTACGTCACCTGACCAGTTGATGGCACCGTAACGTTGTATGCCGATGAATCCGCTGCGGGTCAGGATCATGGGGTCGCGGTCGGGCTGGTCATTTTTCAGACCGTTGTAGACAGTCTCATTTACCTTGTTGGGATAAGCGTTGCGGTAGAACTCGCCCGGTATCTTGCCGCCTGCCACCATACGTCCCTTAAGGTCGTCGTTCTCGGGCTCGGTAGCATCCTGCCACCATGCGTCGATACCTGTGGGCAGTAGTTTGCTGCTGAAGTTCTTCCAATATGCCTTTGATGCGTCGGGATTGAAAAAGTCTATCCAGTCTGTTCCGTCAATATAGTAGCCGGATGCATTCATTTCACGGCCCACCTCACTGTTCTTGTCTATCTTGGACCAGACAGAGAGCATGAGTTTCATATCCATGCTATGCAGTTCATCGGTCATGGCCTTGGGGTCAGGGTACTTGTCCTCATCAAACTGCATGGCGTTCCAGCCGTATTTGCCCCACCACTGCCAGTCCTGCACAATCACGCTGGTCTTGTAGTTCTCAGTCTTGAGGCGGCGGGCATTCTCAAGCAGTTCCTGCTGTGAGTCATAACGTTCGCGGCAGTGTATGTAGCCGAAAGCCCAGTCCGGCATTTCAGGAACCTTGCCGGTCAGGTTACGGTATGAACTTATGATTTCATCGGCACTCCCGGCAAATAAAGTGTAGTCAAGCGCTACGGCCACAGGTGAACTGAAGGTAGTGGTTTCAGTGACCTTGCGTATTCCAACGGTGGGCTTGTCGCCGCGTGAGCCGCTTACAAACAGTTTGTGCGTGCCTTTTTCCAGATGTATAATGGCCGATGACGTGGGTGGCAGCCAGGTATTGCTGGCGTTTATAACCGTATCACTGTCAATCATCAGGAAATGCTTGCGTCCCATCTCCTGACCTACATCAAGCAGAATTGAATAGTCAGCGCTCTCAGTTATCTGCAATTCACCGTTGAAATCATTGAAAAACCTGCGTTCACGCACATTTCCTGCGGTTCCGGTTGCATTGACGGTGACCGATGTTCCGTCACCTGCTCCCTGCTCCAGTTCAATGACGTTTTCTGACGGATTAAAGTCTGTCAGGCCGTAGTTGTTCCACAGAATTCCGTATCCCTTGTTTGAGATAACCATCGGAATGGAAATCTGTGTGTTGACCTGGGTAAGCCGACGGGTCAGGCCGCGTATGTTCAGGTATCCGTCCTGGAACTGACCGGTGCCGAACAGGAACTCATCAGTTCCGGTTACAAAAGACTGACTGACTGCAAGTGAATTCAGTGTGCCGGTCTGCCCGGTTGATATTAATCGGGAGCGGGGTGATTCCTCAACAATCACTTTACCCTTTGAATCAACAAGAGCAATCTGTTCCTTGCGTTTTGAGATTTTGATACGTGTGTTTCCTGAGTTTGATATGATAAGGTAGTGCCCTATCCTGGATTTTATTGAAATGCCGGCCTCAAAGTCTGATTCCTGAGTATATATCAGGTTTTCAAGTTGCGGCAATTCCAGGTCTGCGGGCACACATTGGATTCGCCATGCATCACCGGCAAGTGCGGTAACGGTAAGTTGGCCTTTTGAGGTTGTGAATGATATGCTGTTCCGGGTTGCAACAGGTTTGGAGACCTTTGCTTCAATATTGAATGACAGCAGTGTTGAAATGATAAGAAAAAAGACAATTCTCCTAAGTTCGCTCATAACAAAGTCAGTGATTAACAGTTTGGATGAGCGAATTTAAGACAAATTACTGTAATTCGGCTAATTTAGAGTTTAAAAAGTATATCTGAGTTCAACAGAGAATCCCAGATGTGACAGACCTTCACGGTTCTCCTTGTCCAGTTTTATAGACTTTGTGTCGTTTCCCGAGGTATATTTTACCTCACTTAGTGTTCCTGTTGTGAATGACAGATCGGCTCCAAGAGAGAGATGGTCAGTCATCTTGTATGAATAACACAGGTCGCATGTGTATCCAAGGGAACGTCCGGTTACTTTTTCACTTATTGCATTGAATGTTTTTTTGTCTTCATAAAAAATAGCACCCAATCCGAAACTTGAAATAAACATGTGTTTTCCGTTTTTAGAGTCTGCGCGTCCGGCAAAAACGGGTCCTAAAAATGAAATGTAAACCTTGTCATTCAAGACGCCCTCCTCAATATTTTCATTGTCAAGAATAAGTGCTGCGTAATCAGATGAGGTTGAATAAAGAGTCTGGTATCGGAACCCCAATCCAAAACCTGATTCCATAAAACCTATACCGTCTATTCCGTACATCCAGCCGGTCAGCAGTCTCTTGACGTGCTCTCTCTCATAGTTATTAAGGTCCTGACTAAGTTTGTTGGTTCTCCGGCCTGCACCTGTGTATGCCCTTAGACTGAAACCTGATTTAATGGAGCCCTTTTGATTCGGTCTGTAAACAAAGAGGTCTCCATTGTATTTCCTTTCTTCTTCAATAACAGAGGATATCTGTGATGTTGTCTTTGAAAAAGAGGCAGTATCTGTCCTGTATGCCAAAGCGTTTATCCTGTGTATTGATGAAATAATATCCGGAACGTCATGCTCATTTATTATCATAATGTTGCCTCCTGCATTCCAGGTTTCCCTGGTAGCGATATCAACAACCTTTTCATAGGTTCCGCTGCTTGTATTTGTAAATCCGGTGTCTCCAATTCTGATGCTTCCCAACAACTCTCCCTCAATGGGCAGTTTCTGAACATCTTCAAATTCAAAAACCGCAACATCATCAGGAGTACCTACGGGAGGATATGTTTTTCTGAAATCTGTCAGGACTTTTGGAGAGCATGACGTTAATGTCATTGCAATTAGTATGCCTTTGAAAACCTTATTCATAAACATGTTTCTTTAGTTTTATAGGTCAATGTAAACCTTTCAGAGTCTATTTGCATAGCGCTGATTATGTGTGCAAATATAATTCCTAAATTTATTATTACATGTCTGATTTTGGAAAAAAGCGGTTAATTTTGTGTCTGAATTGCTGTTATTCTGTTTTATGAAAGCCAAGAGTGTCATACTAGCCGTATTGTTTATCATTCAAGGTGTTAATTTAAAAATTTCAGCCCAGACTGCTCCGGTGAACAGTGTCATTGCGGTTCCGAATGAGGTGGTTTTTGCAGACCAGGTTATAACCTTGGACCGTGCGGATCTGAGAGAGCGCATGGACCGTGAACTGATAGCGTTCACTTATACGCACAGCACCTCTACGCTGATGATAAAGCGTGCAAACAAGTTCTTTCCTCAGATTGAACCGATCCTGAAACGCATGGGTGTGCCCGATGACCTTAAATACCTTATGGTGATTGAGAGCAATCTTGACCCGCAGGCTCAGTCCAGTGCCGGTGCGGCCGGACTCTGGCAGTTTACACAGGCGACAGGACGCGCATACGGTTTGGAGGTCAATGCCAATATTGATGAGCGTTTCAACACGGTTAAGGCCACAGAGGCTGCCTGCAGGTTCCTCAAAGAGGCGTATGAAAAATACGGAGACTGGATGACAGTGGCTGCCAGTTATAACGGAGGTCAGCAGGGCATGGACCGTCGTATTGAGGCCCAGCATCAGACTGATGCGCTCAACATGTGGCTGGTTGATGAGACCTCACGATATATGTTCCGCCTGTTGGCTGTCAAAATGATGTTTGAGGATCCTTCAAAGTTCGGGTTCAGGTTCAAGCGTGAGGATCTTTATCCTTATATCCCAATCAAGGAGCAGATTAAGATTACTGAGCCGGTTGATGATCTTGTGGCATTTGCCGAGAAGCACAACATTTCATATGCAGATCTCAAACGTGCCAATCTCTGGTTAAGGGAATCAAAGTTAAACAACAAGTCCCACCGTACTTATTATATTGATATTCCTGATGTAAATGCACAGTATTATGACCCGTCGCAGACAAAGGTTCATTCGCAGGCTTGGGTGAAATAAAAAAGACCAACCTCCCGGTCAGCCTTTCTCTACCTGTTTTTCCAACTAAATCACTTTATTCCGGTTTTACCCGGGTCCTTGTTATAAGTTTCACTAATGTTACGAGACTTTCATTAGCATTTCTGATGGTAATAATAAAAAACCGTTCCAAAGTTAATTTTTAAGGAACGGTTTTTTAATTATTTAACAATCAGATTCTTATTTTAAACAAAAAGCCTCTTTTATCTTGTCAACATAATCAAGTTTCTCCCATGTGAACAGTTCAACTGTCAGTTTTTTTGAAGGCAGATAATGTGAATTGAACACCTTGGTCACAACCTGCGGCTCACGGCCCATGTGGCCGTATGCTGCGGTTTCACTGTAGATAGGATTGCGCAGTTTCAGGCGGTTTTCAATGGCTTTGGGGCGCATATCGAAAATCTCATTCACTTTTGCGGCAATCTCTGCATCGGTCAACTTAACGTGACTGGTGCCGTATGTGTTCACAAAGATGTTGATGGGCTTGGCCACGCCTATGGCGTATGAAACCTGAACCAGAACTTCATCGGCTACGCCGGCTGCAACCAGGTTCTTGGCTATGTGACGGGTTGCATATGCTGCGCTGCGGTCAACCTTACTGGGATCCTTGCCGCTGAATGCACCGCCGCCGTGGGCTCCCTTTCCACCGTAGGTATCAACAATTATTTTGCGGCCTGTAAGACCGGTATCTCCGTGCGGTCCTCCAATCACAAACTTGCCGGTAGGATTAACAAAGTACTTGATGTCATTGTTAAAGAGGGCTTTAACCTTATCTGATGTGATGGTGCCTATTACACGCGGAATAAGTATGTTCTTTACGTCCTGCTCTATTATGCCAAGCATCTTGCGGTCTGCCTCAAGCTGGGCCTCGACGGTAAAGTTTTCAGGGGCGATAAAGTCATCGTGCTGGGTTGACACCACAATGGTATCTATACGCACGGGTTTGCCGTTGTCATTGTACTCTACTGTTACCTGGCTCTTGGAGTCGGGGCGCAGATAGGTCATTACCTTGCCCTCGCGGCGTATGTCGGCAAGAACACGCAGTATGCGGTGTGAAAGGGCAAGTGATACGGGCATGTACTCATCGGTCTCATTTGTGGCGTAACCGAACATCATTCCCTGGTCGCCGGCACCCTGGTTTTCAGGGTCCTCGCGTTCAACGCCGCGGTTTATATCGGCGCTCTGCTCATGAATGGCGCTGAATACGCCGCAGGAGTCTCCGTCAAACTTGTACTCTGAACGGGTGTAGCCGATACGGTTAATTACTCGGCGGGCTGTCTCCTGCAAATCAATGTATGCATTTGATTTAACCTCACCGGCAAGTACCACCTGTCCGGTGGTTACAAGGGTCTCACATGCTACCTTTGAATCAGGGTCAAAGGCCAACAATTCGTCTACGACGGCATCGGATATCTGATCCGCTACCTTGTCAGGGTGTCCTTCAGACACCGATTCGGATGTGAATAAATAAGCCATATTATAAAAAAATTAGTCCCAAAGTCTGTTGGGACAATGGGGCTGCAATCCTATTAAAAATATGCTGTCATGTTTGACGTTTAGCATTTTTTTGTGTGGTTGCAAGCTGTCCGGAACCTTAGGGCTCTCAAATCTTTCCACATTGTCCGCTGCAAAGGTACACAAAAGGGACGGTTCCTTCTGTGTTTTTTTTGAAAAAAATCAAGTTTTACAGAACTTTTTGGATATATGTTTCTTGAACTACGCAGAACTGTCGGTTTGGGGAGTCAACGCTCCACGGCTACGCTGCGCGTAGCCAACCTTATTATTTTATTTTGCTACGCAAAAGGAGACCTTTCCGGACCCTAAACGGCGAACTCCTCCATCCTAGCCACCTACGGTGTCTAGTCGTCGTCAGACAAGCGCCGTTTTTAACGGGATCCTCCCAAGGTCTGGCGCTTTACGCCGTGTTGCTGATACTCCCCAAACCGACAGTTCTGCTTCTGCAAAGGGGAACTTTATAAACATTAATCGTCAGCATCATCAGCAAAGTAGGTGTGGACTATTCTTCCGTCGGGGAATATCCAGGAGGTGCTCAGGTAATCTGTCTCGTAGATGTCATCTTTCAGAGTCTCATAAGCGTCAGGCCTGACCGATGACATGGTTTCGGGTTCAATTGTGCCGCGGCAGCCCACTCTGAGGCTTCTGGTTGATGTTTCAATTATGGCATTGCAGTTATCGCGGCTGTCCAAATAGGGGTTGTCGCTGTCAACGGTAATGGTTGTCAGTTTTGGACAGTAATAGAATGGTTGCTGAGGGATGATATTGCTTTCTTCGCGGTCCTGATCCCAGTATGATGAGGACAGGTATCTTACTGAACTTGAAATAAATACGGATTCCAGATCTGCGCAATCTCTGAAAGCCTGATAACCTAATCTCTCAACAGAACCGGGAATGACAACAGACTTTAATCCGTGTACGTGGGCAAAGGCATAGCTGTCAATATACTTGACTGATGAAGGGATAACCGTATTCTTGCAGCCCAGAATAAGATTGTCTTTTTCAGTTTCAATTATCGCGTTGCAATCCTCACGGCTGTCATATGTCGGATTGGCTTTAGCCACGGTGATTCTTTCAAGTTTCGGGCAGTAGTAGGAGTTAAAGAATTCTGTAACCGATGCAGGTATGAACACCTCCTTAAGGTCAGGACAATGCATAAAGGCATTGGTTCTTACATTTGTAACGCCTTGAGGTATTACAAGTTTCTCAAGTCCGTTACAGTAGGCGAATGAATATTCTCCTATAACAGATACTGATGATGGAATGGCGGTTTTACTGCATCCGGTGATGAGAAATCCGGGTTCATAATAGATGTATCGGCCCAATTTGAACTCTTTGACAAGTGCGGTAAGTTCTGCATCATCCTGTGTTGTCCTGACATTTCCTTTTGAGACTATGGCATTGCTGCCTGACGGACTGCAGAAAGCGGGATTGTCCTTATGGACCTTGATTGACTTGATGTTTGCGCAGCCAAAGAACGGGTTGTCCTGCAATATTGTGACAGATGCGGGTATGTCAATCTTTTGCAATGAGCAGAATGAGAATGCTCCTGCAAAGATGTATCTGACCGATGACGGGATAACAATCTTTTTAAGTCCTGTGGCACCGGCAAATGCATATGGGGCAATTGCTTTAATTCCCTGGGGTATTATGGTCTTGCAGCACCCTTCAAGAAGGATGTCATCACTTGTCCTGATAATTGCATTGCATTTATTGCGGCTGTCATAGGTCCTGTTATTTGGATTTACTGTGATGGAACTCAGGTTACTGCATGCCAGGGTGATGTTACGGCCAATGTCTGTGACAGATTCAGGGATGTCAAGGGACTTGAGTCCGCTCCGGGTAAATGCGGTCCTGCCTATGTATTCCAATGTTGAAGGCAGTTGTATGCTTTCAAGACTGCTGCATAAAGCAAAGGCATCGTCCTGTATGCTTTTGAGCCCATTCTCAAGCGTGACATTCTTGAGATTGGTGCATCCGTAGAATGCGCTGGCACCTATAATTCTGACTGAACCGGGAACAGTTACTGATTCAATCCCGGTGCAACCTTCAAAAACCTCTTCATTGAGTTCGGTGACGGTGTATTCCTTTTCCTCAAAAGTAAAAGATTCGGGTATGGTTATCTGAGACGGAACGTTGTCAGGATCGACATTGTACAACATAGCCTCCTTTCCGATAAGTTGGAATAAGAAATATCCGTTTATGCGGTCAGTATATCTGTATGTATTGAAAGCACATCCGTTAAATGCACTGTTTCCCTTTGTGGTTACGTTTTCCAGATTAATCTCTTCAAGGTTCCTGCACCCTTCAAAGGCATAGTCTCCGATGCTCTTGACCGATTGGGGAAGTTTGAGGGAGCGGAGTTTCTCATTATTTCTGAAGGCTTCATTAGCAATTGCAGTAACTCCGTCAGGAACAACGGTGTTTGCACTGCCCAAAAGCAGCACGCCTGTTGCTGTCTCAATAAGAGCGTTGCAGTTGTTACGGCTGTCATATTCCCTGTTGGCGGTACTGACTGTTATTTCTGTGAGGCCGGCAGTGCTGTTCTGGAATGCGGCTGTAGGAATTTTGGATACCCCTGCACCTATGCTGATTCTTTCCAGATTGTTGCAATGGAAGAATGCCCTGAAACCTATGTTCCTTACATTGTCAGGGATTGTTATCTCTTTGATCTTATACAGATTCATGAATGCATGGTCTGCTATGCCCTGTACGGTTGAAGGAATAAAGGTGGTGTTGCATGCCAGAAACAGTGTATTCGTAGAGGTTATGATTATGGCATTGCAATCTTCACGGCTGTCATATACGGGATTGGCAGGATCAACTGTAATTTTGGTCAAATCATCGCGGTAATTTTTATCAGGTTCCGCTCCCGCTTCCAATTCACTTTCAAAAACCTGTGGATGAATATAGGTTACGGAAGCAGGTATATGCAGTTCTTTCAACTTACCGGCGGTAAAAGCATGATATTGTATTTCTTTTACCGTTCCCGGAATGACGGTATTGCTACAACCCAGAATCAGTTTGTTTGTTGCGGTTTCAATTATGGCATTGCAGTTTTCCCTGCTGTCGTAAAAACGGTTTCCCTTATCGACCGTAATGGACTCGAGATGAAGTCTCGTGGCCATCAAAATATCAATCTGTCTTACCGTAGCGGGAATATGGAGACTTTTCAGATTAGGGCATTCCTCAGGAATACGGATATGTGTTGCTTCCGGTCCAAATACAATGCTCTCAAGAGAGTCACAATGACTCAAGGCATAGTTTAAGGACTCTGCGTTTCCGTTGATGATTGCCTTCCTTATTCCGGAGTACCAGAAACAGCCTACCGATGTCCTTTGCAGTGTTGGAGGAATCTCAATGGATTCCAGTGCGCTGCAGTCTTGAAAAGCACGGTCTTCAATCTCAGTTACTTGAGCGGGTATTACAATTGATTTCAGTTTTTTGTTGCCAAGAAACGCACAACCGCCAATAACAGTTACTCCGTTTGGAATAACAGTTGAAGCGGTTCCGATAATCAGTTTTTGGGATGATTTTTCTATTACGGCGTTGCAGTTATCCCTGCTGTCATATATTTGGTTTTTGGGATCTACAGTTATGGTTTCCAGACCGGAATATGCAAAAGCCCCGTCATCTATCTGCTTTACCTGAGCAGGTATAGTTATGGATTTCAGATTGCTGCAGTTCCTGAAAGCATTTCTCCCGATTGTTTTTATTGAGGCGGGCAGAGAAACACTCTCAAGGCTGGTGCAATCATAGAAAGAACCGTTTTCAATTTCCTTTATGGTTGAAGGTATTCTGACAGTCTTAATCTCATCGGCATAATGAAATGCAGCGGATCCTATGGATGTGACAGGATACTTTACACCCTTGTATATGACAGTATCGGGTATCACAATATCGGCAGGATAGGCGTGTTGGGTCTTACGGCTTACCACGCGCACCTGATTGCCCTTGAACTTGTACCAAAGGCCGTCAATCCTCACATAGTCATCAACTTCAAGAATCTGTTTCAGGTCCTGGGCGCTTATGTCCTGTGATGAAACATTTAAAGGAACAGCAAACAGTACTGCCGCACTAAAAAGCAATTTAAGGAGTGGATGCATCTTTTGTTATACCCGCGTTATTTCAGATTATGATTTTAAAGTGCGCGGTATTTGCGGCCGTAATCAAGTTGTTGCTTAAGGTAATCATCGTTGTAGATTACCTCATAGTCAACAATTTTGCCGTTCTTTTCAACCGGAACGATGTCGGGGTTGATGAAACCGCCGTAAGGTTTCAGGTTCAGAGCCTCGTAGCGCTGCTTTACCTCCTTGTGTAATACGGGGTCGATGTTTACGGCGTAGGTTTCGATCAGATTCTTGCCGGCCTCATAGTCACCCTCTGACTTGATGCGCTGTATCTCAGCCAGCAGTTCAGCAAAGAGTGAACGCAGTTTCTCAAAGTCATTGACTACAAAGTAGGTCTTGCCGTCACGAACCTTCTTTTCAATCACGTTGTCTTTCTTTCCCTTTTCATAGCACCACTCGGCAATGAGTTTGCGGTTCTGCATGTGGGCTTCAGTGTTGGGGCGTCCCAGTTCCACGCGGGTGAACTGCACCATCAGACCGTTGCGTATGTAACTTGAGTATTCAGCCTTGTAGGCATCCTTGTTGGGCATGATACCCAGTTCAACCATCTTGGGGTCAGCGGTAAAGTAGAGTCCGAACAGGTCTGCACGCGCCTCCTCAAGGGCCGATGCATACTCGCCCATAGCGGTTGAGGCTACACCCGGCAGCAACTGGCCGCTTCCATGACCCAGACACTCATGCAGGTCAGTATGGATTTCATCGGCCCATGAGCCCCACTCGCGGTAGAATGCCTTTTCTGCATCATCCCAAGCAAACTCTTCAAGATTGCTGGTAGGTGACTCCTGAGCAGCGTAGTCATATGCGTGAGTGATGTTTGCAATGGTAACTGACTTGCTGCCGTACATCTTGCGTATCCAGTCAGCGTTGGGCAGGTTGATGCCGATGGGTGTAGCGGGATATGCGTCACCTGCCAGGCATACGGCGTTGATGACCTTGGCCGATATACCCTTGCACTCCTTTTTCTTGAAGCGCGGATCAACCGGTGAATTGTCCTCAAACCACTGTGCGTTTGTGCTCAGGATGACTGAACGCTCTGATGCCTTGTGGTCCTTTATGTTTACGTAACCCTCCCAGGCGCCCTTGCGGCCCAGAGGATCGTTGTAATCCTCAATGAATCCGTTGATGAAATCAACAGTTCCTATGGTATCCTTTACCCACTCAATGTTGAATTCATCCCATATTTTAAGGTCACCGGTCTCATAGTATTTGACCAGCAGACCCAGGGCACGTTTCTGGATATCATTCTCAGCGCATGCGGCGGCCAGTTTCAATTCCTCACATATCTTTTTGATGGCAGGGCCGTACATTCCGTCAATCTTCCAGGGAATCTCAACAATGTTGCCTTGGGCATCCTTGGTAACCTTGGTGTTCAGACCGTAGGCAATAGGAGTCTCATCGGTCTTATCCTCGATGGATTCGTAGTATTTCTCAACCTCGGCACGGGTGACACCCTCATAGAAATTGCCGGCTGAAAGAACAACAATATCACCGTCAGTTGAGGTTGAGCGGCGTTGCTGCAGGATATTTGGATTGTATATCACATCCAAGAGTTCTGCGCACTTGTCACCTTCACCCACTGCCTCCATCAGAGACTTGAAATAGGCCTCAGGGCACTCGGGAAAGAACTTGTCCTCAGCGTAGTGGTGGTGAATGCCGTTTGCAAAGAACAGGCGCTTTGCATAGACTGTGAACTGCTCAAATTCAGAACATGAGCGGTCACCCTTGTAGTTCTCAAGAATGTTCTCAACAACGTGACGTATGGGCAGGTTCCATTTGCAGTTCTGGTCCCAATGTATGTCACGGCCCCATTTTGCAGCCTCGGCCAAATGATAGGCATACTCTTTCTGCTGCAAAGTCAGATCCTCCCATCCGGGAATCTGGTAGCGCATGACCTTGAGGTCAGCAAACTCATCAAGCAGATACTTGAAATCACCTTTTTTCTGTCCGCAGCCGGCAGTTATTGCCAGCAATCCAGAGATCATCATAATTCTTAAAATTGATTTCTTCATTTTTGTTATTTTGTCCTTTTAATCGGTGTTTTTATTCCAGAAAGAATGACTCCACCCAAAATCATCGCTGATCCGAATCCTGATATCAAAGACATTCTTTCACCTAATATGAGCATTGCGCCTATCAGAGTGAATACAGGGTTCAGATATACATAGTTGGTTGCAGTAACATTGCCTATAGCCAGCATAATCCTGTTCCAGAGTACAAAGCAGAAAAGTGAAGCAATGGTTGACAGGAAAATCAGGTTGCCCCAAACCTGTATGTGGTCAAACCTGACCGATTCCAGATTGGAGTTGTCAGACAAAAGCAATACCGGTATTATGGTAATAAGCCCGTAAAAGAAAACCTTGCGGGTGGCAAACAGGGTGCCGTAGCGGTCTGTCATCTGCCCCATGAACTGGCTATAGACAGCCCAGCAGAGGGCGGCCATCAGAGCCAGGATGTCACCTTTTGGTGAAAGATTCAGACTGTTTCCGTCAAAAATTACCATAATCATACCTGTAATGGCAATTACCGTACCGGCAACAAGCGGGAATCTGACCTTGACATCTTCAAGACCGTCAACTATCGGCCCGCGGAACAGTTTCTTAATGACCAGTGTCATGAGTACGGTGAATAACGGCGCAGTGCATACCAGGAATGAGACGTTACATGCCTGTGTAAACTTTAATGCCGTATTCTCCGTCAGGAAATAGAGTGAACCGCCCGATATACCCATGAACAGGAAAATCATTTCATGTCTGAAAGAGTCTGAGAAAGCCCGCTTGTTTCGTCCTTTGCGGTAAAGGCATACCCCAAGTAATCCCAGGTATGCGATTACGAACCTTATGGAAAAAATCTGAGCAGGTGTAAGACCTTCATTGATAAGCGTTTTGGTGGCAACGAAAGTCACCCCCCAAAGCGCCATGGTCATGAATGCCAGCGCATGATACAGAAATTTTCCTTTAGGTCGGTTCATATCTTGCCTAACAAACCAAGTGTAACGTTCCTGCGGAATCTGACAAGCATATTACCGCATTGCGGTCTGAAAGTGATCAGGTAAAAGAGCCATAGGATTATTGTGGCACACCATTTTTTCAGTTCAGAGAACTTGCGTTTCCTGTAGGATTGCCTGCCCACCTTCAATGTACGGGCTCGCTCGCTTTGGCCTATGCCTTTGGTCAGACGGTTAAAGTAGTCCGGTTCCAGTTTGTATGCAGGTATGCTGTGATAAAGTATGGCCCCCGGCAGATATGAGAATTTCATTCCCTGGCGTTTCATCTTGTCAAAGATGTCTTTCTCCTCACCTCCGCCCAGACTGTCGCCGTTACGGCCCAATTCAACATTGTACAACCCCACTTTCTTGAATACGCTGCTGCGGTAGGCGGCATTGCCTCCGCCGGGGTAGTTGTCTGCAGGGAATGAACCGGGTTTGTTCCCGAAATAGAGATAGCCGGTGAGCAGTCTCTTGATGAAATAAGTCATCCAGCGGGGTTCACTGCCGGTTTCATAGTGCGGTATGATGGGACCTCCTGCTGCATCTGTTTCAGGATGTGATGCAAACCAGTCGGCGTATGTCTTGAGATAGTCTTTGTTGACGGTGGCATCATCATCAACATAAACAAGAAGATCGCCGTTTGATTCCATGATTCCGCGGTTGCGTGCATGTGAAAGGCCTTGTTTGGTTTCAACATAATAATGCAGACTGATTTGCGGGTAATCCTTGCAGAAACGCTCCACTTGTGAACGTGTATCGTCAGCACAGTTGTTGTCAACCAGGATTATCTCATATGAATCAGGTTGAAGCGTGCCCTGTGCTATGCTGCTTAATACATTGTAAATGTATCGTTGGCGGTTGTATGTGCAGATGATGACAGAAATCATATGTGCTCTCTGTTACTTGAATAATTTTACAAAGAACCAGTTTACAAGGCTGTCTGTATGCCTGTTGAGAGAATCAAACCATTTTGGCCAGCGTTTGTGGTGTTTGTGCCAATACTTAAGGGCGTCAAACCTTAATATCTTGTTGGCAGGGTACAGGCGTATCGTCCCGAACCTGAACTGTTCATTTGCACTGGTCAGTTTTGCATCCAGATTACCCAGTTGTTCAGCGTTGAACATATCGTAAGGGATATCAAGCAGATGATTTTTGTAAATAAGCCTTATGCGGTTGGCGTAATACTGTTTTATGAATGACAATCTTATCGGGGACAATGAATCCAGGTCAAATTCTGAATAGAATGAGATCAACTGCAGGGTCATTTTCTCCATCTGGTCCAGACTGCGTGCTATGACTTTGGGGTCCATGGTCTGACCTTCACGTGCCAGATTGTACTGATAGAGATTAATGTCAAGAAAGATAATGTCTTTTGCTACGAATACGGGATAGCAGGACCATTCCGTATCGGTATAGGATATACCTTCTGTCTGCCGGTAACACATATCCCGCAGCATCTGTGTGCGGTAGGTCAGTCCGTGCATAAGAAAGAACCTGATGTATCCGTCTTTCAGTATGTCATCCAGGTTATAGACATGTCCGTACTCATACGGTTCCTTTCCGTACACATTGTATTTGGTAACTTCACGCGATCCGTCATCATTGACGGTGTTGAAGTGGGTTATGACCATATCAGTGTCAATACTCTCAAGCCTGTCCAGGAAACGGACAAGAGAATCGGAGTCAAACCAGTCATCAGAGTCAAGTATCTTGACATATTTTCCATTGGCAACAGGGAGGGCCGCATTTATGGTTGAGCCGTAATTGCCGTTAGGTTTGTCAATAACCGTAACAGATTCAGGAAAACGTTCTCTGTAGCCGTTGGCCACGGCCAGTGAGCCGTCTTTGCTGCCGTCATTGACCACCATAGCCTCAATACGCTCAAGCGCCCCCTCAACCAGCAGGGAGTCCAGACAACGCGGAAGCAGGGCCTCCATGTTGTAAGTGGGAATTATAACCGATAACAGTTTGTTCATAGTTCCATTTTTAAAACGTTCTCAACAATCTGGTGCATATCATAATACTTGTATTCGGCAAGACGGCCTCCAAAAATCACGTTTTTCTCATTCTGCGCCAGTTCAGCATATTTTGAATACAGAAGGTTGTTGCGTTGGTTGTTGATGGGATAGTATGGTGCGGCACCTTTTTCCCACTTACGCGAATACTCATAGGTTATCACCGTATCAGGTTGCTGTCCGAACTCAAAATGCTTATGCTCGATTATACGTGTGTAGGGAACCTCAGCCTCGGTATAATTGACTACCGCATTGCCCTGAAAATCATTGACTCCTTCAAGAATCTTATGCTCGAATCTGAGAGACCTGAAATCAAGTTCTCCCAAACGGTAGTTGAAAAAAGCGTCGATTTGACCGGTAAATACAATCTTTTCAGCCAATCCGTCAAAATACTCACGGTTAGAGAAATAGTCAGTGTCAAGACGTACTTCACATCCTTTCAGCAGCTTTTCAAAGATTTTTGTGTATCCGCCTGTGGGTATGCCCTGATATGTATCATTGAAATAGTTGTTGTTGAATTCAAACCGGAATGGCAGACGGCGTATCACAAATGCGGGAATGTCAGTGGCTTTCATGCCCCACTGTTTCTCTGAGTAACCTTTTACGAGAGTTTCATATATGTCACGGCCTGCCAGTTTGAGGGCTTGTTCCTCAAGATTCTTAGGCTCCTCAATGTCAGCATATTCCGCCCGCTGCTTTTCAATTATGGCTTTTGCCTCATCGGGGGTCTCCACTCCCCAGAGTTGGCGGAAAGTGTTCATATTGAACGGCAGGTTATACCGTTTGCCTTTGTAGCATGCTATGGGTGAATTGACAAAATTGTTGAACGGTACAAGGCTGTTCATAAAATCCCATACCTCTTTGTTTGATGTATGGAATATGTGCGGTCCGTATTTATGTACGTTTATGCCTTTTATCTCTTCAGTATAACAACCTCCGCCGATATGGGCGTTACGGTCTATCACAAGGCATCTCTTTCCTGCCTTGGTTGCACGGTAGGCGAACATGCTTCCAAACATGCCGGCTCCAACAATCAGATAGTCATACTGTTTCATTGCTGTTTGTGTTTGGTTGAAACGTTATTCCTGATTTCATCAATAAGTTCCGTATAAGACCGGTGCGTATCAAAATAGACCTCGCTGCCGTGTCCTGAGGGATTGTTGACAGGCGTAAGGTAGTTGTCACCATACAGACTGCGCAAAACATTGTCATATCCTTGTGGTGCGGGAATCAGGATATCCTCAAACGTCAGCATGACGGTTTCCTTATACCAGCTTTTCTCCTTGGTCTCCTTGTCAATGCGTTTCAGATCAAATGCAGGGCATGCAACGGTACGGCTTTCAAAACGGTTGTATCGGGTAAACTGCTTTTCAAAGAAACGATATACGTTCAGGGGGCCGCAAATGACACAGACGGTCTTTGACAGCAGGTATTTGACCGATGTTACAGGATCTGCAAGCCTGAAATTACGGTAATATGCAGTCTTGAGTATCTTCTGGGCTATCTGTGCATTTCTTAAGGAGCGTTTCCACTTTCTGTCCTTATTGTCAGGGATATTGTCATAAACGAATATGTCAACGAATATTCCCTGATGGAAAGACTGGTCTATATCATCGGGAAGTACTGCGGCGGTACCGTCATATCTGACCTGTGCGTGTCCTCTGAAATAGCCCTTATCTGTATAGGCGGATTGAAAATGGTACGGAGACTGAAACTCTGATGGGGCTATGCTGAGAAGTTTCTCATAGTCATCTCTCATCATCATCAGGTCTATGTCATCATCCCAGGGAATGAAACCGTGTTCCCTGACAGCACCCAAAAGGGTTCCCCAGTCGGCCCATACCTTAAGTCCGTGGCGGTTGCAGACATCCATTATCTGTCGGGCTATCTGCAGTTGAATGGACCAGACCTCTTTCATGAGGGCGCTTACAGTGTATCCGTTTCTTATTTCAGACTCCATGTTCATATCATTCTACTCCTAATCTGTTGAACAGCCTGTTCCATTTATCCCAGATGGCATCGGTTGTAAAGTCAGGATTGACTTTCAGGCATTCCTTAGCCATTGACATCCATTTGTTGCGGTCAGTCATAAGTGAATACATCTTTTCTGCAAAGAGTCTGTAATCATTGTTCTTGACCAATATGCCGTTACGGCCGTCGTCAATCAGGTCATATACAGATTCATAAGAATCAAATACCACGGGAACGCAACCTGTCTGCTGTGCTTCAAGCAGAACCATAGGCAACCCCTCAAAGGCCGAAGTCATGATCAGAATGCTGCTTTTGCGGTAATATTCCAGCGGGTCCTGACGGCCTTCAAACCTTATATTCGTGAGTTTATACCTTTGGGCAAGTTTCCTGTAATACTCCAGATCCTCTCCGTCACCTACAAGTACAAACTGCCAGTCGTGAATCCTGCCGTTGAGAATCTTCCATATTCTGAGGGCGGTTGATACCCTTTTGGCACGTTCGGTCATGTTTGCCACCATGAGAACGGTCTTTTCTTTCTGCGGGAGGCTGTCAACAGGCAGGGTCTCCTTAAAGGTAAAACAGTTTCCTATTCCGGTAAGTCTGTCCCTGTCCAGGTGTACATACTTTACCAGTTCAGGTACAAACCGGTCAGACAGAAGCACGGTCATATCCATGTGGCTCATGGCATATTGCTTGCGTGCCGCAATCTTACGGGTTGCCATTCCGGGGAACAGCATGGCGTAAAGAGACCATACGAAATCTGTCATTCTTTCTGACAGGGAGCCCTTTTTATGGAACAAAAGGTAGTTGATGAATCTCGGGTTGTTTCCTGCAACCTCAGGGTACAGCATATTATGAAGGCAATAGATCATTCTTGTACCATGCTTTTCCCTGACAGCGTCAATAGTGGGAATCACATGCAGATATTCCTTGTTTATCTGTACCTGAATAATGAAAACATCGGCCCACTCGCCCTGCTCCATAAGAATCTGCAGTTCATTCTGAGGGGTCAGATTCAGCGATTGCTCAAAACAGCCGTCCTCCTGACCTGTTACGGCGTTGAAATAAGCCATACGGCATCTGTTTCCCTTACCGGAAAAGAGTTCACTCAGATTTACCGTTACCCTGGCAATTCCGCCACTGGCATTTCTGGTAACCTGGTTGGTGCAAAGAAACAGAATGTTCATATAGCCGCTTAATCGTAAAATTCTATGTTTGAGAGATGCGTTATCCGCTTTTCGGCGGGTGGAATCTCCATGTAATCATGATAGGTCTCCTTAAGGAATGCATCCGTGTCATTGGGACAGAGAAATGCATGACCTTCAAAAGAGATATCCTTAAGAGGGAAAATCTGTTTTAATGTACGCTCTGAATAGAGGGCGTTGGCAACCAGAGCCTTCAGGTCATATATGAGAAGGTCTTTGGGTGACAGCCTGTGGAAAAGGCGGTACAGCAGAATTTCCAGTGAGGAAAAAGGATACAGGAGATAGGCGACAGCCTTGTTCAGGGCTCCGTCATTGACATTACCCTGCATTCTGCGTATCAGGCGTCCGTAGGTCTCATTGATATGTCTGCGGTAGCGTGAGGTTCCTTTTTCAACGCAAAAGACATCAACCCACAGTCCGTAATCGCCTTTTATCTCATTTTCATCAAAGTAGTTCTCCATGACACGCGTATTGCGGTCCATAACCTTTATTATTCCGCTTTTATGGAAATACTTTACTGATTTGTTGTCAAACAGGAAAAAGCGCTCCGGCAGTTCCTTTTGCATATACCGGCAGAAACGTTTTCTGTCTTTTCTCAGAATGGAGATATCCAGGTCATCATCCCATGGAATAAAGCCTTTGTGTCTGACGGCTCCCAACAGGGTTCCAAAGTCAATCCAATAGGGTATGTCATGCTTACGGCAGATCCTGTCTATTTCAACCAGGATGTCAACCATATGCATCTGGGCTTTACGGAGAACCGTACCCTCACCGTTATAGACAGAATAGTCTTCCATTTGTCACCTTTTTGCTTTAAGAAATCTCTTTATATAATCAGCAGTATGCTTTCTTTCAGTAACGGTCATACCTATGGTATAGGCCGATATGCATATCATCAGAACTGCAGTTGCACATACGGTAAAGAACCGCAGTATGGTGTTGCTTACAGTCAGTTCCAGTACTGCGGGAATAACTGCAGAACAGGCTGTGACCGTAACCATCGGCAGCATCACTCTCCTGAAATATCCGCCTACAGGCAGGCCGATGTAGTGGTTTATGAACAACACCCTGATTACAACGGCCAGCGCGCATATTATGATTGAAACGTAAAATACTGTCTGGGGCGGGAATCCCAGTTTAAGGAAAATATAGGAGACGGGAATTACCAGCATAATGAAGAAACTGCACACCAGTTGGTAGGTCCTTATTTTTCCGTAAGCCTGCATTGAAACTGCCAGCGGAGTTACAAGTACATCAAACAGACCGTTTATTATGCAGAGTCTTGTAAACAATACGGTATATTCCGGAACATCGTCAATCCACAGGTCCAGCACAAAAGGTATCTCCAGGAACAGGGGCAGTGACACTATCAGGAACAGGTAATAGGCAAACTTGGAACCTTGGAACACCAGTTTGAACATTCCCTCCTTATCGCCTGCGGTATAGGATTTGATGATCTGCGGTCTGACAGCAGTGGTTATATTGCCTGAGAACTCAAGCAGTATTCCGTAAATCTTAAAGGCCAGGGTTCTTGCAGACACAACAATATTTCCAAAGAATATGTTTATGAGCACATTCAGTCCGTAACTTTTAAGGGAAATGGCAAGTGAACCGAACATGTTCCAGGTGACAAAGTACAGAATCTCCTTGAATTCGGCAAAATCCCAGTAATATCTGAACCGGCACTCCTTGTACCGTATATTGCAGTAAGAGACGTAGGCCAGTGATACCATTGCATTGACAAGCATCATCAGTACTGAATATAGTACAAGCCGGTCTTTGCCGGAATGTGCTATCAGAACGGCTATGCCCAAGTTGCCAAGAACCTCGATTATACTGATACAGGTATAGACATTCATCTTCTCCTTCATGATAACCATACCGTGATAGGGAGTCTTTATTATGGTAAAGATGAATGAGATGATAGCCAGTTGGAATACCATGTGGGCGGTACTCATGGAACGGCCGTCCAATTGTATCTTGTTATGGAGCAGAACCACACCTCCTGTCTCACAAAGCAGTGCGACAATCAGTGCTATGGCAAAAAACACCTGGATGCACAGGCTGAATGTGTTTCTTACTTGGACGTAGTCATTCTTACCCATGCCTACGGCCAGAAACCTTTGGCACGCCGTTGACATGGTATCATTAATGAATGAGAACGTCAGGACCACACCTGCCACCGTATTGAAGATACCGTAGTCAATATTGCCCAGGGCATCCATCACCACCTTGACCGTATATAGTTTGACCACAGTCATAAGTCCCATCCTGATGGCAAGCATCAGGGTGTTCTTGGCTATTCTCTTTTGGTCAATTACAGTCATATCAGCGGCAGTTATATTACAATAAGTTCATAAAGGTTCAAAAGCGTTTCTGAATCCAGCAGAACAGGGTTGTTCCTGAGCCGGACAGGATTGACTGAACCGGCAAGTTGTGTCAGTTCGGGATCCCTGTTGACAGCAACCGGGTTCTTCATCTCCATCTCTTTCATAATGTTACGGAAAAGCGAAACGGCCTGTAGGGGGTCCGATGCACCCATGCTTTCTGAAATCAGACTGAAGATATTCTGCATGTACTCTTTCCCCCGGGGATCAATGCATTTTTCAGGATGTGAAATCATGTAGTCCCATATCTCCGGCAGGCAGACTGCAACGGCATGTCCGTGAGGAAGTCTGTACAATGACGTGATTTTGTAGCTCATGGCGTGGGCTGCGGTAGTGGCCGATATGTTTATGGCCCGGCCCGCATAATTGGCCGCGTTCATGATCTGTGCGGCGGCATGAGCGTCATTGTCAAAAATGTAACTGCGCCAATAGCGTGTAATCAGTTGCACCGCTGTTTTGGAATAATCCTTGCTTTCATCGGTGGAATTTACAGACCACCAACTCTCTATTCCCTGGCACAGGGCATCAAGCATTGTGCATTTTTTCTGATACAGGGGCAGTGTGGCAAGCACCTTCGGCTCAAGCAGCGCATAATCAGGCAGAACGCCGTCATTGGTCACAGTCTGTTTGGAACCCTGGTAATACATCACGGCGTTATGTGTTGATTCACTCCCGGTTCCGGCTGTCGTAGGTATGGCAATGAACGGAATACGTCCGCCTTGAATCGCAACCTGTTCAGAGACAAGCGGCGGAATCAGGGCATCACGGCCTTGGGTGGCAAGAACTGCAAGTTTTATGCATTTGGCTACATCGATTGAACTGCCTCCGCCCACAGCGAGAATGGCATCGCACTCCTGACAGGTAAAAAGATCTATTCCTTTGCAGACATCTTCAAACAGAGGGTTGGGGCTGAAATCTGAAAAACAGACTTTTTTCACGTCAGCCTGTTCTATCTCCCCTTTTATGTTCAGGAACGGATATGAGGAGTCTGTGACCATGAACAGTTTCCTGCAATTCACGGCCTTAAGTATCTCCTGCAGTTTATCTATGCCATTCAATATCTGCTGCATACATTCAGTCTTTTAGGAATTGCATCAGAGCCTGTTTGTTCTCTATCGGGGTGGTTGTGGGACGACCCAGGTCTTTACGGTTTCCCTTCTTCACTTTTATCTCCAGAAAGACCGGACCGGCCTTTAACTGAGAATTGAGCATTGAGAGTTGGGAATTCAGTTCCTCTTTTGTTGAGACACTGAATGCGGCGGCATAGCCAACGGCTTTTGCCACTGCGGGCAAGTCTATCTTGAGACCTACCGTGGGCTGGCCTCCGACCGAATCATGGGCTCCGTTATTGAAAACCACATGAATGTAGTTGGCCGGTTTCTTGCTTGCAACGATAGCCAAAGAACCCATATGCATTATTGTAGCGCCGTCGCCGTCAAAACACCATACATTGCGGTCAGGTTTCTCCAGGGCAATGCCCAAGGCAATCTGGCTGGCGTGTCCCATGGAACCTACAGTCAGGAAATCACGTTCGTGCCCTTGCCCCCATGCGGTACGCGCTTCAAACAGTTCCCGGCTGATCATTCCGGTTGTGCTCACAATTATGTCTTTTGGTCCTAAAGCCGATGCCGCTGTCTGAATGGCCTCCTCACGTGACAGCGTAAGGTCATTGACTTCAACATTCTGCAGTTTATACTCCTGAAAGGTCTCTTTTTCTATGACCAGAGCATATACGTCGTTGTTATGGAGAGCCAGGGCGGCTTTTTCAATCTGCCTGCCTGCCTCGTCCTCATCTTTTGAAAGGATATCGTAGTTTATGCCCATTACATCGAGCAATCCGGTGGTAATCTTGCCCTGCTTGACGTGCTGCGGTTCGTCATGTACTCCAGGACGTCCGCGCCAGCCTATGAGCAGCAGTATCGGAATGTTGTAAACCTCCTTGTCGGTAAGCGATGCAAGCGGGTTGATAATGTTTCCCTCTCCACTGTTCTGCATATAGACACAAGCCGGTTTTCCGGTTGCCAGATAGTGACCGGCAGCCAAACCTAACGCAGCACCTTCATTGGCTGTTATGATGTTATGTTGTGCGTCAGAATGATCGGTTATATAAGCGCATATGTTCTTAAGCAGACTGTCAGGTACGCCTGCAAAGCAGTCAATACCGTTCTCCTTAAGTTTTTCAATAAAGAATTCTGGTCGGATCATAATTCTGGTTTATTCTTCAGGAATAAGTGTAATAATCTCCTTGATGCTCATGCACATATCGTCGCACTCCTTGGCCCTGTGATGCTCCAATATGGTGCGTGCGGCATTCTGCATGGCGGGAAACCCTGTCCGTGTCAACTGGTTGGCGTAAATTACAACGTTGACTCCGCGGCGTTTGAACTCATCCTCTGTAACGGTATTGAATGATGTGGGCACCACTACAATGGGAGTCGTTGCATTTTTTTGGCGGAACTTTTCAACGAACTCGAATATTTCGGCAGGATCCTTTTTGCGGGAGTGTATCATAATGGCGTCGGCTCCGGCTTGAGAGAATGCGAATGCACGTTTAAGAGCATCGTCCATGCCCTGTTCCAGGATAAGGCTTTCAATACGGGCGCATATCATGAACTCTTTTGTCTTTTGGGCTCTCTTTCCCGCCCTGATCTTTTCACAGAAGTTTTCAATCGTATCCTGAGTTTGTTTGACTTCGGTTCCGAACAGAGAGTTCTTTTTGAGTCCTGTCTTATCCTCAATGATTACCATTGACACTCCCATGCGCTCCAACGAACGTACCGTGTAAACAAAATGCTCTGTCAGTCCGCCGGTGTCACCGTCAAATATTATGGGTTTTGTGGTAACCTCCATTATGTCATCAATGGTGCGGAAACGGCTGGTCATGTCAACCAGTTCGATATCGGGCTTACCCTTGGCTGTAGAGTCGCAGAGCGAACTTATCCACATGGCATCAAACTGGTATGTCTTGCCGTCCTGCAGTACGGTGGTCTTTTCAACAATCAGGCCGGTAATACCGCTGTGGGCTTCCATTGCAGTTATCAGCCCCTTCATGTTTATGAGTTTGCGCAGTCTTCCGCGACGCATGTCAGGCATAGCCAGTTCTGCACGCAGTGTGGAGTCCAACTGACGGTATTTGGGGTCCGATGAGTAGGGATATTCAACAAGTTTTCCTCCGTATTCGCCAAGCACTTTAATCACCTCGTCACGGACAGGTTTCTGAAAGCCTTCAACCCAGTCATCGCCGTGAACTACATAATCGGGCTTGAGTGCTCTGAGGTTATCGGAATAACTGAGTGTCTTTTGCTCAATGACCTTTTCAACGCCGGCAATATTTTCAAACAGTGACTTGCGTTCGTCAAACGGAAGCAGCGGGTAGCGTTTGTAACTGGCTACGGCCTCATCAGACAGGACTCCGATGGTGAGTCGTCCCAAACGGCAGGCCTTGTTTATGATGGCAATGTGCCCGCTGTGTATGTAATCGGTTGAACAGCACATATAGACGGTGCGTTCATTGACCTCCTTGACCCTGGCACTAACCGCTTCAAGGTCCTGGGGAGTGTCAATTTCGGCGCACAGCATATCCTTGACATCAACGGGATAGATAAGGCATTGGTCAGAAACCTGGTTGAAAGCGTTTTCGGCATAACAGTTACGGTTGTCCTGCTCACAGAACCTTTCAATATTTTCAAGCCAGACAAGCCAGTCTTTCTTGAGGATCTTGTAGAGAGGCTGTGCTGCCAGTGCATTCTCAAAGAACTCAATCCCTATCTTTTCTATGCGTCCGTCTTTTATGACCGCCTTGAAATCCTTGTCAGGTAACGGCAGTGTACTGCTTACCGCCATGCAACTGACCTTGCTGTCCAGAATGGCTTCAAGAACCAACGGCTCAAACACCAGGTCACCGTGCATCAGGATCACATCATCATCCTTAAGAACATCCTTGGCACAATAAATGCTGTAAATGTAGTTTGTCTTGTCATATACCGGATTGTTCACAAAAGTGAATCGGATAGGCAGATGCAAGCCTTTGCAATATTCCTCAAGGATACTGTTGTAGTATCCGGTGGTCATTACCACCTGGTCAATTCCGAATGCCGCCAGTTTTTTCAGTTGCCGGCTCAATATGGTATTGTCTGATGAAATTTCAGTCATGCATTTGGGGTGGGTGTCAGTTATGGAACCCATCCTGTGTCCTAATCCTGAATTTAGAATGATTGCTTTCATAAATTGATATATGGTTACTGCTTGTCTTGGACAGTCTTTTTACAAATTTAAACAAATCCGACGATACATAAACAATGATTCATGAATCTTGGGGATAAATCAGGTTACAGCGACTCGTCATCAGGTTTTTGCGGGCGTGACAGAGTGCCGGGACGCGTTTTGTGTGCACGGCTCTTTTCCCACGCCGCCTTTCTTTTGAGATAATCCTCATAATGTTTCTCCAGATAGTTGTCAGCCATAATCATCTCTCTTTTATCAGGTCCGGTGCAATTTCAGCCAACGGTTCCGTTACGAAACTGCGCTGATACATGAACGGATGCGGTATTTTCAGTTCCGGGGTATCCATAACAAGGTTATCGTAAAGAAGTATGTCTATATCGATTATCCGGTCATGATACTCTCCGTCAACCGTCTTTCTGCTGCGTCCCAGTTTTTTCTCAATCTCCTGTGTGGTATGCAATACCTCAAGGGGCTTCAGACCGGTTTCAACCCTGACAACCATGTTGAGAAACCTGTTGGAACTTTCAAATCCCCACGGTTCTGTTTCAATAACGCTTGATTTTGCCTGCACTGTACCCACTCTTTCGCCAATGAGAGAGACGGCAGCCGCCAGATTGGCCTGCCTGTCACCCAGGTTGGTCCCCAATGAAAGGTACAGTGCCGCCATCAGAGTCAGTCTGTTATGAGCATTGCATCACCGTAGCAGCCAAAGCGGTAACCCTCCTTGACAGCCAGGTTATAAGCACCCATGATCAGGTCATAGCCTCCGTAGGCGCAGGTAAGCATCAGTTGAATTGATTCAGGCAACTGGAAATTGCTGACCATGCTGTCTGCTACGCTGAAATCATAGGGCGGGAAAATGAACTTGTTTGTCCAGCCCTCAAACGGTTTGATAAGATGGTCAGTGCCTACGACTGTCTCAAGAGCGCGGTTTACGGTATTGCCTATGGCGCAGATCTTGTGACCGTTCAGTTTGGCGTTGTTCACTATCTCTGTGCACTCTTCAGTAACGTACATTTCCTCTGACTCCATCTTATGTTTGGTCAGATCCTCAACGTCAATCTCACGGAAATTTCCAAGTCCGCAGTGCATGGTTATGAATGCGCGGTCTATGCCCTTGATCTCCATGCGCTTGAGCAGTTCACGGCTGAAATGCATGCCGGCTGTGGGAGCGGTAACGGCACCCTCGTTTGTTGCAAAGATGGTCTGGAAACGCTCATCGTCACAGGTGTCGTTGATCCCTTTCTGGTCAAACGGAATCTGGACTACATTACCGTCCTTGTCATAAGACCAGGCGCAGGCCTTGCGCTTGAGGTATGTGGGAATCGGGGCCTCGCCCAATGCGTAAAGGGCCTTCTTGAACTCATCATGAGGGCCGTCATAGAGGAACCTCAACACACGGCCGCGTGATGTGGTGTTGTCAATCACCTCGGCCACCATTGAGTTGTCTTCACCAAAATAAAGTTTGTTTCCGATGCGGATCTTACGGGCAGGATCTACCTGTACATCCCACAAAAGATTCTCTTCACGCAGTTCACGCAACAGGAAAACCTCAATGCATGCACCGGTTTTCTCCTTGTTTCCGTACAGACGTGCGGGAAATACCCGGGTGTCATTGAATACAAAAACGTCCTTTTCATCAAAATAATTGATAATCTCCTTGAACAGCACGTGTTCAATCTCGCCGCTTTTCCTGTGAACGACCATAAGTCTGGATTCGTCACGGTTGTCAACCGGAAATTTGGCAATTCTCTCTTCGGGGAGTTTGAATTTGAATTGTGATAATTTCATTCCCTTTTCAGTTTATTGTTGTTTAATTATGTCTCCTTGTCTTTCGTCCAGCCATTCACTGAACTTTTCAGGGTTCAGACACTCCTCAACCTTGAAATCACCTACGCGAGTGCGTCTGAGGGCAATCAGATGTCCGCCGCTTTCAAGTGCCTGACCTATATCACGGGCAAGTGCCCTTATGTATGTACCTTTGCTGCATACCACCCTGACTGTTATGTCGGGCAGATTGCAGTCAGTAAGTTCTATCTCATCAATTACAAGGGTCTTGGGCTTGAGTTCCACCTCATGGCCTTTACGCGCCATCTTGTATGCGCGCTTTCCGTCAACCTTACAGGCTGAGAAAGTGGGCGGAACCTGCTCAATCTGCCCCTTGAAGCGTTCCAGCACCTGTTCCACCATTTCACGTGTAATGTGCTCAGTGGGGTAAGTGGCGTCAATGGGTTTCTCCAGATCAAATGACGGAGTGGTCGCTCCCAACCGTATGGTGGCCAGATATTCCTTTGTACCGGACTGCAACTCCTCAATGCGTTTTGTTGCCTTGCCAGTGCATACAATCAGTACGCCTGTAGCCAGCGGGTCCAATGTGCCTGCATGCCCGACCTTGAGTTTTTTGACCCCAAGATGGCGGCATATCAGCCAGCGGACTTTGCCCACCACATCAAATGATGTCCAGCGGTACGGCTTGTCAAACGCGAGAATCACTCCTTCCTGAAAATCCATGGGCTTTTAAAGGAATATCAGTGTAAGAATTCCGGCTATTGCGCAATAGACTCCGAACCATATCAGTTTGCCTTTGCGTACTATTGAAATCATCCATTTGCAGGCGGCGCAGCCTGAAAGGAATGCTGCCAGGAATCCGATTGCCAGCACTCCGAACCCTGCGTCGCTGCCGGCGGCACCTGTTCCTGCAGATTCAATCAGGTCTTTCATATCCAGCAGAGCCTCACCAAGAATAGGTGGAATGACCATCAGGAATGAGAACTGTGCCATACGTTCTTTCCTGTTTCCGAGCATTATGCCGGTGGCGATTGTGGAGCCTGAGCGGGATATGCCCGGGAGCACGGCAACAGCCTGGGCAATGCCTATTACAAAGGCGTGCCAGCCTGAAATCTGTTCTCTCTGGCGCGGTTTTGCGTAATATGAGAATGCAAGCAGTGCGGCGGTTATGATAAGACAGCAGCCCACGACAGTCGTGCCTGAGCCGAACACAGCCTCAATCCTGTCCTTGAAGAACAGGCCTACAATGCCTACCGGAATCATTGAGATGATAATGTTAATGGCATAGCGTGTGCCCTCATTCAGTCCGCTGTAACTGTTCCATGACTGTTTTGTAAACAGGTCACGGAATATCCATACAATCTCTTTCCACAGTATGACAAGAGTGCTGAGCACGGTTGCCACGTGAACCAGCACCGTGAAAGCCATGTTCTGCTCACCGTCAATTCCGAACAGTGATGATGCTATGGCCAGATGTCCGCTGCTGCTTATGGGCAGATACTCGGTGAATCCCTGGAGCAGCCCTAAAAACAAAGATTCAAACCAGTTCATTCTTCTTTCTTATCGGTCTTGGGCTTGTATGCGATAGCCGCGATTATTGTGATAAAGCCTATCAGGGTCACAACGGGAGCCACTTTTATGCGGCGT
Organism: Bacteroidaceae bacterium; assembly: GCA_017551925.1. Classification (GTDB taxonomy): domain Bacteria; phylum Bacteroidota; class Bacteroidia; order Bacteroidales; family Bacteroidaceae; genus Colenecus. The sequence continues at coordinate 77,111 of JAFZKA010000047.1, read as the reverse complement.
ACACTGAAAATATCGGGCTCAAAAGCCTGGGCAGTGCAGTTGGGGCCGGTCATAAGGAGCAGACCGATGATGATTAAAGCCATTCCTGCGGCAACAAGAATGTAGTTTGTCTTTGTAAATGCCAGTTGTTTTTTATCCATATCAGTAATTGTTTTGTTTATACATAATGAAGTTCTCCTGATTTCATACGCAGGAAACGGTTGACGGAGTGCAGGGCACAGATACCCGTAATGAGCAGTCCTATCAGTGTCACTGTCACAAAAACGGGAATGATTATGCGCGGCTCGGTAAGCATGACCAGCCAGGGTTCATACTTGAGTCCGAACTTTATGCCGTACCATAGCATGATGCATGTAAGTATGGCCGATACCAATCCTATCAACAGGTTACGCCTGATGAAGGGCTTGCGTATGAATGACCACTTGGCTCCTACCAGTTTCATTGAATAGAGAATGAAACGCTGTGCGTAGATGGTCAGTTTTATGGTGTTGTTTATGAGTGTGAATGAAACCAGTGACAGTATGAGAGCCAGTATGAGCAGTATGCCGGCAATCTTGCGTATGTTGCTGTTTATTATGTCCAGAATGTCTTTTTGCCAGGTTACCTCACGCACGCCTTCCATTGACGATATTTTCTTTTCAATCAGTTTCAGGCTGTCGCTGCATGCGTAATCTGCTTCAAGACGGACATTAAGCGAGGCATAGAAGGGATTGTACTCCAGAAACAGTGAAGGGTCGGTTCCCATGACCTTGGTCATCTCCTTGAGCGCGTCATCTTTTGAGATATAGGAACATACCACACAGTACGGGGCTGCCTCTATGCTGCGGCGGAGTGCAGAAAACTGGGTGTCAGTGATGGTCTCCTTGAGCACCACCTCAACCGTCATTTCCTGTTTGAGTTGTTTTGAAAGATCATTTGCCGTGAGCAGAAGCAGTGTCACTATTCCAATGAGCAGAAGCACCAGTGAAGTGCTTATGCATGCTGTAATGAACAGCAAATCAATCTTTCTTTTCTTTTTCTGTTTTGCCATATATGTTATTGCCTTTTTCTGAAAACATAAACCATTGAACTGCTGCTGTCGGGGTGGGCCAGTGAAACCAGCCAACAGTGGAACCCGTACAGTATGCCGCGCAGGAATGCCATCTTATGCCTTTTGTGTTTCTCAGAAAGGATTGAGATGTAGAAACAGTCAAAGGGCATCCTTTCCCTGTGCATAAGCGTGAATCCGTGCTTATGGGCAAGTTCGCTCAAAGACGTGGTGTTGAAATGCCACAGATGGCGCGGCACATCGTATGCTGCCCAGTATGGTCCGTAATGCATGGCATCGGTGGAACGTATGTTGGGACATGCCATGATCAGTATTCCTGTCGGGCGCAGCAGTTTATAGAATTTGTCAAGCAGTCCGTTGGGATCATAGCAGTGCTCAAATACATGCCACAGGGTGATGACATCGAATGTTTCAGGGTGGAGCCTGTCCATCTCAGGCACGTCAAACATCCTGTGATGAAACATCTCAAGAGAGAACAGTCTCTCTTCATGGTATTTCTCGATAGAGGTCACTTTCCATCCGCGGCGCTCCATCTTGTGTGAAAAATACCCGGTCTTTGCCCCGTAATTGAGCAGCGAGCCGCCGGTACGGTAGGACTGGCTCTCAACAATGTGGGCTTTCCGGCTCAACATCCTGAGTCTTATGTAGTAATAAAGTTTGTGGATAAGCCCGGCCGGTGAGTCTCCCAACTTTAATTTCAGGTCAAGTTTGTCATACTTTGAGGTATCGCACTCCTTGGGCGGATTTGATGTATAAACCATTCCGCACTCAGGACAACGCATCAGAATGTATGATTCGCGGCTGACCGTGAAATCAGTACAATCGGCGTAGGGCATCTGCCCGTAAGCACCGCAAAGAGGACATGAATTGAAATCCTGATATATCATTCCGAGGCACTTTGCACCATATTACACGCACGCGTGGGCGCAAAGTGACCGCAAAGATAATACCCCAGGGTACCCCTTGTCAAGTGTTTTAATGTTTTTTTGTGTTCTTTTGTTCTCAGAACTCTGCCAGATGCATGTCGCCCTTCTCTGCGAGAGCCTTGTGCAGGGCGAACGCCTTGTCAAGGGCGTGACTGGTCTGTCCTTTCTGGGCAATCTTGAGGTAGTCCCACATAAGTTGCTTATAGTCAGGATGTACGCAGTTTTCAATAATGCACTTGGCGCGCTCGGCGGGTGACTTGCCGCGCAGGTCGGCAATACCCTGTTCGGTAATGAGAACCTTCACGCTGTGCTCATTGTGGTCAACGTGTGAGCACATGGGAACAATGGCGCTGATTTTGCCTCCCTTGGCTGTTGACGGGCAACTGAATATTGAGATGAATGCATTGCGGGTGAAATCGGCCGAACCGCCCACACCGTTCATCATCTTGACACCGCTCACGTGGGTTGAGTTCACGTTGCCGTAGATATCGGCCTCAAGGGCTGTGTTCATTGCGATAAGTCCCAGACGGCGTGCCACCTCAGGGCTGTTTGAAATCTCGGTAGGACGGAGCACCAGTTTGTCCTTGAAGAAATCCATATCATCATAGATGCCCTGCAGGGTCTCATTGCTTACGCTCAGTGATGAACTTGATCCGAACTTGCAGTGGCCTTCACGCATCAGGTTGATGACGGAATCCTGGATAACCTCAGTGTACATCTGGAATGCGGGAACTGAAGGATCCTCACCCAGAGCACCCAGAACGGCGTTTGCCACATTGCCTACACCGCTTTGCAGGGGCAGGAATGTTGAGGGAATTATACCGCGCTTAAGGTCGCTGATAAGGAACTGTGCTACGTTATGTCCAATCTGGAGTGTGGTTTCATCGGGTGCGGTAAAGCCGCGTGCCTCATCAGGGATGTTAACCTCTACAACGCCGATAATCTTGGCGGGGTCAACCTGAATGTAATCCTTGCCGATGTGGTCACTGGGCTGATATACGGGAATCTCCCTGCGGTAAGGAGGATCAGCGGGTTCATATATGTCATGCAGACCTTTGGCGCAACGGGCGTGGGCTGCATTGAGTTCAATTATAAGTTTGTCGGCCAGACGGGCTACGGTGGGAGCGATACCTACACCTGCAGTCACCCATATCTTACCGTCATCAGTCACATCAAAAGCCTCCATTATGCCTATGTTCAGTTTGCCATAGAACCCGTAACGCATCTCCTGTGCCATGTGGCTCAGGTTGATATCGTTGTAGGCAATCTCACCGTTGTTGACAGCGGTACGGAAATCCTTGTTCGTAGTGTAAGGGGCACGGTAACGGAGAGCGTGTTCGCGTGCCAGGATGCCGTCACAGGAATCACCGGTTGATGCGCCGGTAAACAGGCTGATCTGGAACTCCTTACCTTGCTCATGAAGTTCATGGGCCATTAAACCGATCTCATGGGTGACTGCTTTTGGAGTACCTGCGGGGGTGAAACCGCTCAGACCTACATTGTCACCATTCTTGACAAAACGTGCTGCCTCGGCAGCTGTGATTCTCTTGAAAGCCATTGTCTATATTTTGTTTTACTCGTTTGACTTCTATTTTTCAAAGCGGTGCAAAAATAAGCATATCATTAAACAAAAACAATAAAATCAGTCAAGTTTGCCGTTTCTTAAGCCTGCTTGCATTACCTTTGCCCCTGAAAATGCCGGAAATATGGAATTGCAAACCAAGAAACTGTTCATTGAGACCTACGGCTGCCAGATGAATGTGGCCGACAGTGAAGTCATTGCTTCAATAATGCGTATGGCAGGTTATGAGCCTGCTGAAACCATTGATGAGGCCGATGCCATATTCCTGAACACCTGTTCCATACGTGAGAACGCCGAGCAGAAGATATGGAACCGCCTGGAGGCTCTGAATGCCCTGAAAAAGAAGAAAAAAGGCCTTTTCATCGGTGTTATGGGCTGTATGGCCGAGCGCACAAAAGAGGATCTGACCGAAAATCATCATGTTGATGTGGTATGCGGTCCCGATGCCTATCTTTCGCTTCCTGACCTGATGGCTCAGGTTGAGGCCGGACACAAGGCCATTGACGTGGAACTCTCCACTACGGAAACCTACCGTGACATAATACCTGAGCGCATTTGCGGCAACCGTATAAGCGGATTCGTATCAATCATGCGCGGCTGCAACAATTTCTGTCACTACTGCATTGTTCCCTATACCCGCGGACGTGAACGAAGCCGTGATCCGCAGAGCATTTTGAATGAGGTTCTTGACCTTAAGAAAAAAGGTTACAAAGAGGTAACTCTTCTGGGACAGAATGTAAACTCATACAGGTTTGAAAACGGTGAATCCACCGTTGGTTTTCCCCAGTTGCTCCGCATGGTTGCAGAGACTGTTCCTGAGATGCGCGTCAGGTTCACCACTTCACATCCCAAAGATATGAGTGATGAAACACTCCACGTAATTGCCGAGGTTCCCAATATCTGCAAGCATATTCATCTGCCCGTACAGAGCGGCAGTTCCCGCATCCTGAAACTGATGAACCGCAAATATACCCGTGAATGGTATCTGGAGAGGGTTGACGCTATAAAACGCATTATCCCCGACTGCGGTCTTACCACCGATATGTTCACCGGCTATCACTCTGAGACTGAGGAGGATCATCAGGAGAGCCTGTCACTCATGCGCCTGTGCCGCTTTGACGCCTCATTCATGTTCCGCTACTCGGAGCGCCCCGGCACATACGCCAGCAAACATCTGCCCGATGACGTACCTGAAGAGGTCAAGATACGTCGCCTCAACGAGATGATAGAACTGCAGAACCAACTTTCGCTGGAGCGTAACCGCGAGTGCATCGGTCATGAGTATGAGGTTCTGGCCGAAGGTTATTCCAAACGTTCGCGCGAGCAACTCTACGGACGCACTGAACAGAACCGTACCGTGGTGTTTGACAAGGGCAGCCACCGCCCCGGCGATTTCCTTACAGTGCGCATCACTGACGCTACCTCGGCCACACTTTTCGGGACAGAGATTTAGACCGCATCGCGGTCTGTCCGGGGTGCTTTTGTAATACCGGATAATTTCACTATTTTTGCCCTCAGAACACTAATCTATTTACTGAAGAGATACTGTGAAATATGAAAAAAGATCATCTTTTTGAGTTGGCCGAAAGTTACATCTCACAAACCGGAATATCCGTATTTCTGACCGGAAGAGCCGGAACCGGCAAGACAACCTTTTTAAAATATATTGTAGAGAACTCGCCTAAACGCAGCGTTGTTCTTGCGCCTACAGGTGTGGCGGCAATCAATGCCGGCGGAGTTACCATACACTCTTTTTTCCAGTTGCCGCTGTGTCCTTATCTGCCTGATGTCAAGGAGTTGGTTACGGAGTATCAGATGCCTGAGGCACACCGGCAGTTGCGCAAGGAGAAAGTCAGGATCATCAGGACACTGGATCTGCTTATAATTGATGAGATTTCAATGGTCAGGGCCGATCTTCTGGATGCGGTTGATGCCGTTATGCGCCGTTACAGGCATAACAGCCTTCCGTTCGGCGGTGTGCAGTTGCTTATGATAGGTGATGCGCACCAGTTGCCGCCGGTTGTCACCGAGCATGACGAGCCTTGGCTTAAAAAGGTCTATTCCTCGCCCTTTTTCTTTCATTCCAAGGTTATGCAGCGCCTTAAGTATGTAACCATTGAGTTGCAGACCGTCTATCGCCAGTCGGACACCTCTTTTCTGGACATACTGAACAATATCAGGGGCGGACAGATGGATAATGCCACTTACCGCCTGCTGAACAGCCGTCTTGACCCCAGGTTTGATCCCGATGACACGGTGGCCGTTTCAGGCAACCGTTGGATACGCCTTACCACACACAACCGTCAGGCGGACAACATCAACCAGCAGAAAATGAATGCGCTGGAATCCAGGTTATATACATTTTATGCCGAGGAGGAGGGCAATTTCCCGGAGAACTCGCTGCCGGCCGAGAAAGTTCTCCAACTCAAGGAGGGGGCGCAGGTTATGTTCCTCAGGAATGATTCCCGTGAGAACCGTTATTACAACGGAAAGATTGCCACCGTTACAGAGATCAATTATGATGACGGTATTACCGTGACCGATGAAAACGGCGTTGAGATAAGTGTTCCGCTTGAGAAATGGGAGAATATCCAATATGAGATAGACAAGGAAACCAATGAGATAGTACCCAAGGTTGAAGGAACTTTCACGCAATATCCGTTACGGGCGGCGTGGGCTGTAACCATCCATAAAAGTCAGGGGCTTACTTTTGACCATGTTATAATCGATGCTGCATCGGCATTTACATTCGGGCAGGTATATGTTGCATTGTCACGTTGCCGCACTCTTGAAGGTATCGTTCTGAGCAGCCCTATTTCACAATCATGTCTCTTCAACAACAGTGATGTTTCCAGTTTTCATGAACAGTTCATGCCTGTAACTGAAATGGAGCGGCAACTTGAAGCATCACGTTCAACCTATTTTATGAATATCCTCAAGGAGTGCTTCAGTTTCGGGGAACTTGAAAGGCTCACAGGCTGGGCGGGAGGCATATTCAAAAACCATCTTATATCCACCTATCCCGAACAGACCGCCAGACTTGAGGAAAACAGGATACGCATAAGGGATATTGAAAAGGTGGCCGAGATATTCCGCAGGGAACTTGACAGGATTGGTGCCGAAAACAGGACACGTATAAATGAAAGGATTGAAAAGGCTGCCGGATATTTCCTTCCTGTTCTTATTGATGCAGCATCAGATATAACACCTGTAATGTCAGTCTCAGTTGATAACAAGGAGGTCAAGAAGACTCTTTCTGAGGCATCAGATGAACTTTTGCCAGAACTCTCACTGCGCATACAGAGCATGAAAGCCGTTCTTGAAAGCGGATTCAGCATAGAATCTTACCTTAAGATAAGGAATGACGCTATCCTGACTCCTCAGTCCAAGTCTAACGGTAAGCGTACCAAAGAGAAAAAGCCGGCACCTGAAAAGAACAGGCCCGACATATCTGAAATATATTCAAACAACCGTCACCCCGAACTTATCGAACCGCTCACCGAGTGGCGCACGGCACAGTACATTTCAAAAAACATACCCGCATATTGTGTCCTTAGCCAGCGTGCTCTGCTTGAAATAGCGGATACATGCCCCACAACTAAGGCTGAACTGCTTGCTGTCAACGGATTCGGCCCCGTAAAATGGAAACAGTACGGTGAAGAGATTCTGAAAATTGTCTCAGAGAACAGGTTATAAGTTAAAATCTGTTAATCATGTTGCAGGAAAAAAAATGAGGCGTATATTTGCAGTGTCTTAGTGAAGTAATACACCGATAAGGCAAGACAAAAACGACAAATATATAAACCTTCAATTATGATTAAGATTAAGGATTTGGCTTTCAGTTACGGTGATTTTGTTGTACTGAAAGAGATTTCAATGAAACTTGAGGAGGGCCGCATATACGGACTCCTTGGAGAGAACGGAGTGGGCAAGACCACCCTGTTGACCTTGTTGGCCGGTCTTAAAAAGACCACATGCGGCTCTATTGATATTGACGGTTTCAACCCATTTGAGCGCAAGCCCTCATTCCTTTCAGAAATATATTATCTGTCTGATGAGGTGCCTGCCGTAAAGATGACCGCCATTGCATTTGCTTCTGACCGCGGACAGTTCTGGACAAACTTTGACCTGAAAAAGTTCCGTGAAATCATGAGCCTGTTTGAGAATGATGTTGAGATGCGTATGGACCGCATGTCATACGGTCAACTCAAAAAGACCTACATCAGTTTTGCCCTTGCATGCAATACAAAGTACCTCTTTATGGATGAACCGACCAACGGTCTGGATATCCCGTCAAAGGCACAGTTCCGCAAGGCGGTTTTGAAGTTTACCTCAGAGCGCGCAACACTGCTCATCTCAACCCATCAGGTACGTGACCTGGAGGCTCTGATTGATCCTATCATCATTCTGGACCGCAGGGATGTACTGCTCAACGCATCGCTCGGTGAAATCACTGAAAAACTCTATTTTGACTACTCCACCACGGTTGATCCTGATGCACTGTATTCTGAACTTATTCCGGGCGGTTGCATACAGGTGCTCAAGAATGAAACCGGCATTGAGAGCAAGGTCAACATTGAGGCTCTGTTCAACACCGTGCACAAGCACAAGGAACTTATAAAGGATATGTTCAACAATAAAAATGCATGACTATGGAAAGCGAAGTATTCAATCTGAACAGATTCTGGCGTTATTTCAAGTCTGATTTTGACGCTTTCATTTCAAGATACGGCATCACATTGCTTGTGATGAGTACATTAGGTCTCTCGCTTGACCTGATTATAGGCCTGTTCACACTCACCACATCGGGAACATGGCAAGGTATGGTCGGGCCGATGCGCGGCATGCTGTTCTTTGTTACATCGGCAATGGTTCTGATAGGTTCTCCGGCAAAACTTTACGGTTATCTGACTGACAAAAAAGAGGGTTCCGCTTTTCTGTTATTGCCGGTTTCAACGCTTGAAAAGTACATTTCAATGATTCTGATTACCTGCATTGTTGTTCCGTTGATGTTCTTTATGATCTATTTCGGACTTGATGTAATGGTATGCATGATTGATCCTACCTGCGGAACATCATTGTTCAGTTTCATATTTTATTCCGATGATCTCAACCTGTTCAACGGTGAGGCAGCATTTGCCATGACAGATTGGAGCGAGTTTGTCGAGCATTTCAAGGTCCTGCTCAATCCGGCCCTGTACATAGATGATATCATCGGAACAACACTCATGTTCCTGCTCGGAGCGCTCATCTTCAAGACTTCAAAGACAGGAAAGACACTGGGTTGCATCATTCTGATCAGTATAGCCATTCAGATTGTCGTCACTCCTATCCTTGCAATAACCGGCCTTAGCGCCATCAGGGACCTGAGCAGTATGGATCTGACCCAACTGACAGCAGAGCAGTTCAAAACTTCATTCCCGTTCTATTCGTGGATAGGACTCCACCTGGGTCTGATTGACACTCTGTCTGACATGTTCGTTAACTGCCTTATGCTGCTTTTTGTATGGCTCAGGCTAAAAAGGATGAAACATTAATTCTAAAAACAGACTGTTATGGAATTCAATGAGAATAAACCGATATATCTTCAGATTGCCGATGGAATCGCCGAAAAGATTCTGGGCGGCGAACTGAAGGAGGGCGACAGGATACTCTCTGTGCGGGAACTGGGCGCAGATCTGGGCGTAAATCCCAATACAGCCATGCGCAGTTATGAGAAACTTACCATGGACGGTGTCATCTACAATCAGCGCGGAATAGGGTACTTTGTGTCAGAGGGAGCCAAAGAGATAGTATTGCGCAATATGCGTGCCGATTTCATCCAGAATGAGGTGCCGGTAATAAAGCGCAAAATGGAACTGCTCCAACTCAAGGTCTCTGACCTGGGACTTTGAGCGTCCGCAAAAGGGACGGTTCCTTCCGTGGACAAAGCCTGCGATTTGCAGAAGCAGAACAATCAGTTTGGGGAGCATTCAGTGACTTGGTGTTAAGCGCAAGACCTTGGGAGGATCCCGTTAAAAACGGCACTGTCCGAGGAACGTTCGACCCCGTAGGGGGCGATGAGGACGAGTTTGCCGTTTAGGGTCCGGAAAGGTCTTGCGTAGCCAAGGAGCGGCTGCTCCCCAAACTGATTGTTCTGCATAGTTTCTGATACCGATACCCAAAAAGTTTTGTGCTGATATAATCAATTACACGGAAGGAACCGTCCCTTTTGCGGAGAAAACGCGGAAATAAAAATCTGCGTTTTCGGCGATTTCTGCGAGACGTTTTTTGTATCTTCGTAACAGAATAAATACAAACACTATGGGAAGATCATATAAGGGCGGTGTCCGTCTGAACCGCAGAACAATGACAGACCTTGTTACAGACTGGTTCCGTGACAATCAGGAGAGTTCTATAAGTATCAAGAGACTGTATGATGAACTTAAACTCAAGACTCATCCCATGCGCTCAATGTGTCTTGATATCGTACTGGAACTGCTTGATGACGGTTTTCTCAAAGAGAAAGACGGCCAGTTCCAACTCATGCAGAAGAGCAAGTTCCTTGAGGGCGTGCTTCAGCGCAGAGTTGGTGGCAAGAACTATCTTGTGCCCGATGACGGCTCTGAGAACGTATTTATTGCAGAACGCAACTCTGCCGGCGCAGTGAACGGTGACCGTGTCAAGGTGGTGTTGTTTGCACGTCGCCCGCATGCAGGCCTTGAAGGTGAGGTTACTGAGATACTCAAGCGTGCCAAGGACACATTCGTAGGCACGTTGCAGGTTAAAGGCAAGTTTGCATATCTTGTCACGCCCGATAAATCAGACAAGGACATCTACATTCCCCTGTCCAGCCTCAAAAAAGGCCGTGACGGAGAAAAGGCTGTAGTCAAGGTTGTAGAGTGGCCCGATACCCCAGACCGCAACCCTGTGGGCAAGGTAGTTGACATTCTGGGTGCAGCCGGTGAGAACAACACCGAGATGCATGCCATACTGGCTGAGTACGGCCTGCCGTACAGTTATCCTGAAAACGTGGAACAGGCAGCCGAGGATATTCCGTCAGAGATTACCGATGCCGCTCTTGCCGGCCGTGAGGATTTCAGGAACGTGACAACATTTACAATAGACCCGCATGACGCCAAGGACTTTGATGACGCTCTTTCCATACGCCCCATCAAGAAGGGCCTTTGGGAGGTAGGCGTGCATATTGCCGATGTAAGTTACTACGTACAGGAGGGCAGCATCATTGACAAGGAGGCGTTCAAGCGTGCCACATCGGTCTATCTGGTGGATCGCACCATACCTATGCTGCCTGAAAAACTGTGCAATAATCTGTGCTCGCTGCGCCAGGATGAGGATAAACTCACCTACTCCGTAATACTTGAAATGACCGATGCCGGCGTGGTGAAACGTTCCCGCATAGCCCGCACGGTTATTCGTAGCAACCGCCGTTTTGCCTATGAGGAGGTTCAGGCCATAATAGAGCGTGAGCAGCAGGGCGGCAAGGAGCCGCTTCCGGGCGACGAGTTCAAGACAGAGATAATGACCCTTGACAGCCTGGCCAAGATACTGCGTCAGAAGCGTTTTGCCGACGGTGCACTCAGTTTTGACCGTGTTGAGGTACGCTTTGACATTGATGAAAAGGGACATCCCGTAAGCGTATTCTTCAAGGAGTCCAAGGATGCCAACCAACTGGTTGAGGAGTTCATGCTTCTGGCCAACCGCACAGTGGCTGAGTTTGTCGGAAAAGTCAAAGGCGGCAATCCCAAGACCTTTGTCTATCGTGTGCATGACGAGCCTGATCCCGAGCGCATGGAGAACCTGCAGAATTTTGTTGCCAAGTTCGGTTACAAACTCAAGGCAACGGGTGACCCGGTTGATATGGCCAAATCAATGAACAGGATGCTTGCCGAGGTCAAGGGTAAAAAGGAGCAGGAACTGATAGAGACAATCTCAATCCGCTCCATGCAGAAAGCGTGCTATACGACTGAGAACATCGGCCACTACGGTCTTGCATTCAAGTTCTACACACACTTTACATCGCCTATACGCCGCTATCCTGACCTGATGGTACACCGTCTGCTTACCCGCTATATAGGCGGGGGGCGCAGCGTGAGCCAGCCTAAATTTGAGGAGTACTGTGAACACTGCTCAAACCGTGAGCAACTTGCAGAGCAGGCAGAGCGTGCCAGCATCAAGTACAAGCAGGTTGAATATATGGCTGACCGCATGAATCAGGTGTTTGATGCCGTGATAAGCGGTGTGACCGAATGGGGAATATATGCTGAAATCATAGAGAACAAGTGCGAGGGCATGATTCCCATACGTTCGCTTGGCGGTGATTACTTTGAGTTTGATGACAAGAACTACTGCCTGATAGGCCAGCGCACCCGCAAACGTTACCGTCTGGGTGACCACGTGAAAATCAAGGTAGTCCGCTGCAACCTTGAAAAGAAACAGATGGACTATGAACTGGTTTCGGCCGAAGAATAATCCTGTTGTCTGAAAAATTGATACATTTGCATAAAAATCAGGATAAATGAAGATCAGAAGCAAGGCTCCATTACGGCTAGGTTTTGCGGGTGGCGGCAGTGACGTTTCACCTTACAGCGAACTGTATGGAGGGCTCATCCTTAATGCCACCATCAACCTTTACGCCTATTGTACCATTGAGGAGACCGATGATGATGCGGTAACCGTCACAGCCACAGACCTGGGTGTTTCAGTCACATATCCGTTAAACAGTGAACTGCCTGTTGACGGTACTCTTGATTTGCATAAAGGTGTATTCAACAGGGTGATAAAGGACTTTGGAGTTACTCCCAAGGCCTGCCGTATCACCACATACTCTGATGCTCCCGCCGGCAGCGGACTGGGATCATCATCAACCATGGTGGTATGCATACTCAAGGCTTTTGTAGAGTGGTACAACCTGCCTATGGGCGACTATGAGATAGCACGTCTGGCATATCAGATTGAGCGTGTCGATCTGGGGTTGAGCGGAGGCAAGCAGGATCAGTATGCTGCCGCATTCGGCGGTTTCAATTTCATGGAGTTTCTGCCTGACGGCAATGTGATAGTCAATCCTCTGCGTGTCAAACGCTGGATAGTTGATGAACTAGAATCATCAATCGTTCTCTATTATACCGGTGCTTCACGTTCATCGGCAGCCATAATAGAGGAGCAGAAAAAGAATACCAGCAGCGGCAAGAGTGATGCCGTTGAGGCCATGCACCGTATAAAGCAGAGCGCAATAGACATGAAGAGGGTTCTGCTTGAAGGCAATATGGAGGGATTCTCACGTATCCTGGGCAAGGCTTGGGAGGATAAGAAAAAAATGGCCACAGCCATAAGCAACCCCATGATTCAGGAGGCTTTTGATGTAGCATTTGCAGCCGGTGCTACTGCAGGTAAGGTGAGCGGAGCAGGCGGCGGAGGTTTCATTATCTTTATGACAGATCCGGCCAAGCGCCGTCTGGTTATCAATGCCCTTAACGGGATGCCAGGCCAGGTGGTGGGCTTCCAGTTCAGCGAGGGTGGTACGCACGGTTGGAAAATATATGATTGAGTATGAAAAGCATTAAAGAGGAGATAGCACAGTCAATAGCCACCAAACAGGCTATACTTGATAATGAGGAGATTCTGGCCAAGATAGCCCGGGCTGCAGAGATAATGACCGATGCATACCGCAACGGTCACAGCGCACTGCTGGCCGGTAACGGAGGCTCTGCAGCCGATGCCCAGCACCTGGCCGGTGAACTGGTCAATCAGTTCTATTTTGCCCGTCCCGGCATTCCTGCCCATTCTTTGAGCACAGATACATCGGTCATGACAGCCATAGGCAATGACATAGGCTACAAGTATCTGTTCTCAAGGCAGGTTGAGGCCCAGGGTTCCAAAGGTGATGTCTTTATAGGCATTTCCACATCAGGAAACTCAGAGAATATCGTTGAGGCACTCAAGGTTTGCCGCGAGAAAGGTATCACCTCAATAGGTCTTACCGGCAGCAAACCCTGCCAGATGGATTCCCTTGCTGATATATGCATTAAGGTTCCGTCAGATTGCACCCCGCGTATTCAGGAGTCACATATCCTGATAGGTCATATCATCTGCGCCATAGTTGAGGAGAATCTTTTCGGTAAAAAGTGATGTTTGATGCAGTAATCCTTGCCGGTGGATTGGGCACGCGCCTGCGCAGCGTAGTGAGCGATGTTCCCAAGTGTATGGCTCCCGTGGGGGGCCGTCCTTTCCTTGAGTGGCTGCTGGCATGGATAGAGCCGTTCCGTCCGGGTAAGATAGTGCTCTCACTGGGCTATCTCTCTGAAACTGTTACTGATTGGGTGCAGAATACCCTGAAGGATTATCCCATTCCCATTGAGTGGGTTATTGAGGATACTCCTCTCGGCACCGGCGGCGGCATAAAACTGGCGCTTTCAAAGGTCACTGCTCCGCGGTGCGTTATTCTTAACGGCGATACATTCTTTGACGTTGACCTGAACGCTCTCTGCTCATTCAGTGAAAAGGCCGTAACCCCTTTGACTATTGCGCTCAAACCTATGGAGCGCTTTGAACGCTACGGCTCAGTAATCCTTGATTCAGGCAACCGTATAACCTCATTCAATGAAAAGAGGTATTGTGAAAAAGGCCTTATCAACGGCGGAGTCTATTGTATAGACTGCGGTGCGGGTCTGCTTACGGATAAACCTGACAGGTTTTCTTTTGAAAAAGATGTCCTTGAGCCTGAGTCTGCCGTAGGGCGTCTGTCAGGATTCATCTCTGAAGGCAGTTTCATTGACATAGGCATACCTGAGGATTATGCCCTGGCACAGACCTTTCTACCTGCAAACATAAAGTTATGATCATCCCTGATTCTCTGCTCCAAAAGTGTGACACCCTGTTCCTTGACCGTGACGGGGTAGTCAACGTATGGCTTCCGGGTGATTATGTAAAGAACTGGCAGGAGTTCCGTTTCAATCCGGGATTCCCTGATTTCATCGGCAGATATTCGTCATCATTCAGGCATATTTTCATTGTAACTAACCAGCGCGGTGTGGGCAAGGGTCTGATGACTTTGGAACAACTTGAGGATATACATTCACGCATGCTCAAGGAAATAGCAGATGCAGGAGGCAGGATAGACCGTATCTATCTGTGCACGTCAGTCGATGACAGTGACCCTATGCGCAAACCCAATACGGGAATGGCGCAGCAGGCCATGAAAGATTATCCTGATATAAGCATGGAGCGCTCCCTGATGATTGGCGACCAGCCTTCTGACCGCCTGTTTGCCGATAACTGCGGAATGGATTTCCTGCTTTGGGAGTAATCAGTTCTATTCAGCCGCTTTCTTAACGGACCTTGTCATATTTGACCAGGCGTACTGTTTCTTTTCAGAGAGTATTCCCTCTGTAAACTGGTCCTGACGGTTGTTTTCAAAGAAATCCACCAGTGCATCGGCTATTTTGACAGAGTCAGGCTCAACCACATAGCCCACCTTGCCGTCAGGGACAATCTCGGCCAGACCGCCAACATTTGTCACCAGCATAGGCTTTTCAAAGTGATATGCTATCTGCGTCACGCCGCTCTGTGTGGCTGATTTGTAGGGCTGGACAATTATATCGGCAGCACCGAAACAGTAACGGACCTCGCTGTCAGGTACAAAATCGCTTTTCCAGACCACCATACCTTCAAGCCCAAGTTGCTTCTCCATCTCAAAGTATTTCTCTGAGCCGCTGTAGAATTCACCTGCCACTATCAGTTTCACGTTCATCTTGCGGAAACGGCTGTCTGCATATGCCTTGAGCAACAGATCCAGCCCCTTATAGTCCCTGATCAGTCCGAAAAACAGCATGTAACGCTGTCCGGGGTCCAGTCCAAGGAACTTAAGAGCCTCTTCACGTGATGCCTTTGCTCCAAAGTTGTCATACAGGGGGTGTCGGCAGAATACTCTGGGCTTTACGGTGTCAAACTGATTCAGATCTTCAAGGACAGAATCAGACATGGCTACAAAACCGTCAACGGAACGGGTGAAATAGCGGCCGAACAGGCGGTCACCGGGACGGTGCTCATGCGGTATGATGTTGTCAAGGATTGAAACCACTTTGGTTCCGCCGCGCTTTACGATGCGTGCCACACGTCCCAGACATGGAGCCATGAAAGGCAGCCAGAACTTTATGACAAGGATATCGGGTTTAAGGGCTTTTATCGCTCTTCCGGTCTTTCCCCAACTGAAGGGGTTCACTGAATTGAGGCTGCGTACAATCTTAAGGTCTTGCGGGGCAGGTTCAGTGGAGTATTGTGTCTTGCCGGGGAACAGGAATGAGGGATACTGAAGCGTGAATGTATATATGGTCACTTCATCACCCTGGGCTGCAAATTCGTGTGCCAAACGTTCGTTATAGACTGTCAGTCCGCCACGATAGGGCCAGGCTGTTCCGAGTATTACTATCTTCATGTCTTTATCTCTGTTTATGGGTGCAAACGTAACAAAAAAAGTAACAAAAAGTGAATCTGATTATGGGAATGGGGATAAAAATAGTACTTTCGCAAGTCAGAAACGTAATTTTTATGGATAAGAACAAGTATTTCAAATATCTGCCGTACCTGGCAGCATTGGTAATCTTTGCTGTTATCGCCTGTGTTTACTGCGCCCCTGTTTTTGAGGGAAAGGAACTGTATGCCGGTGATAACATTCATTTCAAGGAGGCTGTACATGAATCTGTCAAGTATCATGAGGATACCGGAAATTATACCTGGTGGACAGGCTCCATGTTTTCAGGTATGCCGAATTATCAGATCGGCGGCGGACATTACAAATCCAGTACCTTGCTGAAGCCCCTGTACAAGGTGCTGCACCCTTCACACAATACAAGGCTGCCTCTTGTGCTCATGCTCTATTTCTGCTGTTTCTTTATTCTGCTGCGTTCTGTAGGGATTGACCGTTGGCTTGCCATAGTGGGTGCGCTTGCAACGGGATTCTCCTCATATTTCTATATAATAGAACCGGCCGGACACCACACCAAGGCATGGTCAATAGCACTTATGGCTGTTGTGATTGCGGGATTCATATTCATTTTCCGTCAAAAGAGATACGGATTGGGAGCAGCGCTCACAATGATCTTTACCTCAATGGGTTTTTCACCGCATCCGCAGATGGCATATTATGTCTTTATGTTCATCGGTGTGCTTTTCATTGCCGAGTTATACGTGCATATTAAGGAGAAACGGTATAAAGACCTTATTTTAGGTTCAGCCATATTCGGCGTATCGGTCATAGTGGGCCTGGGTACCGGCTGTTCCAATATCTTTGCAAACAGCGAATATGTAAAAGAGACCATGCGCGGCGGTCATTCAGACCTTGTTTCAGACAATGAGACCGATGCCCCCAAGGGACTGAGCCTGGATTATGCCACAGCCTGGAGTTATGGAATCGATGAGTCTCTCACGTTCCTTATTCCCGGTTATATGGGAAATGCTTCAGGTTACAACGTGGGCACAGACTCTGAACTTTACAGGGAACTTACCGGAAAAGGCGTATCCAAAGCCGATGCCAAGGGTTTCTGCGAGTCTGCCCCTACATATTGGGGTGAGCAGCCGTTCACAGCCGGTCCGGTATATGCGGGTGCTATAGTCTGTTTCCTGTTCGTATTGGGACTGATACTTGTCAAAGGGCCGTTCAAATGGGCGATTTTGGCCGGAACCGCCTTGTCATTCGCCCTTGCTTGGGGTAAGAACCTGATGTGGTTTACCGAGTTGTTCTACAACTGGTTCCCCATGTACAACAAGTTCCGTTCAGTCTCTTCAATACTGATAGTTGCAGAGATGTCAGTGCCTCTGCTCGGCTTTATGGCAATCCGTCAGATTATGGAGGGCGGGATTGAGCGCAAACGACTCAACAGGAGTATATACATTGCAGCCGGCATAACAGGCGGCCTTTGCCTGTTCTTTGCGTTGTTTGGCGGTTCATTGTTCTCATTCCAGTCTTCAAATGACGCTTCTCTCCAGGATCAGTTGCCTGATTGGGTATTCTCGGCAATTGTGGCCCAGCGCGCATCAATGCTCCGCAGTGACTCTTTCCGTTCCCTGCTGTTCATTGTCCTGGCAGCCGGCACAATATGGCTGTATGCCAATGAGAAACTCAAAAAGGTCTGGATGATAGCGGTTCTGGGAGTGTTAGTCGTTGCCGATATGTGGCCTGTTGACAAGCGTTTCTTTAATGAAGGTGATTTCAGACCGCAGAAACAGATTAACGGAACCTTTACCGCGCTTCCGTATGAAAAGGCTCTGATGGCAGACACAGATCCTCATTTCAGAGTGCTTAATCTGACTTCAAACACGTTCAATGATTCACGTACTTCATACTATCTCAAGTCTATCGGAGGTTACAGTGCTGCCAAACTGCGCCGTTATCAGGATATAATTGACGTATATCTCTCAAAGGTTGACCTTGATGTCATAAGCATGCTCAACGGCAAATACATTATTACCAAGGGTGATGACGGCCGTGAGACTCCAATGCGTAACCCCGCTGCCCTTGGCAATGCCTGGTACGTACCGTCACTTACTCTTGCCGCTACGCCTCAGGAGGAGTGTGCCGCACTTGGCAAGGTTGACCTTGCCACGACAATAATAGTAGGTGAAGACTACAAGCAGTATGTGGCCGATTTCAACCCCGCAGCCAGCGGAAGCAGCATTGAACTTACAAGTTATGCTCCCGATGTCCTTACATACAAATCTTCATCACCTCAAGACGGAACAGTAGTATTCTCAGAGATATTCTATCCCTATGGCTGGAAGGCATACATTGACGGCAAGCCTGCCGATATATTCCGTGCCAATTATCTGTTGCGCGCCATGAACATTCCGGCCGGTCAGCATGAAATACGCATGGAGTTCCGTCCTGACAGTATTGCCAAGGGTGATTTGATTGCTATTGTCTGTGTTCTGATTATGTATGCTATCGTTCTGGGCCTGATAGCAGGAAATCTAGTAAAGAGAGGTCGTCAGCGTAAGTCAGCTTGATATTGCGTTCGCTTCCGCGTACAATGCCTACCTTCTCATCAGGGAGGTAGCGCAGTACCGTGCCGCAGTCATCGGTGGCTGTAAATTGCGGGTCCTTGAGTGCAATCTCATAGGCCCGTTCTATCGTTTTCTGGCGGAATCCCTGCGGGGTCTGCATGCGCCAGAGCAGGTTGCGG
This sequence comes from Bacteroidaceae bacterium, assembly GCA_017551925.1. Lineage (GTDB taxonomy): Bacteria > Bacteroidota > Bacteroidia > Bacteroidales > Bacteroidaceae > Colenecus. The sequence goes on along the minus strand of JAFZKA010000047.1, from coordinate 58,379 downwards.
TCCTGGATTGAGGTCATGTATGTGCCCTCCTTATCGCACTGCACGATAGTATCCACGGCAGGAATGGCCACATCAACAGCATTGTATGTTTCCATGGCTTTGAGGGCATCGGTAATGATGCGTTCCGATACCAGCGGGCGGGCTGCATCATGAAAGAGCATAACCATATCAGGGCTGTCCTTGAAATGACGCACGGCGGCCAGGCTGGAGTCAAAACGCTCCTTTCCACCGGGCAATACAGCCGTAACCTTGGACCAGTTGTTCGCTTTGACGAGCCCCTGAACCTTATCAATGAATTCTGTTGCGGTAACTATTACCACCTGGCCAATACCGGGATGGTTATTGAAAGTCTGTACGGAGTGTTCCAAAACAGTCTTTCCACCCAAAGGCAGGAACTGCTTAGGGGTGGAAAGGCCGGTTCTTGAACCGGAGCCTGCTGCAAGTATGACTCCGACTGTATTCATATGTGCCGGTTTAACAAACCTCGCTTCCGGGTTTTACGGGGCGCTGAACTGTGGTTACAGCCAGTGTGCCGTCGGCATCGAGAGCGCTCAGTATCATGCCCTGGCTCTCGCGGCCCAGTATCTTGCGCGGTGCAAGGTTGGCAATGAAGCATACCTGCTTGCCTACCAGATCCTCAGGTTTGTAGTAGTTTGCTATACCTGACAGGATGGTGCGTCCGCCCAGACCGTCATCAATCTTAAATTGGAGCAGTTTGTCTGACTTGGGCACCTTGATGCACTCAAGCACTGTACCTACGCGGATATCCAGTTTCTCAAACTCCGGGAACTGTATGTTCTCCTTGATGGGCTTGGCGGGCTGGGCTGCAGCAGCGGCCTTCTCATTCTCCTCTTTGCGCTTGAGCAGTTTCTGGATCTGTGCCTCAATGACATCATCCTCAATCTTTTCAAACAGCAGTTCGGGCTTGTTCAGTTTGTGGCCGGCGGGCAGCAGGTCAATGGCACCAAGGCGGTCCCACTGGGCACCTTCAAGGGCAATCATGCCGCGCAGTTTCTCGCTTGAGAACGGCAGGAACGGCTCAAAGGCAATAGCCAGGTTGGCTACCAGCTGAAGCGCAATGTTCAGGATTGTCTCAACCCTTTTCATATCGGTCTTGGCAAGTTTCCAAGGCTCGGTATCGGCCAAATATTTGTTACCTATGCGGGCCAGGTTCATGGCCTCCTTCTGTGCGTCACGGAACTTGAAGTTGTCAAGCAGTGACTCAAGCTGCTGCTTTACATCGGCAAACTCCTTAAGGGTGTCGCGGTCATAGTCTGTCAGTTCACCGCACTGGGGAACCACGCCGTCAAAGTACTTCTGTGTGAGTACCAGCGCGCGGTTTACAAAGTTTCCGTAAACGGCTACCAGTTCGTTATTGTTGCGGGCCTGGAAATCCTTCCAGGTAAAGTTGTTGTCCTTGGTTTCAGGGGCGTTGGCGGTAAGCACGTAACGCATTACATCGGCCTTGCCGGGGAAATCCTCAAGATACTCGTGTACCCATACGGCCCAGTTGCGTGAGGTTGAGATCTTGTCATCCTCAAGGTTCAGGAACTCGTTGCTGGGTACGTTGTCGGGCAGAATGAATGTGCCTTCGGCCTTAAGCATGGCGGGGAACACAATGCAGTGGAATACTATGTTGTCCTTGCCGATGAAATGTATCAGGCGGGTGTCAGGGTCTTTCCACCAGGTCTCCCAACTGCCGCGCTCGGGATGGGCGTCACAGAACTCCTTGGTGTTGCTTATGTAGCCTATGGGAGCGTCAAACCAAACGTAGAGCACCTTGCCCTCGGCACCCTCTACCGGAACAGGAATACCCCAGTCCAGGTCACGGCTCACGGCACGGGGCTGCAGGCCCATGTCAAGCCAACTCTTGCACTGGCCATAGACATTGGGGCGCCACTCCTTGTGCTCCTCCAGGATCCACTTCTCAAGCCACTCCTGATACTGCTCCAGAGGCAGGTACCAGTGTGTGGTCTCCTTCATCACGGGCTTGCTGCCGCTTACGGTGCTTACGGGATTGATAAGTTCAGTGGGTGAGAGTGATGTACCGCACTTTTCACACTGGTCGCCGTATGCATGGTCGTAGTGGCAGTGAGGGCATTCACCTGTAATATAACGGTCTGCCAGGAACATCTTGGCCTCCTCATCATAGTACTGCTCGCTGGTTTTCTGGATGAACTTGCCGGTATCGTAGAGCTTGCGGAAAAAATCTGATGCAACCTTATGGTGTACAGGACTGCTGGTACGTCCGTAAATATCATAAGAGATACCCATACCCTTGAAGGTGTCCTTCATCTGATAGTGGTAGCGGTCTATGATCTCCTTGGGTGTCACGCCCTCCTTCTTGGCGCGGATGGTGATGGGCACTCCGTGCTCGTCACTGCCTCCTATGAACATCACGTCCACCTTCTTGAGACGTTGGTAACGGACATAAATATCGGCGGGAACGTATGCGCCGGCCAGATGGCCTATATGAAGCGGGCCGTTGGCGTAAGGCAGAGCCGATGTAACCAGAATCCTCTTGTAATCTTTCATATTTTATCTCTAAATCGTTTCAGACCGCGAAGTTACGGTTTTATTCGCATAAAATAAAGATTTTCGTTGTATCAGTATTGGAAACTCCGCAGAACTGTCAGTTTGGGGAGCAGCCGCTCCTTGGCTACGCAACACCTTTCCGGACCCTAAACGGCGAACTCGTCCTTTTGCCCACCTTCGGTGTGCAACGTTCCTCGGACAGCGCCGTTTTTAACGGGATCCTCCCAAGGTCTTGCGCTTAACGCCAAGTCACTGAATGCTCCCCAAACCGACAGTTCTGCTACTGCAAATGGGAAAAACATCCTGTTTAGGAAAAATAAAAAGGGGTTGACTCTTGGAATCAACCCCTTTTCCTTTACGTTTAGCCTTACTTGCGCAAGCCGAGAGCCTTAACGATGGCGCGGTAGCGCTCAATGTCTCTCTCCTTGAGGTAGTTGAGCAGTCTTCTGCGCTTACCTACCAACTGGGTCAGTGCCCTTTCAGTGCTATAATCCTTACGGTTCTCCTTAAGATGTTCCGTCAAATGGGAAATACGGTATGAGAACAAGGCTATCTGGGCTTCAGGTGAGCCAGTATCCGTGTTGGACTTTCCGTATTGTCCAAAGATTTCTTGTTTTTTCTCTTTGTCTAAATACATTTTCTTAAAAATTATGTGAAAACTCGTTTAGCGGGCGCAAAGATATATCTTCTTTTTTAACTGACAATGAAAAATCTGACAAAATTCCCGTAACTTTGCACCCGGAAACTCCAAACCAGCAGAAGGTTCCCCTCTGCACCCAGTAAAACCATACCATTAAAGCGAAGCGAAAAATGGTTTGGTTTTACCCGGCCTGGAAGGCCGGCAAGCGTAGTGAAATGAAATGGAACGAAGCGCGTTTCCAGAAGGAAACTAAAAAAAGGTTGTTCCTAATACGCAGATAAGTTTCCAGTTAGCGGTTTTCAAGGCCCATCGGGCCAAGAAAACCAAAAAATAACCGAGCCGAAAAACGGCGAGCATCCAACCGGATGGAATACGGATTAGGAAAGGATAATTTAATAACAATATGAACATAAGGAACATCGCAATTATTGCCCACGTTGACCACGGAAAGACCACCTTGGTTGACAAGATGATGCTTGCCGGACACCTGTTCCGTGACAATCAGGCCAAAGGTGAACTGATGCTTGACAACAATGACTTGGAGCGTGAGCGTGGTATAACCATTCTCTCCAAGAACGTCTCCATTACTTATAAGGATACCAAGATCAACATCATTGACACTCCGGGACACTCTGACTTTGGAGGTGAGGTGGAGCGCGTGCTCAACATGGCCGATGGCTGCATACTTCTGGTCGATGCCTTTGAGGGCCCGATGCCACAGACCCGTTTCGTGTTGCAGAAGGCACTTCAGATAGGACTCAAGCCTATAGTAGTAGTAAATAAGGTAGATAAGCCCAACTGCCGCCCTGATGAGGTCTATGAGATGGTGTTTGACCTTATGTTCGCTCTTGATGCCACTGAGGATCAGTTGGATTTCCCCGTACTCTACGGCTCTGCCAAGCAGAACTGGATGAGCACGGACTGGAAACAGCCTACAGATAATATCCTGCCCCTGCTTGATGCTATCATTGAGCACATCCCCGCTCCCAAGCAGGAGGAGGGCACCCTGCAGATGCTTATCACATCGCTTGACTACTCATCATATACCGGCCGAATCGCTGTGGGCCGTGTAAACCGCGGTGTCCTGAATGAGGGTATGACCTGCACGCTGGCACATCGTGACGGCACCAAGGAGAAAGTCAAGATAAAGGAACTCCATACTTTTGAGGGTATGGGCCGCAAGCGCGTTCCCACTGTTGAGGCCGGCGATATTTGCGCCATTGTAGGTCTTGACAAGTTTGAGATTGGTGATACCATCTGTGATGCCGAGAACCCCGATCCTCTGCCACCTATTGCAATCGATGAGCCTACCATGAGTATGCTCTTCTCTATAAATGACTCACCATTCTTTGGAAAGGAGGGTAAATACGTAACATCACGACACATTCAGGACCGTCTGAACCTGGAACTTGACAAGAACCTGGCCCTGCGCGTACGCCGCACAGAGGAGGACGGCAAGTGGATTGTTTCAGGCCGTGGCGTGCTGCATCTGTCAATCCTTATTGAGACCATGCGCCGTGAGGGCTATGAACTTCAGGTGGGTCAGCCGCAGGTTATCATGAAGGAGATAGACGGCAAGACTTGCGAGCCTATTGAGGAACTGACCATCAGCGTGCCTGAGGAGTTTTCAAGCAAGATGATTGACCTGGCCACCAAGCGCAAGGGTGAGATGACATCAATGGACACCCAGGGTGACCGCGTAGTCATTGTGTTCGATATCCCTTCACGCGGTATCATCGGACTCCGTACAAACGTGCTTACCGCATCACAGGGTGAGGCCGTAATGGCACACCGTTTCAAGGAGTATCAGCCTTACAAGGGTGACATTGAGCGCCGTACCAACGGTTCAATGGTTGCCATGGAGACAGGTACAGTATTTGCATACGCTCTTGACAAACTGCAGGACCGCGGCAAATTCTTTGTGAACCCGCAGGATCAGGTATATGCAGGCCAGGTGGTTGGTGAGCACGTTCATGAGAAGGACCTTGTAATCAACGTGACCAAGAGCAAGCAGCTTACCAACATGCGTGCCAGCGGTGCCGATGAAAAGGCTCATATCGCTCCTCCCGTTATATTCTCACTTGAGGAGGCTCTGGAGTATATCAAGAACGATGAGTACGTTGAGGTTACACCCAAGAGCATGCGTATGCGCAAGATCATACTGAATGAACTGGAGCGCAAGCGCGCCGCAAAATAACATCTGGTATGAGAACAAGAGTTCCGGCCGTTATTCTGATTATTGTTGTCTTTGTGATTGCCGCTTGCAGTCACCGTGATACATTCACGTTGCGTGGAACAATTCAGGACGGCGGGAACGATTCCATTCTTGTTATAGGATTGGATTCCAGGTTTGACGGGACCGATACTATCCGCTGCAACAAGGGACAGTTCAAATGGTCTTTCAATCCTGACACGGTAACTACCCTAATCCTTATTCTGCCTGACGGACGCCGTCAGCCTGTGTTTGCTGAAAAAGGAGTGGTATCCACTCTGTTTGTTCCGTCAGACAACGGCCCTACCAAGTTGTCGGGCGGTTATTGCAATGATTCATACCAGTCATTCTATCTGTCTTCAATGCAGGACACTTGCGTAGAGCAGGCTGCTGCAAGAATAGATTCGCTTATTACAACAGACCCGTTCAATGAGATTACGCCATACCTCATATATGACAGGATGGTCCTCAATTACCATGCCGAGCAGTCTGTAATCGAGAAACTCATTTCAAGAATGAGCGGCAACATGCAGGATGCGCCGTTTCTTGTTACGCTCAAGGCTGAGTTTTCAGAGGCTCCTTCGGCATCGGCATCGGCTCCTCCGAACCTGTATCTCCTTTTTGATACTGCAGGTGTGAGGCAACAGTTTGCCAACATAGGTGACCTTTCAGAAAAACTTCTTGTTCTGGTATGGTCATCATGGCAGGATGACGGGCTTCTGGCAAGACAGGAGATGGCAAAACTCCGGAACAGATACGTTGACTACAAATTCAGCGTGATTGACGTTTCAATTGACGTTAACCGGGACCGATGGATTCAGGCTGTTTCAAAGGATTCGTTAAGTTGGACATCATATAATGACCCTCAGGGTTGGCACAGCCGGATTGTCAGGACTGCCAAGATAAAGAAGGTGCCGGTTTATGTCCTTTACAATGAATCCCGAAGAGTTATTTTCAAAACTGACAATACTTTTGAACTTGATCAGGAACTGTCCAGGGTCCTGACCAAAAAGGATACTCAAAAGAAAGACACAGACAAACCTTTAAAATTCAGAACGGTATTTGATTGAAATCAGTTATATTTGAATGCTGACATGAACAACACCATTTTTAATACCATATATAATCATGCTTATCAAGGTTTTCGGTGCGGCTGTCCAGGGGATAGACGCATACATCGTGACAATTGAGGCGAGTACATCGCGCGGTATCAGATTCTTTCTTGTGGGATTGCCTGACAGTGCCGTCAAGGAGAGCCATGAGAGAATAGTTTCGGCTTTTCAGGTGAACGGCTACAAGTTTCCTTCATGCCAGATTATAATCAATATGGCTCCTGCTGACATACGAAAGGAGGGGGCGGCGTATGATTTGCCGCTGGCCATAGGGATAATGGCATCGGTGGGCCAACTCAGGGCTGACCTGCTGAATGATTATGTGATAATGGGCGAACTGAGTCTGGACGGCACCCTGCAGCCTGTCAAGGGCGCGCTGTCAATGGCCATACGCGCCCGTAGTGAGGGTTTCAAGGGAATAATCCTGCCAATCCAGAATGCACCTGAGGCTGCTGTTATAGAGGGCATTGAGGTTTATGGGGCAAGTACCATACGTGAGGTCGTTGACCTTTTGAATGATGCTCCCGGTCACATAGGCGTAACAGAACGTTCCGATGTTGCTTTTGAGCCGGGCATTACGCAGTCTTATGCTGATTTTGCAGATGTCAAAGGCCAGGTGGCTGTAAAACGTGCCCTTGAGGTGGCCGCGAGCGGTGGTCACAATCTGATTATGATCGGTCCGCCCGGAAGCGGAAAATCAATGATGGCTCGCGCGCTCTCTTCAATTCTGCCGCCTCTGACCAAGGAGGAGAGCATTGAGACCACCCGAATACATTCCGTGGCCGGATTTACGGGACATGGATCTGCTCTCATAACCGAACGCCCTTTCCGGCATCCTCACCACACCATTACAAATGTGGCACTGACAGGAGGCGGTGCAAATGCGCAGCCCGGTGAAATATCGCTTGCCCATAACGGCGTGCTCTATCTTGATGAACTGCCGGAATTCACAAGGTCTGCCCTTGAGGTGCTCAGACAGCCTCTTGAGGACAGGACAATTGTGATTTCAAGGGCAAAATACAGGGTTGAGTATCCGGCCTCATTCATGCTGGTGGCTTCAATGAATCCCTGCCCTTGCGGATACTACAATCATCCCACCAAAGAGTGTCATTGTACTCCTGCCATCATTGAGCGCTATCTGGGCAGGGTGTCAGGGCCGCTTATGGACCGCTTTGACATACAATGTGAGATTCAGCCGGTGGGTTTTGATGATATGTCGTCAGGTCAGAGCGGTGAGCACAGTTCTTCAATACGTGAACGTGTCATTGCGGCCCGCGGCATTCAGGCGGCCAGATTTGCCGATGAAAAGGGCATATATTGCAATGCTCAGATGGATTCGCGCCTGCTTGGCAGATATGCTCAGGCAGAACCTTCGGCCATAAGGATTCTGGGTGAGGCCATGAACCGGCTGAATCTGTCAGCCCGTGCATATGACCGCATACTTAAGGTTGCGCGCACGATTGCTGATATGGAATGCTCTGCTAACATTACTCCGCAGCATATTGCTGAGGCTATCGGGTATCGCAGCCTTGATCGCGGCTCTTGGGGGGAGTGAACTTTTTGGGGTATCAGTATCTGAAACAACGCAGAACTATCAGTTTGGGGAGCAGCCGCTCCTTGGCTACGCAAGACCTTTCCGGACCCTAAACGGCAAACTCGTCCTTATCGCCCCCTACGGGGTCGAACGTTCCTCGGACAGTGCCGTTTTTAACGGGATCCTCCCAAGGTCTTGCGCTTCACGCCAAGTCACTGAATGCTCCCCAAACTGACAGTTCTGCTTCTGCAAACGGGGACAGTAATACTGATACCCCAAAAGATATGTTGGGATATCATCATTTTCATTATATCTTTGCAATCCGAAACAAAAACAGAACAGCACTATATGGAACTTTATTCAAACCTGCCGTACAAGGTGGCAGACATTAAGTTGGCTGAATTCGGCCGCAAGGAGATTGAGATGGCAGAAAAGGAGATGCCCGGCCTGATGGCTCTCCGCGACAAGTACCGTGACTCCAAACCGCTTAAGGGTGCCCGAATAATGGGCTCGTTGCACATGACAATTCAGACGGCAGTGCTGATAGAGACCCTGCATGAACTGGGTGCCGATATCCGTTGGTGCTCATGCAATATATATTCCACACAGGATCATGCTGCAGCAGCGATTGCAGCCGCCGGCAGTGCTGCCGTTTTTGCCTGGAAAGGCGAGACAGCCAAGGAGTACTGGTGGTGCACGCTTCAGGCCATGAATTTCCCTGAGGGAGGTCCCAATATGATTGTTGATGACGGCGGCGACGCTACACTCATGATACATCTTGGCGTTAAGGGTGAGAAAGATCCCAAGGCTCTTGATTATGAGGCAGAATCGGCCGATGAACGCGAACTTCTGGCCGCTCTTAAAGAGGTTGCCAAGATTAAGGGCAATTCATACTGGCAGAATATTGCCAAAAACATAAAGGGTGTGAGTGAGGAGACCACCACCGGCGTACATCGTCTGTACCGCATGCAGCAGAACGGTGAGTTGCTTTTCCCCGCATTCAATGTAAATGACTCCGTTACCAAGAGCAAGTTCGACAACCTGTACGGCTGCCGTGAATCACTTGCCGACGGCATCAAGCGTGCAACCGATGTCATGATAGCAGGTAAGGTTTGCGTCGTGGCAGGTTACGGTGAGGTTGGCAAGGGCTGTGCACAGAGCATGCGTTCATACGGTGCCCGCGTACTGGTTACTGAGATTGACCCCATCTGCGCATTGCAGGCCGCCATGGAGGGCTATGAGGTTGTGACAATGGAGGAGGCTGCTCCCCTTGGCAACATATTTGTAACTACAACAGGCAATATTGATGTTATTACGACTGAACATCTCAAGGTTATGCCTGATCAGGCAATAGTCTGCAACATAGGTCACTTTGACAGTGAGATTCAGGTTGACAAACTCAAGAAACTGCCCGGCATAAAGTGTCAGAACGTAAAACCCCAGGTTGACCGTTATTTCTTTGCCGATGGTCACAGCATCATTCTGCTGGCCGACGGTCGTCTGGTCAATCTTGGTTGCGCAACAGGTCACCCCAGTTTTGTGATGAGCAACAGTTTCACCAACCAGACCCTGGCTCAGATAGAACTCTTTAACAAGAAATACCCTGTTGACGTTTACCGCTTGCCCAAGCATCTTGATGAGGAGGTGGCACGTCTGCATCTGGAGCGCATCGGCGTACATCTTTCAAAACTCACGCAGGCGCAGGCCGATTATATCGGTGTTCCGGTTGAAGGACCATATAAAGCAGAGCACTACCGTTATTAAGATGGAGAGAAAGACAATTGTGGTTTACGGGGCGTCAAGCGCCGATGTGGAGCCCGTGTTCAAGGATGCAGCATACAGCCTGGGCAGTCTTATCGCTTCGGCCGGCATGACTCTTGTAACCGGAGCCGGCTCCACCGGACTGATGGCTGCCGTTGAGGACGGCGCCCTTGATGCCGGAGGCAAGGCTGTTGGAATAATTCCTAAATTTATGATAGACAAAGGGTGGTTGCATCAGGGCCTGTCAGAGGTTATCGTTACTGAAAACATGCATGAGCGCAAACGCATGATGTCCAAGATGGCCGATGCCGTCATTGCTCTGCCTGGCGGAACCGGAACCTTTGAGGAATTGTTTGAGATAATAACCTGGAAAATGCTGGGCCTGTTTGTCAAGCCCATAATCATTTTGAATACGGACAATTACTATCAACCCATTTTTGAGATGCTTGACCGTACTACCGAGCGTGGATTCATGAACCCTGTATTCAAGCGTCTTTGGGCAATAGCCGATACTCCCCAACAGGTCATGGAACTGTTGGATTCAATTTCAGATTGGAATGACGTTACGAGCAAGATTCTTGTAAAGAAATGATTCCGGCCTCAATTTCCATACTGAACACTCCGGTTGCGATAAATGACTGGTTGTTGTTGGCCGTGACTGTCACTCTGATCCTGATGCTGGTCATTATGGCTCCGTACAATGCTTCATACAAGAAAGCCGTAAGGTCCATGTACAGGTTCAACAATCCTGACTCAGATGTATGGTATCCGCTTTTTCCGACAATAGGCTTTATATCCGTATTTGTCCTTTCATGCATAAGCGTCGCCTTTGCCATTGTTCTTTATACGTCTGATATAACTGAGCCCGGAACGGGTCCGGTTTATTCATTATTGCTGATTTCATCGCTGTTTACAGGCTTTTTTACTGCAAAACTTCTTTTATATACAATTGTCAACAGCAGACTCTATAAATCACAGACCATCGCGCTGAAACCCATCAGATGGAACTGTTTCATAGTGATGAATTTCTCAGTGGCCGGTTTTCTGATTCTGGCGTTTTCACTGGTTGTCATGTTTCTGGGACTGCCTCTCTTTTTAGTGCTTGTTTTTTGCGGTCTGGTGCGCATTCTGGTCATTATTGGAATTATTTTTAAGATAAAAACCTCCTTATTTAAGAATAGGCGTTCCAATTCAGGATTTATTTTGTACCTTTGTGCGTTCGAAATAGCACCTGTAATAATTGAGGTTGTCATTTTGAATAATTTTGTAGGTCTAATTTAAACTGTAGATAAATTGAAAGTTAAAAAAGTCCTCATATCTCAGCCGCAGCCTGCAACAGGCAAGTCTCCGTATTTTGATCTGGCTGAGAAGTATGGCGTTGAATTCGTATTCAAACCTTTCATTCGCGTTGACCCGCTTTCAGTAAAGGATTTCAGAGCGCAGCATGTTAACATTCTGGACCATACTGCAGTTGTGTTTACTTCACGTCATGCTGTAGATCATTTCTTCCAGCTTTGCGCCGAGATGAGAGTCAATATCCCTGAGGATATGAAATATTTCTGCATTACAGAGACGGTTTCTCTCTATATACAGAAATATGTACAGTATCGTAAACGCAAGGTATTCTTTGGCAATACCGGTAAGGTTGACAGCCTTATGGCTCCAATCCTCAAGCACAAGACAGAGAAGTATTTCATTCCCATGTCAAACGTGCATACCGGTGAACTCAAGGAGTTGCTTGATGCCAACAAGATAGCACACACAGAGGCTGTCATGTACCGCACTGTAAGCAATGAGTTCAAGGCAGGAGAACTTGATGATTTTGATATGCTTGTATTCTTCAGCCCCGCCGGAATAGAGTCGCTCAAGCAGAATGCTCCTGACTTTGTACAGGGTGAAAAAATTATAGGATGTTTTGGCGGAACGACCGCCAAGGCTATCCGCGATGCAGGTCTGCGTCTTGACATTGAGGCTCCGGTTCCCGGAATCACCTCCATGTCGGCTGCTATTGACGCATGGTTTGCCGCCAATAACAAGAAGTAATTTTAATTCTATACTGACGGGTTCCTGTCTTTCTGGCTCTACGGCCACAAGAGGAACCCGTCTTTGTTTTTTATGGAAAGGGGGTACACATTCACCAAACAGGAGCGCTTGTGCGGCACAAAGATGGTTGACAGGCTGTTCAGTGAGGGAAACCGTCAGATTGCGGTCTTTCCCGTACGCCTGGTTTGGCTCCTTGTTGATGACGCCTCTTTTGACGGTGTCCGTATCCTTATCAGTGCCCCCAAGCGCAATTTCCATCATGCGGTTGACCGCAACCGCATAAAGCGCCAGATCCGTGAGTTTTACCGCACCTCTTCGGCCCAGTTGAAAGAGATTGTCTCTGAACGTAAACAGGGACTTGCATTGGCTTTTCTGTTCAATGACAACAAACTGTGGGAAACAGAAAAACTCCGCTCTAAACTGCAGTTGGCTATGGACCGTCTTGTTAATTCCGTCAGAGAAACAGAGCATCCTCAGCAATGAAATGTTTGTTGGAAATATTTACCAAATCGTTGGGCTGGCTGCTGATGCTCCCGATCAGATTTTACAGGGCATTCATTTCACCTCTTACTCCCCCTTCATGCCGTTTCACCCCCACTTGTTCGCAATATGCCATTGAAGCAATAACCAAACACGGCCCTTTCAAGGGTACATGGCTTGCTGTAAAGCGTGTATTGCGATGCCGCCCGGGTGGCGGATCTGGCTATGATCCGGTTCCATAGAAATTGAAAATTAAGGATATACATACTCATAAATTGCCTGAAGTGCCGGGAGAGGCACTGATTTGCATAGGCTGCGGCCCTCTGCCTGTTCGGAAGGGAGATTTTTTCAGTGCCGGCCTTCACCCTTGGGAAGTTACGGGCAGTGATGAGGATTCTTTCCGCAACCTTGAACATCTGCTTGCATTGCCTCAGGTCCTTGCTGTGGGCGAGTGCGGATTCGATTCCCTGAAAGGTCCCGCCCATGATCTGCAGGAACAGGCTTTTGTCCGTCAGGCAGAACTCTCCGAGCGTTTCAGAAAGCCCATGATTCTGCACGTAGTGCGTAATTTTGACAGTATAATACGTCTGCACAAACAACTCCGCCCTCAACAACAGTGGCTGATTCATGGTTTCCGCGGCGGTCCCGAGCAGATGACTCAACTGTACAACAACGGCATACTGGTCTCATTTGGCATCAAATGTAATCCTGAGTCCCTTAAACAGATTCCCTCAACCCGTCTCTTTGTTGAAACCGATGGTGCAACCTCTATCTCAGATGTGATAAAGTTTGCTGCCGATGTCAGAGAAACTGATTTTGAAGAAATAGAGAATATTGTAGTGGAGAATCACCGCCGTTTTCTTTTATCAAAAGCCGTAGTATAAGATTTCAGGAGTAGGTTCCTCCGGGCTACTCCGAACCCCTACGATGCCTAAACATCAAACTCCTCCATCATAGCCACCTTCGGTGTCTATTCGTCGTCAAACAAGTGATGTCTTATCCGGCATCTCCAGGGCTCTCCGCTTAACGCCCTCCGCAAATACTCCTGAAATCTTATACTACGGCTTGGAGAATCAAGAAATGATATTGTCTTTTTGCGATTGTAAGCAAAGAATTGTATATTTGCGCACTTTTTAAAGAGAATCTAAAATCATAACTATGACTAATTTTGTTGAAGAACTTACCTGGAGGGGCATGATTCACCAGATGATGCCCGGAACTGATGAACTTTTGAACAAAGAGCAGGTTACGGCTTATGTTGGATTTGACCCCACGGCAGATTCACTTCACATAGGCCATCTTTGCAGTATTATGATCCTGCGTCATTTCCAGCGTTGCGGTCACAAACCGCTTGCATTGATTGGAGGTGCAACCGGAATGATAGGTGATCCCAGCGGTAAATCGCAGGAGCGCAACCTCTTGAATGAGGAGACTTTGAAACACAATGTGGAGTGTATCCGCAAGCAACTTGCCAAGTTCCTTGACTTTGACAGCGACGCCCCCAACAAGGCTGAACTTGTAAATAATTATGACTGGCTCAAGGATGTAACTTTCCTTGATTTCTCACGTGACATAGGTAAGCATATCACCGTCAATTACATGATGGCAAAAGACTCCGTAAAGAAGCGCTTGAACGGTGAGGCCCGTGACGGTCTTTCATTTACCGAGTTTACTTACCAGTTGCTTCAGGGTTATGATTTCCTCTATCTGAACGAGCATAAGAACTGCAAACTCCAGATGGGCGGTGCAGACCAGTGGGGTAACATTACCACCGGTGCAGAACTGATCCGCCGTATCAACGGTACGGAGTGCTTTGCCCTGACCTGTCCTCTCATAACCAAGTCCGACGGCACCAAGTTTGGCAAGACCGAGGGCGGCAACGTATGGCTTAACCCTGAATACACATCACCTTACAAGTTCTACCAGTTCTGGCTGAACGTAAGCGATGAGGATGCCAAGCGCTACATCAAGATATTCACAAATATTGAGAAGGAAGAGTGTGAGGCCCTGATAGCCGAACATGAAGCCGCTCCGCATCTGCGTCTGCTCCAGAAACGTCTGGCCAAGGACGTAACCTGTATGGTTCACAGCGAGGCTGATTATGAGGCAGCCGCCGGCGCATCAGAAATACTGTTCGGAAACTCATCTTCATCAGATGAACTCAAGTCTATTGATGAGTCAATGCTTCTTTCTGTATTTGACGGTGTACCGCAGTTCAGATTTGACCGTTCAGTTCTTGGACAAGAGATAAAAGCCTCTGATTTCCTGACTGACATTTGTCCGGTTTTTTTCTCAAAGAGTGAAGCCAGAAAGATGATGCAGGGCGGTGGCGTTTCAATCAACAAGGAAAAAACTTATGACCACTCGCGTGCAATCACTGAGGCTGATCTTGTTGACGGACGCTACATTGTGCTTCAGCGAGGCAAAAAGAATTATTACCTGCTGATAGCAGAGTAAACGGATTTTTAGTACTTTTGCACGCCCATCAGGGTTATAAGGCGATTGTCGTATGGTGTAATGGTAGCACAACAGGTTTTGGTTCTGTTTGTCCTGGTTCGAATCCGGGTACGACAGCAAAAACGGGAGATAACACCTCCCGTTTTTATTTTGCCTGCGTCAGATGTTTCATGACAATTCCTATGAAACAATTTTTAATGTTGACGAAACAGCAAACCCTGCTCAGAATGATGTTTTTCGCACATTATGGCACAAATATTAATCTGTACGGCACATGCTGATAGTGCATGAAAAAAACTTTACCACTACTTTTGCGCCATAAGTTTTCATGCACATATTTGGTTAGTAATTGACTTTCGTGGAAATTATTCCGATTGTCTGTGAAGATAGTCAAGGAAGGCATTAATGAGAGGGGCGCGCAAGGCGCCTTTTCTCTTTTTCGGCCTCCGGAACCTGCCTGATTTTATTTTTTGTGCCTTTTTTAATAAAAAAATTGCCTCAAGAGTGTATCCAAGCAAAAAAATGGTTAACTTTGGCCGCTAACTGAAAATTTTAATAATAATATATTAACCAATGAACTTATGAAGAAACGTTATCTCTTCCCCTCCGATTACATGGCAGATCCCTCTGTTCATGTGTTCAATGGCAGGGTTTACATTTATCCTTCACACGACTGGGAATGTGAGAATGTCGAGAACGACAACGGTGACCAGTACGTAATGAAAGATTATCATGTCCTTTCCACTGATGATGTTATGAATGGTCAGGTCGTTGACCATGGTAAAGTAATTGGCCTTGAAGATATTCCATGGGCAGGTCGCCAACTGTGGGACTGTGATGTCCAGGAATATGAGATTGAGGTTCCGACAAATGCAGAAGAGCAGTCCCAGGGTATGGGCTTCAGCAAGAAAGTAAAGCGTTACATAATGTATTTCCCCATGAAAGACCGCAATGATGTTTTCCACTGGGGTACAGCAATCGCTCAGCGTCCTGAGGGTCCGTTCATTCCCAATCCCGCACCCGTAGCCGGCAGTTACAGCATTGACATGTGCGCATTCCGCGATGATGCCGACGGTGAGGTGTATGTATATTTCGGTGGCCTTTGGGGCGGACAACTCCAGCGCTACAAGGATAATATCCATCTTGAGACTCCGTATCTGCCCGAGGGCAAGGAGGATGCTCTCCCAAGCCGCTGCGTACGCCTGACCAAGGACGGTCTGAACTTTGCAGAGGCTCCGCGTCCAATCCTGGTGGTTGATGAAAAAGGCAACCCTCTCAAGGCTGATGATCCCCACCGTTTCTTTGAGGCATCATGGATGCACAAGTACAAAGGCAAATATTATTTCTCATATTCAACCGGTGACAGCCATTTCCTGTGCTATGCAACCGGTGACAACCCTTACGGCCCGTTCACTTATCAGGGTGTAATACTTACTCCCGTTGTGGGCTGGACAACCCATCATTCCATTATCGAGTATAAAGGAAAATGGTATCTGTTCCATCATGACAGTGTTCCTTCAGGCGGCAAATCATGGCTCCGCAGTCTCAAGGTTTGTGAACTTGAGTATGATGCAGAAGGACACATCAAGACAATTGAGGGAATAGATTGACTCCCAAGGCGATTAAGAATCAAATAATAATCAAAATAACCAATTAAATGAAAAAATCAAATTCTTTGACGAACCGTTCAGGTCTGGCGGGATTGGTCGTTTTTTCTCTTTCGGTATTGTTCGGCGTTTCGTCCTGCAAACCGGATTATGATCTTGACAC
Source organism: Bacteroidaceae bacterium (assembly GCA_017551925.1). GTDB lineage: Bacteria > Bacteroidota > Bacteroidia > Bacteroidales > Bacteroidaceae > Colenecus. The sequence goes on along the minus strand of JAFZKA010000047.1, from coordinate 41,835 downwards.
CCATTTCCCTGAATGGCTCGGTACCAGTATTTATCAGACCTTGCAGGAAGGTTTTGAGGGGTACACTTTCAATTACTACGTAAAGTTGATTGATACCCTTGATCAGAAGAAGGTGCTTGACAAAACCGGCAGTAAGACCCTGTTTGTTGCCGATGATGCAGCCTTTGAGAGATTCTTTGGTGACAACTGCCCGTTCAGAAAGGCTGACGGTTCAGGTGTCCAGAATTTCAATGAACTCAGCATTGCCCAGATGAAGATGATTCTCAACGGTTCCATGCTGAACAACGTTTATCAGGTGGCCGCCCTTTCCACTACCGGTGGTAACGACCAGACTGACCCCGTTGTCGGTAACTGTATGAGAAGAATCTCAGCCTCAAGGTACACTGACTCTATTCCAATCTACCAGTTGGCGGATATGCCTGATCCCAACCACAATCCTTATTGGAGTAATGTACGCGACAAGGCTGCTGCAGGTGTTCCCATCCTTCAGGATGGTACTATCCGCCCGATCGTGTTCTTTGTACAGAAGTTCCTTGAGATGAACAAGCTGGAGGATTCTGATTATGATTTCCTTTTCAACCAGGGAGATTATCCTCTGCTTCATCCCACCGGCAAACCCGCTCGTGACCCGAATGAGGCCAGCGTGAACGGTATCAGAATCGCTTTCCAGAACAAGAAATGTTTCAACGGATTCCTTCACGTGATGAGTGATGTGGTTTATCTGCTTCCGAACATGGCTGAGTACCTGTCAAGTGCACCCAGTCAGTCAAAATCATCAATATACAGTTCTATCATTGAGAGGTTCTCTGCTCCTTATGCAAACACTACAAAGACATCAGAGGTCAGACAACTTATCCAGGACGGCTATCTTACAAGTCCGGCACTGGCCAACGCACTTTCAGATCCTAATTCTGCAGTTTTTATAAAGCGTTACTTCTCAGAGAACAACCAGGATTACTCTGACGGTGTGGTTCCTCTTACAGACCTTCCTGACGGAACTACCTGGGATGAGCAGCAGTCAGCACTCCGTTTTGATCCGGGATGGAACGAATACTTCACTCCTATACCGGGTTCAAGTGAGGAGAATGCCAAGCAACTCCAGCACAACATGGCTGTAATGCTTGTTCCTACTGATAAGGCTATCAGCGAGTGGTGGCTTAAGGAGGCTGGCGTTTCTCTGCGTGAGAGATACGGAAAGCAGCAGTACAAGAATGTATCTGTTGATGTAATGATGGCCAATCCGCAGATGGTTGCCGATGATATGGACTCTATACCTTATAAGGTAATATCAAAGTTGGTCAACAACAACATGCTTTACTCACTTGTAGGTTCTGTTCCCAGCAAGTTTGAAAGCGTTCTGAATGATGCCAATGACCCGATGTTCGAGGGTGCAGGCGGAGTCAGGGCTGCAATTGAATCAATCGACTCAGTTGTAATGTGCTGCAACGGTGCCATATATTTTACTAATAAGGTATATGCTCCTACCGCTTACCGTTCAGTATCATATCCTACTCTTGTCAATGACAAACTTGATATCATCAATATGGCTATTGAGAACAAGACACTCTCATTCAGTGCCTATCTGAACTCAATGGTTTCAACTTACAGTTTCTTTGTTCCTGTAATCAGGGATCAGAATGATGCCGAGATGCCTAACAAGTTGGTTTGGGTTGACCCGGTTTCATTCCCTCTGGGCAATGCGGGAAGCAATCTGCACGCAATTGTATTCGCATATGATCCGTCACTTAAGACTATCGTTGCTGACTGGTACAATTATGATCCAGACCAGAACAAGATTATCGGTAACTCCCTGTCACATCTTACATATGAGGCTCCTAAAAAGCTGAATGATACTGAGACTTCAGAGAGCCAGATCATAATGAACCGTCTTGGTGACCTGCTTGACTACCATATTATAATAGGTGACATTGAAAGTGACAGTGTCAGCGCCGGCCTGGATATGAACGGCTACCGTTTCTTCCAGACCAAGGGTAGAGGAACTGTCCGCATCAAGACCGTGCCTAACATGGACGATGAGGCTAATCTGGCCCAGATGGAGGTTGCCGGCGGCTGGCAGATTGAACATAATGAGAACGTAAAGGTTCTGAGACGTTATGATCTGAGCAAGAGCGGTAACGGTAGAACCTATCTGATTGACAGACCTCTCTTTACTTCACGTAATGCAGCGTATGACGTAATATCTGATTCACTCCGTCCGGAGTTCAGTACTTTCTATAAACTGATGATCAGGTCTAACGGACGTACAGCCAATTCATTGGCCAAGAATTCTGCCAAGAAACCCCTTTATCCAAAGGACGGCAAACCTTTGTTGGCAGACAAGTCAAACTCACACGCTATCGGTTCTGACAAATGTATCTCAACTTTGAATACATACCACTACACACTGTATGTACCTACAAATGCGTCATTGGATTCACTTCTTAATGCAGGTGTGATTTACAGCGATGATTCACTTGATGCTATTTCAAAGATTTATACTGATATTAATACAGAACTCCTTAAGTTATATCCTAACAAAGGTGCAACCAAGGGTATAGCAGACAAGATGTACAGAGATACTCTGAGAGCATTGACAATCCAGATCGGCTATCCTGATCCGGGTGAGATAGCATCAAACATCAAGACTGCAGACTATCTTAAGGATCTGTTGGATTATGAGCGCGCAAGACTTAAGAATTTCCTCAAGTATCATATCCAGGATAATTCAGTTTATGTCAACGCTCCTTTCAATGCAGGCAGAAACAATGACGGAACCGTTGCCAAGTGGGCTGCTTATGAGACCGCATTCATGGATGACGGCCAGTTCACCAGACTTGAGGTTTCAGGTGGTACTGACATCAGTGTCCGTTATAAGGATGAAAACGGAAAATATGTTACCCGTTATGTGCAGAAAGTTAACAGCGTGAACGGATTGCCGTTGTACAACGTCATGTGCCGTGAGTATGAGTACAATCAGGCTTCAATTACAGCGTTGACCACTTACACATCTAAGATTGAGACGTCATCATATGTGGTTATACATCAGATTGACAGACCTCTGATACATCCCTCTATCTTGAAACGTGAACGTTAATCAGAAAATCAAATGACAATGAACAATAAATTATTTTCAAGAGCTGCTTTTGCTCTGGCAGTGGCCTCTCTTCCGGGCTTACTTTACGCTCAGAAAGCCGGTGATATCATCAGTGGTGTCATTGAGGACAATGAAGGCCCTATGATGATGGTGAACGTGACCGAGAGAGATGCGGCAGACCGTATTGTGGCACACGCCATTACTGATATTGAAGGTAACTTCTCTTTCCGTCTGGTCAATCCTAAGGACAGGATTCAGATCACATACGTAGGATATGAGACAGTTGATATTCCTATCACAAAACTCTATTATGAAATCAAGATGAAGGATCAGGGAGAACTTCCGACCGTTGAAATCACTGCCGAGCGCGTGCAGGAGACATCGGGTCTTCCAATTCCTTTGCGTGAGGCTTCAAATTCAGTCCAGACTATCAATATGGAGGAGTTTGAGGGTCTCGGTATAACCACAGTCGATGAGGCTCTTCAGGGTCGTATCACCGGTCTTGATATTGTGTTTGACTCAGGTAACCTTGGTGCACGTTCAACAATGCACCTTCGTGGTGTGGCTACCCTTACCGGTGATGCCAACCCGCTTATCGTAGTTGACGGCAACATCTGGCAGGTTGACTCCAACCTTGAGAACAACTTTGACTTTACAAACAACTCAAATGATACTGAAAAGGTATCAGAGTTGCTGAACATCAATCCTGAGGATATCGCATCAATCTCAGTTCTTAAGGATGCTGCCGCAACAGCCATCTGGGGTGCCCGCGGTACAAACGGTGTAATGGAAATCAAGACCAAGCGTGGTTCACGCGGTAAGACCCGTGTAAACTACTCATACCGTTTCAACGGAACCTGGCAGCCAGAGGGTTACCAACTGCTTACAGGTGATGAGTACACCATGTTCCTTAAGGAGGCATTCTTCAATGAGAAACTGAATGATACCAAGACTGACAAGATCTGGGAGATTCAGTATGATGAGTCCAAGCCTCTCTATGAAATGTACAACAACAACACAGACTGGGTTTCAGAGGTTAAGAAGTTCGGTATCCAGCAGTCACACAACGTTTCAGTATCAGGTGGTGGTGACAAGGCCAATTTCCGTATTTCTGCCGGCTTTGATACACAGACAGGTTCTGTAATCGGCCAGAAGATGAACCGTTTCACATCACGTGTTGCATTTGACTATTTCGTTTCTGACCGTATCAAGGTTGTTACAAACTTCTCAATGACCTATACCAAGAACAAGCAGAATTCAGCGGCTATCAGTACAGCCATGAAGATGATGCCTAACTTGGCAATCTACTATGAGGATCGTCAGGGCAACCCCACAGGTGATTACTTTATTGTTCCTACCACTCAGTCACAGGAACTGCCCACCGATATCAACCCGTTGGCAGACGCTGACTTCAGGAAACAGTACAGCACTTCTCTGAATGTAAATCCTGAGTTCCAGATTGTATATAACCTTCTGGGTCTTGAGAATGATCAGACCAGACTTACCTACGATGCACGTATCACATTCGGTGTTACAAACAGCAACAATGAAAGTTATTCTCCTTCATTGCTTGCCCGTAACGGTTGGTCTGACAGCAATGCCAACAAGAAGACTGAGAGTTCAAACAAGAACTCATCAATCGGTACAACACACTCTCTGACCTTTATTCCTCACCTCAAGAACAAGAACCATTCATTCATGGCAATGGTTAGATATCAGCTCAACACCAGCAACGGTAAGAGCCAGAGTTCAGGTGTGAACAAGGTTCCGGGAGGATTTGAATCAACTGCAGTACCCAGCAACAATCCTGACATGTCAACCGGCGCAAGCCGCAGCCGCAGCATGAACGTTACGTTTACTGCACACTACTCATACAAGAGTAAGTATTCATTTGACTTCACCTCACGTTCAGACGGTAACACACGTTTTGGTGATGCATCACGTTGGGGTACATTCCCTGCCATCTCAGGACGTTGGAATGTAAGTGATGAAAAGTGGTTTGACGGTCTCCGTCAGTCAGGTCTGCTTACCATGATGGCTACCCGTTTGAGTTGGGGTATCACAGGTAACGCTCCCGGTGGTGACGGTCTGTTCTACAGTAAGTATTCAAGCGGTTCTTCATATCTGAGCACTGCTACCATTTATCCTTCAAACATCAGGATGAGTACCATGCAGTGGGAGGAGACAGAATCATGGAACTTAGGCTTTGACTTCGGTCTGTTCAAGGATAAACTCAACATGAACGTTGATATTTATACCCGTACCACAACCAAGATGCTGAACAACGGTTATTCAATCCCGTCTTCATCAGGCTTTGAGTCACTCTCTTATGTGAATGACGGTTCTATGAAGAATGAGGGTTGGGAGTTCAGCCTGGCTGCAAACAGAATCTATTCAGCCAAGATATGGGGCAAGGATTTCAACATCAGCGGTAACATTTCATTCGCTGACAACACCAACCAGATCCTTGAACTCAATCCTACTCTGCTTGAAAAGATGAACAAGGACTTTGACTACAACAACGGTTCTTACCTGTCATACGTTGCTCTTAAGAACTCATTCGGTTCAATCTACGGTTTCAAGTATCTGGGTGTATATCAGTACACAGAATACTCACCCGTTGAGGTTCCCGGTGTAAAGGGTCCTAACGCTCCTGTCGTAAGAGATGAGAACGGTGAGGTTATCCTCAACCAGAAGGGTAAGTCCAAACCTATGAAGTTCGCTTGGGGTACAACCCATGAACTTACCTTCAAGGGTGGTGACGCTATCTATGAGGATATCAACCATGACGGTAACATCAATGAACTTGATATTGTTTACCTGGGTAGTTCTCTGCCTAAACTCAATGGTGGTTTCAGCATTCGTATGTCACTGGGTCGTCTCTCATGGAACAACCAGTTCAACTTCCGTTGGGGTAACAAGATTGTGAACGGTTCACGTATGGATGCCGAGTGTATGTACAACACCAACAACACCTCAGCCGCTATCAACTGGCGTTGGCGTGTTGAGGGTGACGAGACCATCATGCCTCGTGCTCTTTATCAGGCCGGCCGCAACTACTTAGGTAGTGACCGCTATGTTGAGGACGGTTCATTCCTGCGCTGGAATTTCACAGCTCTCAACTATTCACTTGACCCAAAGATCACCAAGAAGATCGGTTTGGGCGGTGTAAGTTTCAATTTGAACTTGAACAACGTTCTTGTATGGACCAAGTACACCGGTATGGATCCTGAGGTCAGCGCCGGTGCCGGCAGTGTTGCAATGGATAGAGCACAGACTCCTCGTTCCAAGCAAGTTACGTTTGGCGTTTCAGTACAGTTCTAATCTTTAAACGCAGACAATTATGAAAAAGATAAAATCACTGATTTGCATTATTCTGGTGGGACTGTCAGTTTCATCGTGCAAGGATTTCCTCACTCTGATGCCTCTTAATGACATCGTGCTTGAGAACTTCTGGACTGATATGAGTGACGTGGAGAGCGTTCTCTTGGGTTCATATGCGGCACTTGAGAGCGGTGACTGCGCAAAGCGTATGCTTGTCTGGGGTGAGTTGCGTTCCGACAATGTCATTGCCGGTAGCGGTACCCCTGAGGCAATTGAGCAGATACTTGAGGATGACATTCTGTCAACCAGTGACTATGTAAAGTACAAATGTTTCTATGATGCTATAAACCGTGCCAACACGGTTCTGCACTTTGCACCTTCAGTTCAGGAGAATGATCCTAACTACTCATTTGGTGAACTTAAGGCTAATGAGGCCGAAGCAATTGCTATCCGCAGCCTTGCATACTGGTATCTTATCCGTGCATATAAGGATGTTCCTTATGTAACAGAGCCATCAATTGACGATACCAAGGATTTCTTTATCGGACAGACTCCTTTTGATACCATTCTCAATTCATTGATCAGTGATCTTGAGGGTATCAAGATGTACGCTCCTAACAAGTATCCTACAGAACTGGCTAACACCGCACGTTTCACCAAGGCAGCCATCAATGCCATGCTTGCCGATATGTATCTTTGGAAAGGTGAGTGGGACAGCGTTATCAACCGTTGTGCCGATGTTACCAAAAGAAAGATTGAGGAGTACAAGGAAGACCTTGAAAAGGAAGGTACATCATGTATGATTGACCTTTATAACGGTTATCCTCTTATAAGAGAGATGTTCCAGAGCGCAAGCGGTGCCAGAATGGGTTATGCATACACTGAAATTTTCGGTTCAGGAAATGCTTTTGAGATCCTTTTCGAACTGCCTTACGGTTCAGGTGCAAGCAATCCGTTTATCGGCGACTTTTACGGCAAGAAAGAACTTAACGGCGGTTATCTGAAGGGTTCCAAGATGGCCTCAAAGGATATCTGGATTCAGAAATATGACGGTCGTTACTATCAGAACATACGTTCTGCAAAGTCTGATGATGACTATATTGTAAAGTATGTATATGAGTCTCTTGAGTTTGACCTGACAAGCGGTGCCATTGAGGTTACCAATCAGAGAAAGTTCAAGAATTCAGTACGTAACAATTCTGAGCCGAACTGGATAATCTACCGTTATTCTGACGTACTGCTTATGGCAGCCGAGGCTCAGGTTCTTAAGGCAAAGGAACTTTATGGCGAGGCTGCAAGTACCCAGCGCGACTCTATGTTCCAGATTGCTTTCAAACTGGTTGATGCTGTTAACAGACGTGCATTGGGACAGTATTCGGGCGGCGGTTACAGTGCTGCTGACTATCTTGATTACAACAAGTATGCAGTCAGCCCGGATGCCATGGAGGAACTGGTTCTTGACGAGCGTCGTCGTGAACTTATGTTTGAGGGCAAACGCTGGTTTGACCTTTCCCGCAAATCTTTGCGTGACGGTAACACATCGTATCTCTGGAAAAAGATTGAAAAGAAATTTGATTCAAGCAGCAGCAATGCCGTTCGTATCAAGATGACAGATCTTAACGCTCTGTTCTTCCCAATTTACAAGGATGAGATCAAGATCAATGACAAACTCAAACAGAATCCTGTATATGTTGAGGACGAATTCATAAAGAAGGCGGAGTAACAACTAAAAAAAACAGAACAATATGAAAAGATATTTCAATTCATTAAGTAAATCCGTTTGGGTTGTCTTAACTGTCCTCACTCTGGGTTCCTGCAGTGATTGGATGGATCATTATAAGAATGATTCAAGTTATAACGGCAGCAATCTGGTAACCTTGGCTGAGGCTATTCAGAATATTCCCGGCGCTGAGAATTTTATTGAAGCGTTGCAGAATACATACATGTTCAACGGTGACAAGCTGACCTCAGATACATATTGGGATCTGCTTGGTGACGACCAGTTCATTACTGTATGGCTTCCTCTTGATTCATCAGTTGATGATGAAGACTGGACAAAATACAAGAAAGAGGAAAAGAGTTATACTGAGAATAAGCGTGCCGGTCAGGAGTTTATCCAGAACCACATTGCACGTTTCCGTTACACCGTTTCATCAAAAACCGATGAAAAGGTGGTCATGATGAGCAACAAGACTTATCCGAACACCAGTGCCGGTATAGGCGGTGTTCCTTACAAGACTGAGCCCAATTCCATCAACATCCTGTGCAAGAACGGTATCCTGCACCTTTTGGGAGGTCAGTTAAAGTATCGTCCTACCATTTACGAGTATCTTACCCGTAACTCACATGATATCAAGTCTGACGGAAAGAAGGTCGCTTATGACTACCGCACCATTCTGGGCGATTTCTATGACAAGTACACAGAAGAGAAGATTGATGAACTCAAGAGTGTATCATCAGGTATCAACCCTGTTACCGGTGTCATGGAGTATGTTGACTCTGTCATTATCAGAAAGAGTATCCTGCTTGACAAGTTCGGTGATATAAGTGAAGAGGACAGTACCTATTATATGGTTCTGCCTACTCCTGCACTTTGGACACTGGAGTATGATTCAATCTCAAAATTCTTCACATACGGCAAGAAGGAGACAGATCCTGATTCATTGCAGGTGTTCTACACCAAATATTCAATGATGACCGATATGCTCTTCAATATGAATAGCAAGATCCAACTCAGCAAGAAAGATTCTGTTATCTCAACAACCTACAGTCGTAACTACAACCTGAAGAACAGGGTTCGTTTCAATGTATATGACAAACCGTTTGCCGCCAATGGCCTGTTCAAGAGTTATGACTCTGTCAAGTGCAGTAACGGTATGATTTATATTGTTGACAAGTGGCCGTTTGATGATGCCAAGACCTTTAACAGGGTAATCAAACTTGAGGCAGAGGAGTATGACGATTATGACAATACTGTAATCCTTCACAACAGGGCATATATCTCAAGTGTCAAGGGTCAGAAACTTACCAATGTATTTGCTGCAAGAATTTCAAGTAAGGACAGTAAACCCGATTGGGAAACTGAGTTCAAGATCAGAAACACTCTCAAGGGTAAGTATAAGGTTAAACTCGTGGTATTCCCCGATACCAGTTCTGTAAAGAATGTAAAATCAAATCAGATTGCTGTTGATATTCTTTATTCAGGTGATAATCCTATGCCGGATACACTCCATGCCAGTATGAAGGATATTGATGAACCGCCATTCTATGAACAGGAGGAGTTTTATAACAATATATCAAAGATAGATACTATCCAGATATGTGAGATTGATGTTCCTGCTTGCAACTATGACAAGGACAGCAAGAATGAGGCAAAGTTAAGAATCAAGGTGCAGAGTCTTGTACAGGATGCAACCAGGTACAGCGGCCAATTGTGGTTGGACTGCATCATTCTGGAACCTGTTATTGAATGATAAAAAGATAGAGATATGAATATATTGAATAAGAAAAGGTTTTTACCTATGGGGCTGATCGGTTTACTTTTGTGCTCGGCTCCTGTTGTAGCGCAGAACAGCGATTCTGACGGAATGGTTGTTATCACTGGTGTTGTTTCTGACGCAGCTCTGGGTTCACCGATGGCAGGTGTCAAGGTGCAGGCTTATAACAATGCGCTTTACTCCACAATGACCAAGGAGAACGGTACATACTCTCTCAGAGTTCCTGAGTATGTTGCTACGCTTACATTCTCACTTGAGGGTTGCAATACAATTGTACGTTCTCTCAACGGCAATCAGGATGGAATTGATGTCAAGATGTATTCTGATGAATTCTCTGAAATTTATTCCAACAAGACAACAGGCGCCAACGCTGTTGTGGCCGGTCTTTCAGGTGTGAATGCAGATATCTCTGTTGACAACCAGATTCAGCAGTCACTTCAGGGTAGTGTTTATTCTCTTACCCGTTCCGGTCAGATTGGAGTAGGTATTGATATGCAGATTGACGGTGTAAGTTCTCTCAATATCAATACTCAGCCTCTGATTGTGCTTGACGGTGTATTTATTGATAACGGTTTTGCCGATGTTTCAATGCACTCCGGTTTCTACAACAATATTCTTGCAAACATTCCGGTTGAGGATATTGAGTCTGTATCAGTGCTCAGAAACGGTTATGGCATATACGGTCCTAAGGGTGCCAACGGTGTGATTCTTATCAACACCAAGCGTAACAAGAGTATGGCTACCAAGATTGATGTGAATCTTACAGGTAATTTCCAACTCATTCCCAGGACCCCTGTAATGATGAACGCATCAGAGTACAGGAACTATGCTTCAGAACTGCTGGGCAGCACAGGTGCCAAAATCAATACCTTCAAGTTCCTTCAGTCTGATGAATCCTATTATTACTATAAGGAGTATCACAATGATACAGACTGGAAGGATGTATCTTACCAGAACGCTTTCATCCAGAACTACAACGTGAACGTTCAGGGTGGTGATGACATTGCCAACTATAACCTTGCTGTAGGTTATGCTATGGGTGATGCAACTCTCAAGAACAACAATTATGACAGATTCAGCCTGCGTCTGAATTCAGATATCATTCTGAGCAACAACCTGTCATTGCGTTTTGACGCTTCATACAGTGATGTAAACCGTAATATGCGTGATGACGGTGTTCCGGCTGACATTGACAACACAATGATCAACTCACCCGGATTCCTGTCACTTATCAAGGCTCCGTTCCTGGCTCCTTATGAGTATGACAAGAACCACATGCTTTCACACTTCATTGCAAGTGAGGACAACTATCTTGATGAGATAATCGGTACCGAGGTTTCACTTGCCAACCCGCTTTCAATTCTGACAAACGGTGAGGGTATCAACAAGAACAGTTTCGGTAACCGCCTCATAACCATGTCAGTTACTCCCAAGTGGGATTTCAACCGCTATTTCTCACTCTCTGAGCATTTCACATATACCCTTGCAAATGCTGATGAGAACTACTTTATTCCTACCAAGGGAACACCTAAGTTCAAGATTGAGGGAACCGGTACCATAACTAACAAGGTTTCTGCAATGAATGCCAAGAAGGACGGCTTTATGAGCGATACCTATCTGACATTTGCCCGTCGTTTCAAGGCTCATGATGTAAATGCCCAGGCAGGTTTCCGTTACATAAACAACTCCATGATCCTTACCTCAATGACAGGATACAACTCCGGTAACGATAAGACTCCTAACATGAATGGAGATCTCAAGTTCAAGGAGACTGACGGTAGTGATGCTACTGATATCTCTCTCACATGGTGGGCTCAGGGCAACTACAACTATCGTGAAAAGTATTACGTTACAGCCGCTCTGGGTATCTCATCTTCATCAAGATTCGGTGGCGAAGTATCCAACGGACTCAAACTGTTCGGTGTGCCATGGGGTTTGTTCCCTTCAGTTTCAGGTTCATGGATAGTATCTTCAGAGCCTTGGTTCAAGGTTCCTATGGTTAACTACCTTAAACTGAATGCCGGATTTGACCTGACAGGTAATGACGGATTTGATGATTCTGCAGCCAAGACCTATTTCTATCCTGTTAAGGTTGTTCAGATGCAGGGTGTTGCACTCTCAAATATCGGTAACAACTCATTGCAGTGGGAGACTACCAAGAAACTCACAGCAGGATTGGATATGAATATGTTCAACAACAAGTTGTCACTCTCTGCCAATATGTTCTACAGTGTAACTGACAACCTGCTCTCCATAAGCAGCCTGTCATATCTGACCGGTATTCCAAACTCATGGAGCAACGGCGGTTCTCTGTCAAACGTAGGCTTTGATGTTGTTTTCAACACCAAGATCATAAACACCAACATGGTTAAGTGGGAGGCCGGTGCAAGCCTTGGACACTATACCAATAAGATTACCAAACTGCCTGACGGCAGAGCATTGAACAATACCTATCTGGATGCTACAATCAGAACAGAGGAGGGCAGCCCTGTAGGAATATTCTACGGATATAAGACCAAGGGCGTATTTGCCACTACCGATGATGCTGTTGCAGCCGGTTACAAGATCAATACCGTTAACGGTAATGTTGATCCTGTTGGTGGTGATGTATATTTTGTTGATACAAACAATGACGGAATCCTTGACACCAAGGATATGGTTCAGATTGGTGATCCCAATCCTGATTTCTACGGCCGTCTGTTCACAAAGTTGAGCGTCAATAACTTTACTTTGAGTGCAACATTCACCTATTCAATAGGCGGTGATATTTACAACTATGAGCGTATGATTCTTGAGAGTGGTTCACGCTTTATGAATCAGACAGTTGCTGTTACCAACCGTTGGGCTACCGAAGGTCAGGTTACAGATATGCCCAGAATTTCTTATGGTGATCCTCACGGAAACTCACGTTTCTCAGACCGTTGGATTGAGGATGGCTCATACCTGCGTTTAAAGAACGTTACTTTGAGTTACAAGATTCCTATGGCTACAACTTACCTGCAGGGTATTACCATTTGGGGTTCAGCCAACAATCTGTTCACTCTGACAAAGTATCTCGGTTCTGATCCTGAGTTCTCTACAAGCAATGACATCCTTACCCGTGGAATTGACCGCGGACTGTTACCCCAGTCCACCAATTTCTCGCTTGGATTGAAGATTAATCTATAATACGGTATGAATATGAAAGCAAAAACAATATTCACTTTGGCTTTGGCCGTTATATTTACGGCCGGAATCTCCTCTTGTCAGGATATGCTCAAGGTTGATTCCAAGACATATGACTATGGTCATGAGATGACCGCCCAGGATACTGTTTATTCAGTAATGGGTATCATCCAGAAGATTCAGGAGATTGCTGACCGCACCGTTCTTTTGGGAGAGATCCGTGGTGACCTGGTAACCTTGACCGGTAACCAGACTCCTGAAATCACTGAACTTTACAATTATGATTTTGCTAATCTGAGTGCTGACAACAAGTATAATCGCCCTATTGATTATTATGCTGTCATAAACAACTGCAACTATTTCCTTGCAAACGTTGATACCTCACTTTATTCAAACGGTAAGAACGTGTTCCTCAAGGAGTATATCCCCGTTCTCTGCTACAGGGCATGGACATATCTGCAGATGGCTCAGATCTACGGTCGTGTATATTATGTTAATGAGCCGATTACCAGCGGTGATGAGGCTACCAGCGGTAAGTTCAGACTGATGGATATCAAGACTCTTGCAAAAGAACTTCTGGTTGAGTTTGAACAGAATGAGAACAAATATCCTGATTACAAACTCCTCAACTATGGCAGTCTGGGTGGCAGCGATAATGATGAGGGTTCAAAATCACAGAAACATAATTCACAGGACCTTCTGATTCCGGTACGTCTGATCATGGGTGACCTCTATCTCTGGTCAGAGCAGTTTGAAAAGGCAGCCAAGTACTATCATGATTACCTTTACTACAACAATCAGGCTGACATTCTGCGTAATATCAGTACGGGAACAGGTATGATTCTGTGGAACGGTACCACTTTCACCAAGTTGGGTGAGGATTCTTATGCTTCAAACTTCGGTACAAATGCCAAGCCTATCACCTATATACCTATGGCATCCGAAGAGTATGCAGGTATAACCAGTAAACTGCCGGATATTTTCAACTCAACTGAGGAGAACCGCTACTATCCGCAACTTACATATTCAAAGGCTATGTCAAGTCTGAGCCAGCGTCAGGTTTACTGCTATCATGACATCATACCTCTTACCGGTGTTTCTGTTGCCGAGTATATGTCTGACCCTGTAGGCATGCAGGTAAATCCTCTGCTGCGCGGTGATTTGAGACTGCAGTCAATTTTTGAGGTCAAGGCACGTGACTCTAAAGACATAAAGTCACTGCTTGAAAATACCGCCAAGCAAACGTTAAAGAAAATTAATTCAGAAAAAATTTCTTTATATCGAAATGATGTCGTATATTTGAGGCTTGCAGAGGCCCTGAATAGAGCTGGCTTACCAAATATGGCATTTGCGGTACTCAAGAACGGCCTTACTGAAAGTTTCATTGTAGACAGAATTAACTTGGAGGAACAGGATAAAGCTACAGCACTTGGTATTGCCTTCCCGCTTAACTATTTTGATAGTGTGCGATACCAGATTGTTACGGATCAGATAAACATCAATAATGATCCCAACAATCCGTCGGCTGCTGATTATGTAAGACCTGTTTCAAATACCAACAACAGTAGCAGAGGTGTCAATATGGGTATCCATTCACGTGGATCAGGTGACGCCGCTATGAACAAGTATTATACCATTTCTCTTGATCCTTCAGAGAGTGTAGGTAACAATCTTATTGACACTATCCGCAGGGTTGAGGAGATGATTCTTGATGAGATGGCACTTGAGACCTGCTTTGAGGGTTATCGTTTTGGTGACCTGATGAGAATCTCAATGCACCGTGCTTATGATAAAGCCGAGTATGATCCTACCAAACCTGATTTGAGCCAGGAGCAGATCAAGTTTGACAAGGCATTCTTTGCTGACAGGGTTGCTTCAAGAGATGATGCTACACCTACAAATCCGTTTGCCGGCCGTAACAGTGATCTCTATAATACCCTTAAGGGTGATGACGGTGATGAGGACCTGTTCCCGCAGAGTTGGTTCTTGCGCCTGAACACTTCAGTTTATTATTGATTTAATCTCTCTCTCGCAGTCGCTTGTGACTGCGGGAGAGGATTTGATATGTGTTAGAAAACATTATTTATTAACTAAAAAAGGAAAAAAGTTTTTTTCAACCTAATTATCAATTTAAACTTTATTTTTATGAAAAAACGAGACTTATTTTTGACTGGACTCATAATGTTGGCATTACCTGTCAGCGTTATGGCACAGGTGGAAGAGACGACAGTCGTTCGTACTTCTGACGATGCTAAGGTCATGTTTACACAAAAGTTTGAAGCAACCGACGGTCTTGATGCCGATGCTGCTTGGGAACAGTGGTCAACAACCGCTGTTGACACCATCTATCAGCTTACTTACATCAATCACGTAGGTTCTGAGAGCAGTCTTAAGATCTACACAGATGATGCTGCTAAGTGGAATACAACTTTTGTCAAGGATTCACTGATCTTAATGAAGAACGGTGTAATGACTACCGATGATGCCGGTGATATCAAGGGTGGTTATTACGATGCTGATGATTACACTTTGGTCTATGACGAGGGTCTGGATCAGGAGCGTAATGAGGCTTTCGCTGCATATGGTGAGAACGGTGGTAAATATTACTTTGAGTACACATCAGACAATGCAAAGGGTGCCGGAAATTATAGTGATGGTATAGTTCCTAACTATCGTCGTAACCTTTTTGTACGTGGTCTGAATGTTGAGAAAAACTCTTCTTATCGTTTGACACTTTATGTAAAGGCTAAAGCTAAAGGTAATACCAAGCCTACTTTCTATGCTGACGTAATGCGTGGTTATTTCCATTCAGAGAAGCCTTTCTCAATGGGTTATGTTGATGACAGCAAGACTTATCAGTACAACAAGACTTTTGAGTACAAGAAAGAGGACTTTGAGTATGATAAGTGGGAGAAGGTTACATTTATGACCTACTACCTGAATGACTCAATCGCTGACGCTTTCTGCTATACCGCTTACTGGTGGGCAGGTGGTTCAGAGTGGGCTTTCCGTCCGTCTGACGAAGCTCTTGCCGCTGCAGGTGTTACCCTGGGTGCAACTGATTCACTCAAGCACGTAAAGCAGCCTGACAAGTTCTTTGTTCGTCTGTCATTTGCATCAGACAGCACAATATTCTCAGTTGATAACATCTCTCTTACCAAATCATGGATTGGCGGTGTTGAATATCACAATGATATGATCCGCGTTGACTTTGGTTATGATACAAACCTTAAGGATCTTGCCATTGAGGCTGGTAAGAACAGCTTTGTAAATGCCATTGAACTTGCTGGTGAGTACTTTGATGTTGTGGGTTACCGTGCTAGAACCGGCAAGTGGTATAAGATTCCTATCAACTCTGCTGAGTATCATGATGACGGCTATATGTATATGTGGTCAAAGCCGACCATTAACGGCTCATCATATACCGTAAACAAGTTTGATGTTTATGATTCTATTCTTGTAAGTTTCAGAAATCCTGATGAGAAGGCTCTGCGTCTTAACTACACCGGCAGTCAGTTCCCGATGGCTCTTGATACAATATGGATTAAGGACGGCAAGAAGGTTCATGACTTTACAAATGAAATCGCTACTCCTAACCCCAACATCGGCAAGGGCGTTTATTCAATGAAGAACCTGCCTCCTGTACTTACAGGTTTGCAGTATGAAAAGGGTTCATTCCAGCTTCCTGGTGACCTGACTTCTGTTAAGTTTGATTTCTCAAGACCGGTTCTGATCGATCCCGCATCAGGCAGTACTTCAAAGTATGCTCTGCTTATGGTAGAGAAGGAGGGTGTCAAGGAGTTCTGGATTCCTTCAGCTCAGAATCCTGATGATGAGGCTGACTCAGTTCTCGTATTCACCCGCCAGCAGGCTGACATAACCAAGAACGGTGCTCTTGAGGGTGACTACTCATTCACTCTGGCTAACATTCAGGGTTTTGGTACTGACTATGCTCAGAATACCTCTATTGACTACTCATTCGGTGAGACCGTAATGGCAACCGATGTTGCTTCTCTTGACTTTGCAAGTTATGAGGACGGTGATTTCACAACTGACCTTAAGACTCTCGGTATTACCGGAATTACCGGTGATAGATGTGCTGCTAAGATCAAATCATTCACCGGCGCTTATACAAAGGGTCTCATGTGGGGTCTCTATGGTGTAAGCACAGGCGCCGAGAACAATGCAAGCAAATGCTGCAAGTTGTATTATACATTTGATGTTGCCGAGGCTGGTGCAACTGCTATCTCATTTGGTATAACAGGTTGCAATAAGAGTTCATGGAATGATGATGCCAACATGGACATATTCATTTATGATGCAGCCGGCAAGGAAATTGCAACAGGTTCATATGGTGGCAGCGGTATCAAAGTTGATGAAGGCGGACAGGTTGACGAAGTTAAGGAGTATTCCATTTCAGCCAACTTGAGTGTTGGTACTTATAAATTAGCTCTTACACTTCCTAAGGAAGGTTCATGGGGTGGTGGCCACAAGGGTGGTAAGATCCTGTGGTACCTGAGCATCAAGTCCAACTTTACACTTGGTTATCCTTATGTCAGCAAGTTGAACAATGCTCTTACTTCACTTGAAGCAAACTTTGATTTGGTTGCAGATAACGAGGAGCAGTATTCCGGTGATGTTTATGAGGCTACACAGGCTGTTTATGACGCTTATGTTGACTTCAGTGATACCAAGCCCAGCCGTTACAATACTGTAACAGACAGCCTTGACAAAGCAAACAGCAACCTTAAGGCCCGTATTAAGGTAGTTGATACAATGTGGGGTGCATATGCTGCTCTTGAAGAGAAGGTAGAGGCTTATAGTGATTCTCTTGTTGCTCTGGATGGTGTAGATTATGATCAGACCGAAGCATATGCAGCTATGGAGGATATTCTTGCTGACTATGCAGACTTTGAGTGCTTTGATAAGACCGATGATTCCATTAAGGCTGTTCAGGCTCAGTTTGAGGCTGCCGGTAAGGCAATGGATGCACGCAGAACTCTGTCACTTGATTTCTTCAAGGCTGTAGAGAAGGCTGATGCTGTTGCCAATGATCCTAATGCTGCTACTTCAATTGATGAGTATGCAAATATTCTTGAACAAATTGATGCTGCTTATGCTGTTGTTGATGATCTTGCAACTCTGTCAGATGATGAACTCACCCAGGTTATTGCTGCTCTGAATGGTGCAGTCAACGAATACAATGCTTATATTGCTGCCGCTGCTGCCACAACAGTACGTATCAAGTCACTGGCTGCTCTTGCTGAGAAGGTCAATGCAGACTTTGGCGATGCTGCCGATGAAATCAATTCAAGAGTTGCAGGTGCCGTATTTGATGACCTTGCACTTGTTGAGGTAATGAAGAGCGCCATCAAGGTTGCTATCTATAAGGAGATTGCTGAAAGCGACGGTCTGAGTGACGAACTTGATCTGTCAGGCTTTATCCGCAACTTCAACCTCTATACAGAACTGCCTCTTGACGGCGTTGACAAGTACTACTACCAGTGGGGTGAGCCGCATGATCGCTGGAAAGCTAAGAAGGGCGAGAGTGAGGATATATTCCCGGGCTGGTTGGTTAATCCTAACGGCAACAATGTACACATTGGTTCTGAGGCTCTTGCTTGGGATGAGAACAAGGCTCCGATCTTTGATGCATATCTTGCTATGGACTGGAATGCATTTGTAAGCATGTCACAGACTGTTGAGGCTCTGCCTGCCGGTGTTTACAAGATTGGTGTTGGTTTCAACGTAAGCGTTGACGCAGGTAACAACAAGCACAAGTTCATTGTTACCACTGCAGACTCTGTTTACACAGTTCTTGCTCCTACCAACATCGGTTCTGATACACATCCACGTCCAGAAGAGGCTAACCTCTGGATTGACTCAGTTGTAGTTGCTGATGGTAGCAGCGTTAAGCTCGCTATTGACATGGCAAATGTTAACTCATGGGCTATGATCGATAACTTTGCTATGACTCTGCTTGAGCCTCTTGCCGGCTTTGATTATGAAAAGGCTGCTGCCGATGAGCAGAAGGTTCTTGAGGAACTCATCTCATTCGTTGACAGCTATGAGGCTGCTCAGGTTAAGGTTGAGTACACTACTCTTGACGGTATCCTGGTTCCCGCTCCTCAGCCCGGCCAGATCCTGATCAGAATAGTTACCATCAACGGTAAGAGTGAGGCTAGTACTGTTATTATCAAATAACAAAAAATAGCTATCCTATAATAGGCAGGCGGATTGCAAGAGCAGTCCGCCTGTCTTGGTTTAATCATAAATCAGTTAATAAATGTTAATTGAATATATAATGTGTACTATAATAGTTTAACTTTGGGTTTGTCCATATATAGTAGATAACAGGTTTATTCCCTAGAATTGAAATAATCCTATTTATATTATTAACCTTTTTAATAACTGTATTTATGAAGAAATTCTACTTATTTGCGGGAGCGCTATTGGCTGCAATGCCTTTGGTATCCCAGGATCTGGTCCGTTACCCCGGCGATCCTAAGGTAATCTTCAATCAGAACTTTGAGGTTCCAGACGGAACTGATCCTGATGAGGCTTGGGATTTGTGGTGTAACACTGCTGTTGACACAATCAAGGAAATTACCTATTTCAACAAGATTGCAACAGGTACTGTCAGCAGTGCCAACATTTATGACGGTTCTAAAGACTATGAGGTATTCATGGTAAGAACTGACAGTATCATTCCTCTTAAGAACGGTGTTGTTACCTCAAACAACAAGAATGATAAGGCAAAAGCCATTTATGCCAATGAGGATTACGGTCTGGAATTTGACGGCGGTCAGGACCAGGATCGTAATGCTGCATTTGCTGAGTATGGTGAAAGTGGCGGAAAGTATTATTTCAGATACACATCAGCCGATGCAACTGGTGCAGATACCTATAGTTCAGGCAAGGTTGCTAACTATCGCAGAAACCTGTTTGTACGTGGCTTGAACATTGAAGATCAGTCTTCATACCGTTTGACATTATACATGAAGGTTACTCCAAAGGCTAATACTGCTCCTTATTTCTATGCTGACATCATGCGCGGTTACTACAACTCAGAGAAGCCTTTCTCAATGGGTCTTGTAAGTGATGCCGACAATTATCAGTACAATAACAGATTTGAGTTTGAAGAATCTGAATTTACCGGTGAGTGGCAGAAGTTTACATACATGACCTATTACCTGAATGACTCAATTGCTGACGGTTATGTATATCGTCACGGTTACTATTGGTACAATGACTGGAACTGGCGTCCCTCTGATGAGGAACTCGCTGCTGCAGGCAAGACTCTTAAGGCCGGTGATACTCTGACCTGCATCAATCAGCCTGACAAGTTCTTTGTACGTCTGTCATTCTCATCAGACAGTACTGAATTCCTGCTTGACAATATGTCACTCACCAAGTCATGGATTGGTGGTGTTGAGCACCACAAGGATATGATCCGTGTTGACTTTGGTTATGAGACCAACCTTAAGGAACTGGCCAAGAATGCGGAGGCGGAGACCGGTATTGCAGCCATTGAACTTGACGGTCAGTATTTTGAGGTATGGGGCTACCGTAAAAAGTCAAACGCCTGGACAAAGGTTGATATCAATTCAGCCGAGTATCATGATGACGGCTACATGTACATGTGGACCAAGCCTTATACGGATCCCAACACCGGTAAGGTTACTCCGAGTCTGTTCAGTGTATATGACTCAGTACGTGTATCTTTCTTCAATCCTGATGATGAGGCCCTTCGCCTGAACTATAACGGCAAGTTGTTCCCCACCGCTCTTGATGTTGACTGGATTAAGGCCGGCAAGAAGGTTCATGACTTTACCAATGAGCTTTCAACTCCTAACCCCAATATTGACAAGGGTGTATATTCACTTAAGAATTTGCCTCCTAAGTTTATTTCTTCTCCGTATGAGAATGGCTCATTCGGACTTGAGCCTATCAACTCAATTACTGTAAAATTTACCAGAAAACTTGAGTTTGATGATTTAGGTGAAACTTCAAAATTAGGTTGGCTGCGTGTTACCAAGTCAGGTGTCAAGGAAATCTGGAAGATCAGCGAATCAACAGACTCAACCACCACCTATGTACGTAGTGATGCCGATATCGCCAATGGTGACCTTGATGGCGACTACACATTTGAGTTTGTGAACATCAAGGGTGAGGGTACTGACTATGGTAAGAATGCAACTATAAGTCTTGGTTTTGGTGACTTTGATCATAATCCTGAACTTGCAGCTGTATTTGAGTCAAAATTTAGAGAAAACAGTACTGAAACCCAGTCTGTGCCTGTTGGTACAGCTGTTTGGAACGGAAAGGATAAGTTTACTGTAGGTGATGGCAAGAATAAGAGCACAAAGAGCCGTCTGTTCTGGACCAATCCTAAATCCGGTTTTGATGCAGGTTATTATTTCTCCGGTCGTTCCGAGGGTACAGATAACGGTCACTTGGCTTGCGGTTTAGATAAGAACAATCCTATTGCCCTTAAGGCTGGCGAATCCTATGTGCTCAGTTTCAGTGCTACGCATTGGGAAACTGCAAAAACGACCACCATCTATATTTATCCTTATGACGTTGAAAACGCTAGTGATATACAGAAAATAAGTGATGAAAATAAGATTGTTATCGGAACATTCGCTCCGACAGTAAGGTCTGTTTATACTGACATTCAGGTGTATAGTGAGCCTTATGGAAACTGGCCTAGTGGAGTAGAGTCATTCTCTTTCAACTTTACAGTACCGCAGGATGGCAACTATATAATTGAATGGGTCGTAAAGAAGAATGGTACCGACGGAATCCTTATGAGTGATTTTGAGATACAGCAATTGCGTAGTCTTTCATTCCCGTATGTATCCAAGTTGAACAAGACTGTGAATGCTGCTCTTGAAAAACTTGAGGAACTTGAGACAGAGGATCAGTATCTGGGTGTTCAGTTTGATAAACTGACAGAGATTGCTGATTTCTATTCATATGAGAACTGGGAGGATACCAAGCCTAGCGCTTACTTAGCTGCCGCAGCCGCAGTTCAGGCTGAGATTGACAAGATGCAGTTGCGCGTTGATACCGTTGACCTGTTCTATGCTACAGAGGAAAAGGCATATAACAAGATTGATGAGTTTGAAGATGAGAACAAGGTTATATATCAGGATCTTGCTGCTTACATTACTCTTTCTGATCACCTTGACAACAATTTGTTCTGGGATTGCTCAGAAAAGACCAATGCTGAGATTGCCGCTGAAGTTAAACTCTATGAGGATGAAATCAAGGCTCTTGATGCTCGCGTGGAATTGAATGGCAAGTTTGATGAGAAGGCCGCACAGATAAAGGATTCCATTGACAAATCTGTATTCAAGTTCTTTGATGAGTTTGTAACAATGCAGCGTACTTATGAGGACGTTATGGCTGCAGTTGATGTAATCAATGATTCTGACGATGCCCTTACCGCTTATTACAAGACTCTGTGTGAGTGCTACAACAACTTTATCTTCAAGCCTGAAACTATTGAAGCTCAGACAAGACAGATCAAGGAGTTGTACAACTTTGCAGTTGGCATGGGTTATGACTTTGGTGACAGAAAGGATGAGATTAAGAATACCGTTGACAATCTGATGTCAAGTGATCCGGCTCTTGAGAATGTACTCCGTGAGGCTTCTATCCTCCAGCTTTACAAGGCTCTTGCCGCTAAGTCTGACACAATCGCCGATGGTCTTGACGTATCAGTCCTGATTCCTAACTACTTTATGGCAACCAAGGCTCAGGCCGGTGTTGACATGCGCAAGAACAGCAGCGGCAAGTGGGTTGTAAGCGCAAGCAACAACACTACTGTAATTCCTGAGTGGACTATCACATTCGCCGGTTCTTATGGCTCATCAGGTTCTTGCTATCCTGGTAGAGCAGCTATGGATTGGGAGAATGACGGTCATGAGTTCATTGCCGGTATCCACTTTGAGAATAACACCACCGGTTCAGCAAGTACCACAGTTAAGGGCCTGCCCGCAGGTATTTACACTGTAAATGTTGATATGTACCAGAACAACCTTTCTAACTCTAAGTTCAATTTTGTTACTGATTCAGTAAGCCTTGAACTTAAGGGTTCAAAGAGCACATCACCTAAGACCTTCAGTCAGGAGAATGTATGGGTATCAGCAGGCAGTGACCTTAAGATTACCTACACCATCACAGGTGCTTCAGGTTCAGGTCATGTTGATGTATCAGGTGCTGGTCTGATTATTACCGATGCTGATTCAACAGCAAACTATGCTGCACTTATCAGAGAGCAGCAGGCTAAGGTTGATGAGTTGATCCTGTTCGCTGATGCTCCTGAGGCTGATGTAATCGGTGTTCAGTTCTTCAGCCTGGATGGTATCCAGATTGAGGCTCCCAAGGCAGGTGAGATCGTTATCAAGCGTTCTATCCTGAGCAACGGCGAGGCTGTTTCTGAGATTGAACTGATCAAGTGATTTATTGAATAAATCCCCATTTTACCGGCGGAGGACCATTAAAGTTCTCCGCCGGTTTCATTTATGCCTTTGATTATTACTTTTTAAGGCCACGGATAGTATGTATTAGCCAAAAATGCAATATCTTTGAAATCACTTTATGCGCATATTATTAACCTCATTATAATTATCAATGAAAGCAAGATTTACTGTTTTGGCAGCACTTATGCTGGCCGGCATTGCCGCACAGGCTCAGAATCCTATTGTTCGTGACCAGTTCTCGGCTGATCCTTCGGCTCTTGTTGTAGGTGACCGCGTGTATGTTTTCCCGTCACATGACATCAAGGCTCCCGCAGAGTATGCCCGTAAGGACTGGTTCTGCATGGCTGATTACCACGTATTTTCATCGGCCAACCTTACAGATTGGACAGACCATGGTATGATTGTTGACCAGTGGAGCGCTCCCTGGGTAAATGAGAAAGGTTATTCAATGTGGGCTCCTGACTGCAAGCAGAATCCTACAAACGGCAAGTATTATTTCTTCTTCCCTGCAGGTGCAAAACCGCAGCCCAGTGCAAACGGTCGTCGCGGAATGGGCGGAAACCGCGTAGGTATATGCACATCAGACTATCCCGAGGGACCTTATACTCCTGAGGAGAGTCCTATTGAGGGCGTAGGCGGTATTGACCCCTGTATCTTTGTTGATGATGACGGCACCGGTTATCTGGTTATGCCTGGTATCACCATTACAAAACTCAATCCTGACTGGAAATCAGTATCAACTGATCCCGCTGACCGTCATCGTGTTGAGGGCGTTCCCACCAAGGGTCTTGTTGAGGGTCCGTACCTTTACAAGCACGGCGGCAAGTACTACATGACTTTCCCGTGGGCACGTGATGTTGAGGAGGTTCTGGCATATTGCGTTGCTGACAACATATTCGGTCCTTATGAGTTCAAGGGCGTTTTCTTTGAGGAGCATGCCAACAAGTGCTGGACCAACCACCACTCAATCATTGAGTTCAAGGGTCAGACCTATCTGTTCTACCACCACAATGAGTATTCACCTGAATTTGACAAGAACCGTTCAGTTTGCGCTGACAGCATATTCTTTGATGATGAAAAGGGTGAAATCAAGATGGTTAAGCCTACCCTGCGCGGTATAGGCGTTACACAGTCTGACACTCAGATACAACTTGACCGTTACACTGCACTCAGCCAGAGCGGTGACTCAATCGCTTATCTGGAGCCGAGCAACTATTTTGCAGGCTGGAAAACCGTTTTCTATGAGAAGGGTGCATGGGCAAAGTACAACACTGTCAATTTCAAGAAGGCTCCCAAGAAGGTTACTGTAAAGGTGGTTGCTCCATCGGCCGGAAAGTTGGAGATTCTGCAGGGTGACAAGGTTATTGCAACCGTTGATATTCCTGCTGACCGCCAGCTTGTTACCGTTGACGCTCCTGTCAAGGGCGCTGCCAAGGGTATCCATAACCTTAAAGTACGCATGATAACTGACGGTAAGATTCAGGTTGACTGGCTCACATTTAATTGATATAGTTTTTTTCTATTTGTTTTTCCAAATTTGTGCAATGAAAACGAGGACTTTGATTACTTTAATCCTGACCATGTTAATTGGGGCATGGTCAGGATGTACTGCGGGAAACAAGACCACAGAGTGTGTCAACCCGCTGACATATACTGACATTCCCGATAATGACTGGATCCGTGTGGGCAATGACTATTATATGGTAAGTACTACCATGTATTTCTGTCCGGGTGCTCCCATAATGCACTCCAAGGATCTGGTTCATTGGGAATTGTTGAGTTATGTGTATGACTATCTTGAGGATGATGATGTTTATAACCTGCGTAACGGCCGTAATGCCTATGGCAAGGGCCAGTGGGCAACATCACTCCGTTATGTAAACGGTACATATTATGCCCTGTTCATAGCCAATGACCAGAACAAGACATACATCTACCACACCAAGGATATCACCAAGAGCAACTGGGAACGTTTTGTTATAGACCGTCCGTTCCATGATGCAAGCATGTTGTTTGAGGACGGCCACCTGTATGTGGTTTGGGGCAACGGTGAGATACGTATCATTGAACTTGAGCCCGACGGTTCAGCCATCAAGGCCGGTGCCGAAGAGAAAATCATTATTGATTCTCCGCGTCAGGGTTACAACCTGCGTGCCGAGGGCGCCCATATCTATCACATCGGTGAGTATTACTATGTTCTTGACATTGACTGGCCAAGCGGAGGCGTACGTACTGAGACCTGCTGGCGCTCAAAAAACTTGTTTGGTCCTTATGAGAGCAAGACCATACTGAGCGGCGCATTTGACGGCCGCGGTGACGGTGTAGCACAGGGCGGTATCATCGAGACCCAGAAGGGTGACTGGTATGCAATCATGTTCCAGGATCATGGCGCTGTAGGCCGCATTCCTACCCTGCAGCCTATGAAATGGGTTGACGGATGGCCTATACTTGGCGATGAGACAATTCCTGTAAAGCAGTTTACCGTAAACCTGCCTGAGAGCGGCAAGAACCGTACCTGGGATAATGATGAGTTCAACTACAAGAAGAATGAACTTGACGTGGTATGGCAGTGGAACCATAAGCCCGACAATGCAGCATGGTCAGTTACCGAGCGCAAGGGCTGGCTCCGTCTTAAGACCGGTCAGATTGCCACTAATGTGATGAATGCCCGCAATACTCTCACACAGCGCACTGTAGGCCCCCGTTGCTACAGCGAGGTATGTATGGACGCCAGCGGTATGAAACCCGGTGACAGAGCCGGTATCATTGCTTTCCAGAGCAATTACTGCACCATAGGTGTTGAGGTTGCAGCCGACGGCAAAAAGAGCCTTGTTGCACTGACTCACCGCAATATGGGTCGTCGTCGCGGACCGCAGGCACAGGGAACAGAGCAGCCCAATCCTGATACCGAGGCGTTGCGCATTCCTCTTGCCCAGGATAAGGTCTGGCTCAAGATCCGCTATGTGTTTACTCCGCAGGCCGATGGCGAGCGTGCAGACCAGGCGTTCATGAGTTATTCTCTTGACGGTAAGAACTGGCAGGATGTTGATGCCGTGCTCCAGATGTCATTCAGTCTGGATTACTTTACCGGTTACCGTACCGGACTGTACAGTTTTGCTACTGAGAGCGCAGGCGGCTATGCCGACTTTGATTATTTTAAGCAGGCAGTGTATTGATGACACATGCAATTGGGGACAGTCCCCAATTGCATGTTAAAAAATCATAATAATTTAACTTTCGTGCCGCGTTGATATAATAGAGATGAAGCGTGATTTGAATGACAGTATGCAGAGTCAAGGATCCCTTTCAGTGAGCGATGAATCCATTGCCCGTATGCTGTGTGATGACAGTCACGTTGAGCAGGCGGTGCGCCTTATTATGCAGAAGTATGGTGAGCAGTTGTACTGGCACATACGCAGAATGGTAGTGGCGCATGACGATGCTGAGGATTGTTTGCAGGAGACTATGATTAATGTTTACAAGTATCGTAGCACATATTCAAATGAGTTTCCGCTTTCATCCTGGCTCTATAAGATAGCAACTAATGAGAGTCTTAAACTCTTAAAGAACAGGGCAGGATTTACGCTCTCAGTTGATGATCTGGGAGATTCGCTTAAGGAAAGCGTTCGTGAGGAGGTAAGCCCTAATGCAGATGAGACTCTGGTTTTGCTACAGGAGGCAATAGCATTGTTACCTGCCAAACAGAAGATGGTATTCAACTTGCGTTATTATGATGACAAGAGTTATGAGGAGATCCATCAGATAGTGGGTGACAGCGTAAATACGCTCAAGACCAATTATCATTACGCGGTACAAAAAATAAAGGATTATATATTAGAACATCAGTTATGAAAGAGTTGGATCTGGAAAGTTTGAGTAGGGAAATGCCTTACAGAATGCCTGAGCATTTCCTGGATGACATGACAGAGCGTGTTGTGTCCCAGATTGGAAAGCAGCGTAAACAGCGCAGGGAACGCAAGTTCATTGCCATGTTTGCCGGTGCTGCAAGTGCAGCCGCAGTCGCTTTGCTGCTGTTGCATCCGTTCGGTTCAAGCAGGTTTGATATTCCTGACTATGAGAGCATTTCACAGTGTGCCAGTATTGATGAGGTGTTCCAGACAATGTCTGCCGAAGAACTTGGCGTTTACTCTATGATGAGTAACTATTACGGCAATTGATTTTATGAAAAGGTTGTTGACAGCATTGGTTATTCTGCTCGGTTTGTCCTTGCCGGTCTGCTCTCAGACTGATAATAAGGATGAACAGATGATCAATGCGTCACTTCGTTTCATAATGGAAAGTGCCAATCTGACCAAAAAGGAGTATCAGAAGTTTGCCAAAATCTACATTGAGCATAATGAGGAACTGGCAAAACTGAACCGTGAACTCAAGCCTGAATCACGTGAGTATATCAAGCGTTGGTCAGAGATCAACAAGGACTACATGGATAAACTGGAAAAGGCTCTCCCCGATTCCACCCGTCAGAAAGTTGCCATGGCCCAGTTTGAACTTGGACAGAAAATTTGGGGCCGTTGGTCTGATGAGAACAGGCAGAATACCGAGCGCCAGTCCCGTATGATGGGACAGTGGAACCAGATGAATCCTCAGTTCATGATGCAGCCTCATATCTTTGATTATCAGAGGCTCCGTCAGCATGAAATGCAGCAGGCCGATGCTCAGCAACAGCAGTGGTGGGAGAACTACTGGCGTAACTGGCAGAGACCTGATTCAGCAACGATAAAGCGTTTTGAGGAGAGACGCAAGCGTTATGAGGAGAATCGCGGTTCTTATCCGTATGGTTCATATCCCGGATTTACTCCCGGTTCAACGAATCCCGGTTCAACAAATTCCGGCTCCGGTTCTGCAAGGCCTTTCACAATGCCGGGCAACAATTGGAATCAGGGTACTTTCCCTCCTAACAGGACAAGATAAACAATTGATATCTACAGTAAAAGGGGTGATGCAAATCATCCCTTTTTCTTTGCCCCTGTTGCCCGTTTTTTGCCTAACTTTGGACATTCTTTAATAAACAGACAAAATATGAATTTCAAGATTGCTGCTGCAGTGTTTGCATCGGCTGTTTCAGGCTTATGGAATGTGTGTAACGCCACTCCTGACAGTTGTTGGCATAAACTCGTAATTAATGAGGTTATGCAGTCAACACACGGAACAAGAGAACTGGATTTGCTTATGGAATATCCTGACGGATGGGTTGAATTGTATAATCCCGGGCAGGAGGCTGTTTCACTCAAGGATTGGCGTATAGGCAAAAAGTCAAAGTACAAGAAAGGCTATGAACTGCCTGATGTTGAAATACCTGCCAAGGGTTATTTTGTTGTCTATTGTGACAAATCAGATACCGTTGTCACGGTTGACGGCAAGACTGAGGTTCACGCTGATTTCAGGATAACTACTGATACTGTCAGTTATTTATATCTTTTTGAGCCCGGAAAGGAAAAGGCAGACTCAGTTGAACTACCTGCAATGGTGGTTACTGACGTGGCCTACGGACGTATCTCTGACGGTGCAGACTCTCTTGGCTATGAACTTAAGGTAACAAAGGGAGAGCCCAATACAGGGGGCCTGGCAATAGCCATCCTGCCGCAGCCGTATATTACGCCTACAGGTTATATCAGCACTGACGCCCAACAGCAGGAGGGGCAGTACGGGTCAGCTCTGCAAGTCAG
The DNA here is from genome assembly GCA_017551925.1 of Bacteroidaceae bacterium. Lineage (GTDB taxonomy): Bacteria > Bacteroidota > Bacteroidia > Bacteroidales > Bacteroidaceae > Colenecus. The sequence goes on along the minus strand of JAFZKA010000047.1, from coordinate 12,578 downwards.
ATATATGACTGAAGGAACTGAGATATGTTCCAACGGAGATCCTGTACCTGATGACGTGGTATGTCACTATACTTTGAACGGAACAGAACCTACACTTGACTCTCCGATACTTGAACAGTCTGCATATAAGGGCCTTTTTATCAGGACTAATACGCAGATCAAGGCCTCGCTCTTTAAGGAGGGTTATATTACACCGCCTGCAATCCCGCATCTGTATATTCTGCATGGCCGTAAGCTGTCAATTCCTACGGTTGCTCTTTCTGTCAACCCTGAGGACCTGTACAATGCGGAGTACGGTATTTTTGAGAATCAGCCCAAAAATGATTCTGAGGCCCATGACCGTTCTCTCATACACAACTGGCGCCGTCCGGCCTTTTTCCATTATTACAACGAGTCTGGTGGTGAGCCCAGAATGACAAGGTCATGTGAGATTCGTGTAGGAGGTGCATATACCAGAATCAATACCCTCAAGTCTGTCATTGTCTATGCAAACAGCAGGTTTGACGGCTCGGATACCTTTAATTACAATTTCTGGAAAAATACGCGTAAGGGTATAACGGGTGTTCCTTCACTGGCTCTGCGTGCCAGCGGAAACGACAACGGATACTCCTATATGCGTGACGGTGTGGCTCAACTGATGATAGGTTCCTATGTAGATGTTGACTGGCAGGGATACCAGCCTGCAATATACTATATCAATACAGAATACAAGGGCCTGATAAATATTCGTGAGCGTGGCAATGAAGACAATATCTGGACCCATTATAACGGCCTTGAAGACATTACGCTTGTAGAACTTACATCAAAGCAGCCAAGAGGAGAACTTAAGGAGGGTAATTATGATGACTATGCCGAGTTCTTTGACTGGTGCATAGATTCCATAAACCACCATACACTTGCTGAGTATGAGGAACGTATGGACGTGGTTGAATATACAAATGCAATGATATGCCATATCTTTTTTGGCAATACTGATTTCCCGTCAAACAATATTGTTGTTTGGAAACCCAATACCCCTGAGGGGCGTTGGAGATGGATTCTCAAGGATGTGGACCGCGCCTTTAACCTTTACGGTTTCTGTCCTGCCACCGGTGAGAACCTCAAGTGGGTTCTGCGCGAGCCGAATAACATAACCAGTGACAAAAACCACAATACTGCAATAAGTACCGCCACTTTCAGAAACCTGATAAACTATGTTCCTGATTACAGGGAGATGTTCATTGACAGGCTTTCAGTCTATATGGGTGATTTTCTGACCTCAACCAATATGAACTACTGGATCAATTGGGCCCATGACCAGTTGGCCGGAGAGCAGCCCTATTTTAAGGACGGTATGAGCAAAAACTGGAACAATGAGGTTGAGTCAATGAAAAAGTGGGGTGCAGCCAGAATACCGGCCATGTATTCACAACTCCAGGAGCGTTTCGGACTTGGTAATATCATTCCGGCAAAGGTAAATACCAATGTCAAGAAGATGGATTGCAAGTATTACATTGTATCTATAAACGGTGTACCTCTTACTGAAGCCAAGTTCAACGGTTCTCTTTACACTGACAGGGAATACCGTTTTGAAGGCAGTCATAAAAAGAGCGGATATGAGATTCTGGGATGGAACCTTACTGAAACCGTTAACGGTGTGGAGCGCAAATCCACTTTATGGGGCAGTACTGTAAATTATACCCCCGATGCCACGGTCTCATCATTTTACATTGAGGCTATAGGCGGCGTAAGCGGTGTTGAATCTTATGAGCGTGACATGGTTGAGATAAAGGATGTCATCTATTATAATACCTCAGGCGTTCCCTCAAGCGATCCTTATAAAGGTCTTAATATCGTAAAGTATATTTATGAGGACGGCACCATCAGCACTGAAAAGATATATATGGAATAACCGGTAGCGGGTATAAAAAAAGAAGGAGTCCAGACGGGCTCCTTCTTTTTTGGATTATACTGTTAAATCAGTGTCTGTTCTCCGGTGTTTCAGCATCATAGATGCTCTTTGAAGCCAACTCAATGAAACTGAACGGCATAACACCTGCGGCAAGAACCTGACGCATTCTCAGATAGTAATCAGTATCAGGTTTCATGAACTGTTTTGCAACAATCATTCTGTAGCAGTTCTCACTGTCATTGATGTTGTCATAGATATCAGGAGCCTTCATGTAACCGTTGTTATGCATGGTTCTGTCAATCATGAGAGAGTCAGTGTCTGATTTGTACTGCTGCCAACCAACTCTGGGGTTAGATCCGGCAAGACGCATATCAAGAGGAGTTGTACAAGGAACCCACTCTCCATCGGCACCTTCACGGATGTAGAAGATGGCCATACCACGGTCATTCTTGCTACTTGTTCCGAGAGAGTTGTTCCAAACACGAACTTCATAGGTGCCGGGCTTGGGAACTGAAGGCAGGCGGTAGTTAATGTCATATACGTTCTTTACGGTAATCTCATCACCATAAAGTGTACCGAATGAAGCGTTACGGTAGCGTACATAGAACTCAGTCTCCTGTGTCCAGTCAAAGTTTTTGCAGAAACCGCGTATAAAACCTGTTGTGTAGCAGTCTGCGTCACCTGCACTTGATGAAAGACGGCCGTTGGCATTACTGTTTATGAAGTCAGGAGAAAGGGTACTTGACATAACTCTGATTCTGGTGTCAAGTGCATTTCTGGTGTCATCATTGTAAAGCAGCATTGTGTCAACGTAATAATAGATACCGTTCTCAGCGTCAGACTTGATATCCTTTCTGCTTGACAGGTTATTGATGCGGATTCCCGGTACGAAAGGTTCACCAAGGTCTCTGAGTTTCTCAGTTCCCTTACGGTTGATGAATATTCCGATACGGTTCTTGGTTACGGTTGCACTCTTTGCAACATTATAAGCAGAACTGATACGCATCAGTGAGTGGGGCAATATGGTCTCATAGAAATCCTCAACATCCAACTCATCAAGTTGTGTACGGTGATCTATGATCTTCTGCTGTGATGTGTTGAACTTGTCATAAGTCATCTTCATGGGCAGAATGTGGTATGAGATGAACTGGTTGAGAGCACTCTCTCTTGCGGTATCAGGTAATCCTGCGCCGCTGTAGCCTGAATTGGCCTCTACCCAAGTACGAAGTTGGTCAAGACTGGTAATGCCATATTTTTCCTCCAATACTGAATCAGGCACAACAAACAGTGTGTATTTGAACAAACGCTTTTCTGGGAATACTGCATGCTCATCAGTCTCATATGCGGTTGAATAGATGACACTGCACATATCAGGAGTCTGCTGGTAGCAGGTTACTGTTGAGTCATAAGAAACAGTATGGTATCTGGTGTCAAAGAACTGGCTTATTGTGTCGCTGAGTTTGGTTGAGAAAATGGCCTGTGTAAAGATACTGATATTAGGGTTATCTTTAATCAGTCCGTCCAGGAACTTGTTACTTGGACGCAATACCTTGTCAATGATGTGAACTACACCGTTCTGAACAGAGTCATCATCCTCAACGATCTTTGACTCCTGGTTTACGCGGTATGCAACCTTGATACGGAAGGTGTCTCTTCCGGCTGCATTCTTAAGTTGGTTGCCGTCTTCATCAGTCCAGACGGTATCCTCATATGAAAAATATGAGAGGAAACGGTCCAGCATGTTAGGATAAGGGAAGGCACCGTCACCACCCATGTCTGCGCAGTAGAATGTTCTGGAGCAAAGGTGGGTTTTGGCTATTGAGTCACAAACCTTTTCAGGCAGGCTCTCTATGCTGGCGAAAGCAGCCAGAACAGAGTCTTTCTTATAGCCGTCGGCCATTTTTTCTGCATCGGCCCTTCTTTCCTTGAGGTACTCCTCAAAGGCTTCATTGGTGGGAGCAAAACAGGTATGCTCTCCGTAAGTTTTCATTTCACCCCAGATATTGGCCTTTTTCAGGATATAAACAAAACTTGTGAATTCACCTGAAGGATGGTTTTCAAGAAATGAGGCGAGGGTCTCTCCTGAGTTGATGTAATAGTTTCCAGGATGCTGTTCGCTCCAAACATCACTGCAGGAAATCTGAACCGCTCCGGCTACAGCCGCAACGGCGATTGTCAGCACTAGTTTACCTAGCGGATTTTTTTGGTTAAGTAAGTTCATATTAGTTGGTTATTAATTATTTTAGTCGCTATCTAGTTGGTTCGGCGCGTAAAGATAACCAATTTTATTTAATAATAATGCGTGTAGGGCGGTTTTTTGCGTTAAAACAGGTGTGAAAAAGAGCGAGGCGTTCCCGCGTTTCTTGGGAGAATGCCTCGCTCTGTAAGTATTTTTACAACTGGAAATTACCAGGCCATACGATAGTTTCCGCTCAGGTGGAGCAATGCGAACAGATAGATAAGACCATCATAGTAGATGTCAAAGTATCCGTCCTCATAGGGCTCATGCTTGAGTGAGAACATATGCTTTACCAACTCCTGGTTGTACTCGCTGTCACACATAAGGGCTGTGGTGGCCATGGTGCCTACAAAACCAATTGAGTGACGCAGGTTTGGACGCCAGCGGCCGCCGCCCATGGGACGCTTTGACTCGTCACCGTTGAGTGCGAACTGATCCTTGAAATCATATATGCCATAACGGCCCAGGATTGCTTTCTGGAACTTGTTGGCATACTCGGTCTGCCATTCTGCATCCTTATGATACCAGGTAAAGTCCATTGCAATGTTCATAGGAACACGCCATGAGTCATAGTGGAACTCACTGCCGCGGTTTGGAGTACCGTCAAACTGGCTCTGGTCGGGGTTGATACCGGTAACGGGGTCACATGCGCGATGCAGGTATGCGCGGGCGCTGTCGGCCAGTTCGCGGTAGATTGCCTCACGGCCGTCCTTGGCTGTCTCGGCCCAGATCTCATAGAATGCGGGCAGATGGTATGAAGGATCGGTCCAGAGGTTTGAACGTGAGTCAGGGCAGAAGTTGATGAGTTTGACATCCATGTTGATGATGTTGGTAACATTGCCTGTACCGTCCTTTGAGAACAGGTCGTTAAGCAGTTCCTGAGCTTCGGCCAGGTAGTTGAACTCCTCATAACTGCCCCAGCGGCGTGATGCCAGCAGCAGGTCAGTTACATAGTAAAGTTCACCGTCACTGGCTGAACCCTGTGATGTGCGGCGGCCGTCAGTGCGGCATGACCATGCGAACAGACCGTGTGAGGGACCGTCCTCATTGTGACGCATGTAGTGTCTTGACCAGCGCCAGATGCGGTTGAACATTTCAGGTTTGTCCATCTGTACGGCAATCATCATTGCGTAAGACTGACCCTCGGTACGTACGTCATTGTTCTTTACGTCTGATATATAACCCATGGGAACCATCTTGCCGTCAACCTCAACGTCAACATCGTGGTAAGCGGCATCGGGGCCCTCAAATATGATTGAATAGATTTCACTGATCTTGGCGTCAATTTCAGCCTGGCTGTAACCCAGTTCCTTGAGATAGTTGCGGTATTTGCCTGTCTCGACATAACCCTTCTTGGCCGGAGCCAGTTTTGATGCACCTTTTGATGAAGAACATGTAGCTAAGCCCAGGACTACGCAAAGGGCCGCCATGATGATTGTAATTTTTCTCATTGTCAGTTAATTGGCTTTATTGTTGAACGTATGATTTCCAGCGCTGGTAAGCCTCGTCATAAGCCGGCATATCGGCTGCCTTGGGCTCAATGACACGGATTTTCTGGAGTGATGCGAATGCCTCGTTGTGGTCATTGTAGATATGTGCACCCATACCTGCACCCTTGGCTGCACCTATTGAACCGTCGGTGTCATAGAGTTCAATGGTGGCTCCGGTTACACCTGCCAGGGTGTTGCGGAACAACGGGCTCAGGAACATGTTGGCGTTACCTGCGTGTATCTTGTTGACAGGCATACCCATATCCTCCATTATCTCAATTCCGTATTTGAATGAGAATACAATACCCTCCTGGGCTGCGCGAAGCAGGTGTGAGCGGTTGTGAATATTAAAGTTCACACCATTGAAACTGCAACCGCGCTCCTTGTTCTCAAGTACGCGCTCGGCACCGTTGCCGAAAGGCAGTACTGATACGCCGCCGGCACCGATGGGGGCCTGTGATGCAAGGTCATTCATTTCAGCATAACCTATGCCCTCAGGTACAATGTTGCGCTTCATCCATGCGTTCAGAATACCTGTGCCGTTGATGCAGAGCAATATGCCCAGACGGTTGAAACCGGTCTTGTGGTTTACGTGAGCGAATGTGTTCACTCTTGATTTGGGATCATAACTGATCTCGCCGTTTACACCGTAAACAACGCCTGAGGTACCTGCGGTTGATGCAATTTCACCGGGCTCGAATACGTTGAGTGAAAGTGCGTTGTTGGGCTGGTCACCGGCACGGTAGGTTACGGGTGTACCCTCAGTCAGGCCAAGTTCCTTGGCGGCTGCTGAGGTCAGTTTGCCCTGCTCGGCGAATGTGGGCACAATCTTGGGTATGAATGAACGGGGTATTCCGTAGTAGTCAAGCAGGAAACCTGCTACATCGCCTGTCTGGAAATCCCAGAACATTCCCTCTGAAAGACCTGATATTGTGGTTGCTATCTCACCGGTCAGACGCATTGCAATGTAGTCGCCCGGGAGCATGATCTTGTCAATCTTGTCAAACGTTTTCGGTTCGTTGCGCTTTACCCAGGCCAACTTTGATGCGGTAAAGTTTCCGGGGGTGTTGAGCAGGTGTGTCAGGCACTGTGAACGGCCCAGATCCTGGAAAGCCTCTTCACCGATGCCTACTGCGCGTGAGTCACACCAGATGATTGCGGGGCGCAACACTTTCTGGTTCTTGTCAACGCATACAAGGCCGTGCATCTGATATGAGATACCTATTGCCTTGATATCGGCTGTATTTACCTTGCACTGGGAGAGTACGTCGGCGGTGGCTGCTTTGAGATATGACCACCAGTCTTCAGGGTTCTGTTCAGCCCATCCCGGGTTGACTGCTTTAATGGGTGCTTCACTCTTGGGGGCAAACGCTGTTGCCACGCAACTGCCGTTCTGGGCATCTACAAGACTGCACTTCACTGAAGAGCTGCCTATGTCATAACCTAATAAGTACATTCCGTTATATATTAATTGGTTCTATTTTGCATTTAGGCAGCAAATATACTGAAAAAGTAGATAACACGCAATAGTACACAATAGGGACGGTTCCTTCTGTGTACTTTGGGAACTTTTTTGGGTATCAGTATCTGAAACTTCGCAGAACAATCAGTTTGGGGAGCAGCCGCTCCTTGGCTACGCAAGACCTTTCCGGACCCTAAACGGCAAACTCGTCCTCATCGCCCCCTATGGGGTCGAACGTTCCTCGAACAGTGCCGTTTTTAACGGGATCCTCCCAAGGTTTTGCGCTTAACGCCAAGTCACTGAATGCTCCCCAAACTGATTGTTCTGCTACTGCAAATCGCAGGCTTTAATACCGATACCCAAAAAAGTTCTGTGCAATCAGAAACTGTACATAACTGAGAAGAGGACGCGGTGGTTGCTTACGTCGTGGGTGTTTGTGACTGTTCCTTTTGCCTCACGATCTCCGTATGCTACTGTGGTCAGTTCATACTCACAGGCAAGGTTCATGTTGCCTACGGTATATGATACGCTGGGGGCGATTCTCCACATCTGGTCAATGTCAGCGGCACAATTTAGATAAACTGCTGCGAGGTCCTTGCTTGCACCAAGGTTCTTCATATAACCGCTGAATATTCCCCACTTGAGAGCATCACCGTACTGGACCTGAGCCCATGAGGTGGCGGCGGTAAGTGGAACAAACTCAATGTCAGTGCCTGCAGCACGGCCATATCCTGAGCAAATGCCCAAGTGTGACATGTTCTGGCCTACCAGTGCTTTGGCTTTAATTGAAAGCTTATCCTGATTGTACTGTGCCTGGATCATACCTGAAAAGGCGTTCAGATAGTATTTCTTGTTGTTGTCATTGCTGTCAATGAAAGGCACTATGCGCTGGTATTCGGCACCTGCTCCCAGTTTGAGGTCACCGAAAGCGAAATCGGCACCTGCATAGATCATGGGCACGCCTGAAAAGCGGTTGTAATTATATACCTTTCCGTTAGGACCTACCGATGTGTTAAGTGCCTGGAAAATGGTTGCAATTATAAACTTGTTCTGCTTGTCTTTACCGAAATATTTCTCGCCGCGCAACTGGGGGCTGCGGTTCAGAGCGTTGAAGGGAGAGCCCAGGGCAATGCTTACGGTTGAGGGGAACAGGTCATTCATAGGATGCCATGTCTGACCCAGAAGGAGTGTTTCATCGTCCCAATCCAATGCTATGAATGCGTGACGGTAGAGAACGTGGTTTTCTGTCTGTGAGTGACCTGAGAACTCTATTTCTGCTCTTGCACGGCTTGCTGCACCAAAGATTTCGGGGCCTTTGATGTTGACGCCGAAACGGGCCATTGTGCCGTACCATGTTTCGTTTGAAACAGCATTTTCATCTGTGCCGGCCAGGTTTTTGTTTTCTGGTGCGGGATACAGTGAGAGGAAACCCTCGGCACCTGCCATATTCTTACGGGAATCCATGAATGACTGTGCTGCTACGAATCCATAGAGGTCAACTGTTGTCTTTTTCTGAGCGCATACACTCATAGGGAGCAGGCTTACTATAAGGGCCTGCATGGCTAATGATTTGATTTTCATATTTGTTTGTTTAGGTGTTATTTCAGTCAAAATGATATGCTGTAAACCTTTCCGGCCTTGGTGTCAAGGGTCTGGTCGGTTCCGTTCCAGCAGATGTTCAGTTTTCCGCCTACTGTGGAGCGGACCTTGACTGCTACGGGTTTGCCGTTGTTCCAGGTCAGTTCCTCAAGAATGAATCCGCCGCGGCACTGCAGGCCCTTTACTGAGCCGTCTTTCCATACATCGGGCAGGGCGGGCAGGAGCACAACCTTACCGGTGTGGCTCTGAACCAGCATCTCTGCTATACCTGCGGTGCAACCGAAGTTTCCGTCAATCTGGAATGGCGGGTGAGCATCAAACAGGTTGTTGTATGTGCCGCCGCGTCCGCCGAATCCGCGTCCGCCGGCAGGTTTGATCTGGTCCTGAATGAGTTTGTAGGCGTGGTTGCCGTCAAGCAGACGTGCCCAGAGGCAGACTTTCCAGCCCATTGACCAACCGGTTGATTCGTCACCGCGGGCCTCAAGGCTGGTGCGAACGGCCTTGAACAGGTCAGGTGTGCCATCGGCTGTAATCTGACGGCCGGGATACATGCCCCACAGGTGTGATACGTGGCGGTGGTTGTCCTTGGGGTCATCCCAATCTTCAAACCACTCCTGGAGTTGTCCCCAACTGCCTATCTTCATGGGAGCCAGACGGCTCTTGATGTTCTTGAGCGTATCTACAAAGGCTGCATTCTCACCCATAAGTGCTGCGGCCTCAATGGTGTTGCCGAACAGATCGGCCATCATCTGGTTATCCATGGTGGCGCCAAATACGGTGGTTATGTTGCCCTTGCCCAGTACATCCTGTACGTGGGGTGCGTTCTCAGGTGAATATGAAGGTGCTACTACCAGATAATTGTTGCCCGATACGGGTTCTGCAACCAAAAAGTCTATAAAGAACTCGCAGGCGCTCTTCATTATAGGATATATCTCCTTAAGGTACTTGGGATCCTGATTGAACAGGTAGCCGTCCCAGATCTGCTGGCAGAACCATGCTGCACCGGTGGGCCACATACCGTTATAGGCACCGTCAACTGCACCGGTTGAGCGCCAGATGTCAGTGTTGTGGTGCAGGGTCCAGCCGCGGCAGCCGTACATCTGTGCTGTTTCCTTACCGTGCTCGGCGCAGTCCTTGACCAGTTGCAGGAACGGGTCAAAGGTCTGGGATATGCCGCATACGAATGCGGGCCAGTAGTTCATCTCAACATTGATGTTGGTGGTGTATTTGCCGTCCCAGGGAGCCTGGCGGCTCTCGTTCCAGATACCCTGCAGGTTTGCAGCCTGTCCGCCCGGCTGTGAGCAGCAGATCAACAGGTATCGGCCGAACTGGAAATAGAGTTCAACCAACTGCGGGTCAAAGGTGCTTGCAAACTGAGCAACACGCTGGTCAGTGGGCAGTTTTGCCTGGTCATTTGTACCCAGGTCAAGAGTTACGGTACCGAACTGTTTCTGATACTCCTTGATGTGGGCAGCCAATACCTTGTCATATTTCTTTTTGCCTGCCATGAAAGGTTTCAAGGGTGCATCGACAGCCTTGTTTTCATCGGCACTTACGCTTTGGTAGTTCACAAAGTTGGTGCCTATTGATATGTATATCGTAACCGCATCGGCATCGCTTACTTTAATCGTATTGTCAGCGGCGTTCATGTTTCCACCCTCAGGCACAATCAGGGTCTTGTCAGTAAAACGAATCTTACCTTCAATACCTTCATGGTCATCGCCTTTGCATGATATTGACATGACAGCCTGTTTACCTGTAATCTCTGCCGAGCGGCCTGAAATGCGCTCCTCACGGTACGGCAGGTCATAACGGGCTGTGAATGAGAGAGCACCCTTCTGTGAGGCGGTAAGGCGCATCACAATTACCTGGTCGGGGAACGATACAAAACTCTCACGGGTATATTCAACACCATTGGCTTTGAAGCGTGTCAGTGCCACGGCGCGGTCTATATCCAACTCCCTGTAATAGTCGGTGAAATCGGCAATTCCGTCAAAATCAAGCATCAGCGAGCCGGCTGTCTGGTAGGGCATTCCGTGTGCGCTTTTTGAAGAGATGTACTCATCACACAGTGCCTGGGCGTCAGAGCGACGGCCTTCCCACAGGGCTTGGCGGATCTGCTCCAGCCCGTCCTTGGCGGCATAGTTTACGTTATTGTGCGGACCTCCACCCCAGATGGTCTCCTCATTTATCTGGATGCGTTCCTGTGCCGGAGTGCCGAATATCATTGCACCAAGGCGCCCATTACCGAGCGGGAGGGCATCGGTCCATTGTTTGGCGGGAGCATCATACCATAGTTTAAGTTCCTGATTTTTTGAACTGCATGAAAGCGACAAAAGTGTCACAAGAGCAAAGATCAATGATTTCTTCATAGTCATTTTGGTTAGGTTGGAATTATACAAGTATTTTAATCCGGGACCAAAAGTACGCTTTTTTTGCGATGTAGAGGCAGAGATGTGTGGGAAATCAGTAATTTAGCACCTTAAATGAAGATTGGAGGTATTGATTTTGGGGAGAGGCCGGTGTTTCTGGCTCCTATGGAGGATGTTACCGACCCTGCGTTCCGCCTGCTGTGCAAGCGGTTCGGGGCCGATATGGTCTATACCGAGTTCGTATCGAGCGATGCCCTGATACGTGAGGTGAACCGCTCCATGCAGAAACTGACCATTTGTGATGAGGAGCGCCCCGTGGCCATTCAGATATACGGCAAGGATACCGATGCTATGGTGGGCGCAGCCAAGATGGTTGAGGCTGCGGGCCCTGATGTGCTGGACCTGAACTTTGGCTGCCCTGTCAAGAAGGTGGCAGGCAAGGGAGGCGGTGCCGGCATGTTGCAGAACATTCCCAAGATGCTGGAGATTACCCGTGCGGTGGTTGATGCAGTTAAGATTCCCGTAACAGTCAAGACCCGCCTGGGTTGGAATGATGAGAGCAAGATAATTGTTGAGTTGGCCGAACAGTTGCAGGATTGCGGCATTCAGGCTCTGACCATTCACGGACGTACCCGTGCGCAGATGTACACGGGGCAGGCTGATTGGACACTCATCGGTAAGGTAAAGGAGAATCCGCGCATGAAGATACCTATTATAGGTAACGGTGATATTACCACACCTGAACGTGCCAAGGAGTGTTTTGACCGATACGGGGTAGATGCCATAATGATTGGCCGGGGCAGCTTTGGGCGGCCTTGGATTTTCCGCGAGGTCAAGCATTATCTGGAGACCGGTCAGTTATGGGAGGATCCGGGTTTCCAGTGGAAGATGGATGTGCTCAAGCAGGAGACCCTTGACAGCATAGCCCGCCTGGACGAGCGACGCGGCATAGTGCATATACGCCGTCATCTTGCTGCCAGTCCGCTGTTCAAGGGTCTGGAGGATTTCCGCCACACCCGTATCGAGATGCTCCGGGCTGAGACAGTGTCGGACCTGTTCAGCATCATGGACCGCATTTCGTGCAATTGGGGACATGCAATTGGGGACAGTCCCCTTTTGCACATTGAAAAGAGTGATAGTTTTTTGAAGGATATATGAATTCTAATAGTACATCAGAATGTGCAAAAGGGGACTGTCCCCAATTGCACGATTTTGAAATAATGGCCCCGGTGGGCTCTTGGGAGAGTCTGGCTGCTGCGTTCCAGGCCGGAGCGGGTTCCATCTACTTTGGCGTGGAGAAACTGAATATGCGCTCGCGCAGTGCCAGCCATTTTACGCTCGATGACCTGCGTGAGATTGCCAGCCAGTGCGATGCACATGGAGTCAAGAGTTACCTGACTCTGAACACCGTGATGTACGGTGAGGACATCCCGTTGGTGCACGATATAGTTGATGCCGCACTTGAGGCGGGGATATCGGCCATAATTGCGTGCGATATTGCCGTGATGACCTACTGTAACAAGGT
>JAFZKA010000046.1 GCA_017551925.1 Bacteroidaceae bacterium | reverse complement strand
TGATGTATCCGCTCACCTCAATCAGTTCCATGCGGTCCAGCAGCGGAGCGGGTATAGTGTTGATATTGTTAGCGGTAGCTATGAACATTACCTTGGAGAGGTCATAGTCAATGTCCAGATAATTATCGTGGAATGCCACGTTCTGCTCAGGATCAAGAACCTCAAGCAGGGCCGATGACGGATCACCCTGGTTGGTCATCTGGCTGACCTTGTCAATCTCATCCAGTATGAATACGGGGTTTGATGAACCGGCCTTTGTCAGTCCCTTGATTATACGGCCGGGCATAGCGCCAATGTAGGTCTTGCGGTGTCCGCGAATCTCAGCCTCATCATGCAGACCGCCCAGTGATACGCGTACATACTTGCGCTTAAGGGCATTTGCAATGGAGAGTCCGAGTGATGTCTTACCGACTCCGGGAGGACCGTAAAGGCAGAGAATGGGTGATTTGAAATCACCGCGCAGTTTCATAACAGCCAGATGCTCCAGAATGCGTTCCTTGACTTTCTCAAGTCCGTAGTGGTCCTTGTCAAGAGCCTTGCGGGCGTTGGTCATGTCAAGGTTGTCCTTGGTATATTCACCCCACGGCAGGTTCAGGACGGTCTGGAGATATGACAGTTGAACGTTGTAGTCTGGTGACTGTGAGTTGGTACGTTCCAGTTTGACCAGTTCCTTGTCAAAGATCTTGCGTACATCGGCGCTCCATTTCTTCTGGTTAGCCTGCATGCGCATCTCCTCAATGTCCTGGTCCTGTACGCTTCCGCCCAGTTCATCCTGTATATTCTTGAGCTCCTGCTGCAGGAAATACTCTTTCTGCTGCTTGTCAATATCCTCATGCGTGCGGCGCTGGATGCTCATTTTGAGTTCAGCCAACTGAATCTCACGGTTGAGCAGCGAGAGCAGGCTCAGCGCACGGCTTGAGCAGGTTCCCTCACGCAGCAGACGTGCTTTCTCCTTTATGTCAAACGGCAGGTTGGCGCAGATAAAGTTTATCAGGAACAGTCCGTTGGAGATGTTCTTGAGCGCGAATGCGGCATCGGGCTGGATGTTGTCAGACAACTTTACGTATTTTATTGCGGCATCCTTGCATGAATCCACAATGGCCTTGAACTCCTTGCTGCGGGTAGGGGGCAGTACCTCAGGGAAAACCTCGGCAGTACCTATCAGGTAGGGCTCGTCATTTATTATGCTTTTGAGTTTGATGCGCTGCATACCCTGCAGAACAACGGTTGTGGTCTGGTCAGGCATATCGAACACGCGTATTACCTTGGCCAGTACGCCTGTAGAGTAGAGATCATTCAGTCCCGGATTCTCGGTGTCAGGGTCTTTCTGGCAGAAAACTGCTATCTGTTTGCCGTCGGCAGAGGCGTTCTGTATCAGTTTGAGTGACGATTTGCGCCCTACGGTAACCGGCATAACGACAGTGGGAAACAGCACCATGTTCCTGAGAGGAAGCACGGGCACCACGTCATCCATGTCAGATTCAAACAAGCCGTTCTCATTGCCGTCAAAATCGGCAATCATTGAGAATGAAGGGTTGGATTCGTCAAAAGATCCTTCAGTCTGTTTCTTTGTGAACATATACATTTCTGCAAATAATCTGCAAAATTAATAAAACGCGCGCAAGGAACACCTATTTGTGCCATCAAAACCCGTGAATAAAACAAAAAAAGTACTTTTGTGACTTGAAAAGCAATTGACCTATGTCAAACAGTTGGTTCAAATTCAAGCAGTTCAGCATAGATCAGGACCGATGTTCCATGAAAGTGGGTACCGATGGTGTCCTGCTGGGAGCGTGGTTCCCTTTGTATGCCGGTTGCAGCGTGCTCGATATAGGCACGGGAACCGGTCTGGTGGCTCTTATGGCCGCACAGCGCGGAGCGGGTAGGGTAACAGCCGTTGAGATTGATCCTGATGCTGCTGACCAGGCCAGCATTAACGCCGCCAATTCTCCGTGGGCTGACAGGATAGAGGTCCGGTGTGCCGATATTGCTGATTTCAGGACTGTTTGCAGGTATGACAGGATTGTCTGTAATCCCCCGTATTTCCGTGACTCGCTGCGCTGTCCTGATTCGGGCCGGAATACAGCCCGCCACAATGATATGCTGAGTTATGAGAATCTGGCTTTACGTGCATCCTGTCTTTTGGCCGATGACGGGCTGTTCTGCCTGGTGCTGCCATATGATTCTGTGTCTGCTTTTATGAAATGTGCTGCCGCTCAAGGTCTGGATATGTGTTTGAGGACCGATGTCATTACAGCGCAGGGCAAGACTCCAAAGCGCTCGCTTGTTGCATTCAGCAGGCATCACTTAGCATTGGAAACTGATATCCTGACCATGTGCGGACCGGACGGAACAGATACGTCTGAATATCGGGCTCTTGTAAAGGATTTTTATCTTAAATACTAGATTCCGTGATGCTTGTCAGGGATAAGTGCATTCAGGCCTCCGGGTATTATCTCAACATGTATCTCCCTGCCTGACATAACCGGTTCACCGTCAAAATGGGCAGGCCCCTCTGAATCACGTGTTATGGTTACTCTCTGGCATTTGCGTACGCTTACGTTGGGGTTCTTGTCTATCTGCCTGTTGAACAGTTGGAATGCTATGAGCGGGGCATCGATTACACTGAACGGATGGGCCGCTATGACATCCAGAACACCATCCTGAAGTGATGCTGTGGGGGCTATATAGGCGTTGTTACCCCATTGGTCTGCATTGGCACAGGTTATAAAGAAAGCCTCAAAGGTCTCGCTTGAGTTATCAAATGACAGTTTGTATGTCTCGTTGTGATATGTGGCAATCTCTTTCATGATGCTTTCAAGATATGTCAGCAGTCCACGTGACCTTGATTTTGAGAACGCATCACTCACTTTTGCATCAAAACCTACTCCGCAGGTGCAGAAAAAAGGCTGGTTGTCCATCATACCGTAGTCAATCTTGACAAACTTGGATTTGTCCAACCATTTTACTGCTTTAAAAGGGTCGATAGGTATGCCTAAATGACGTGCCAGACCGTTGCCTGAACCGCAGGGGATTATACCCAATGCGGTGTCTGTCCCAATCAGTCCGCAACCAACCTCATTCACCGTGCCGTCACCTCCAACGGCAATAACAGCATCATAGTTCTTTGCGGCATACTCACGGGCAAGTTCTTTGGCGTGTCCTCTATGATCTGTGGAAATAATGCTGAAGTCGTACAGATCACGGTTAACGAACCTCTCAATTATGGGAATGACAGGAATGAGACGATAACTCCCGGAGTTGGGATTATATACGAATACTATTTTCCTTTTTATATTCATATTAAAAGGTACTATTCGGAATGCGAAGATACAAAAAAAACACTAATTTTGCGCCCGTTATGAATAAACTAAGTGAAAGGTGCGCCCAATATAGAATCCCGCAGATAGGGATGGCGCGAGGACTTTACCCATACCATAAGTGCATTTCAAGCAAGCAGGATACAGAGGTTATCATGGAGGGCCGCAAGGTTCTTATGTTCGGTTCCAATTCTTACATGGGACTGACCAATCATCCGAAAGTCATTGAAGCTGCAATTGAAGCAGTAAAAAAGTACGGTACCGGTTGTGCCGGCTCACGTTACCTGAATGGTACTCTTGACATTCATAAGGAGTTTGAGGCTGAACTTGCAGAGTTTGTCGGTAAGGATGATGCTATGATCTTTTCTACCGGTTTCCAGACGAACCTGGGTACCATTTCTTGCCTTATGAACCGTGAGGATTATGTTATTTGTGATGAACTTGACCATGCTTCAATTGTTGACGGCCGCCGTCTTTCATTTGCCAAGCCGCTCAAATACAAGCATAATGATATAGCATCGCTTGAAAGGACACTTCAACGTTGCGAACCTGATGCTATTAAACTTATTGTGGTTGACGGTGTGTTCAGCATGGAGGGTGATCTGGCAGACCTGCCCGGTATTGCTGCCCTCAAGGACAAATACAACTGCAGCATTATGGTTGATGAGGCTCACGGACTGGGTGTCATGGGTGACCACGGCCGCGGTGTATGCAACCATTTCGGACTGACAGACCAGGTGGATATCATAATGGGCACATTCAGCAAGTCACTGGCTGCCATCGGCGGTTTTATTGCTGCTGACAAGGATATCATCAACTGGGTGCGTCATCATTCCCGTTCATATATATTCAGCGCCAGCAATACTCCTGCAGCAACTGCTGCTGCCCGTGCCGCTTTGCAGATAATCAAGGCAGAGCCGGAGCGTTTGGAGCGTCTGTGGGATCTTACCAACTATGCTTTGGACAGTTTCCGCCAGTTGGGATTTGAGATAGGCAAGACATCGACTCCGATTATACCTTTATATATAAGGGATATCCAAAAGACATTCATGGTTACCCAGCAGTTGTTCAATGAAGGCGTGTTCGTGAATCCTGTCATTCCGCCGGCCTGCTCTCCCGATGATACGCTCATAAGGTTCTCACTTATGGCTACACATACCAAAGAGCAGATTGATTTTGCCGTTGACAAACTTGTCAAGTGCTTTAAGGAACTGGGAATTTTGAAATGAAAAATATTTGCTGATTCTGACTGAAAAGCGTACCTTTGTGCCGCTTTTCAGGAAAGAGAGGCTTTCGGGATGTAGTTCAGTCCGGTTAGAATGCCTGGTTTGGGACCAGGTGGTCGAAGGTTCGAATCCTTTCATCCCGACAAAATAAGGAGGCTCAACGGCCTCCTTATTTTGTCGGGATGAAAGGATTCGGACGGGGGCAGGAGCCCCCTTACCTCCTTTTAATTTGCTACGCAAATGCGCTCCCTTTGGTCGCTTGGCGGCCTACCCGGCCGCTCTCGCTCGCATACTCGCTTCGCCCCAATACGTTTGAGCCTCCTTATTTTGTCGGGATGAAAGGATTCTGGTAATACCTTTATTAAATCTCCATGGCGAGGCTGATGCGCTGGCGCTCAAGATCCACGCTGAGGACTTTTACCATTACCTGCTGCTGGAGCGATACTACCTGGGTGGGGTCCTTGATGAACTTGCCTGGAGCCAACTGCGAGATATGGATAAGGCCTTTTACGTGAACGCCTATATCCACAAAGGCACCAAAGTTGGTTATGTTACTTATGATACCTGGCAGTACCATGCCTGCGCGTACGTCTTCAATTGAGTGAACCTCATTTGAGAACTCGAACTTTTTTAGCGGACCGCGAGGGTCACGGCCGGGCTTTTCCAATTCGGCCATTATGTCGGTCAGGGTGGGCAGGCCAACCTTGTCAGTCACATATCGGTTTATGTCAATCCTGGCGCGGAGTTCGGCAGATTTCATCAGGTCCTCAACCTTGCAGTTCATGTCCTTGGCCATCTGCTCCACTATGGGATAACTCTCGGGGTGTACGGCAGAGTTGTCAAGGGGTTGCTTGCCGCCCGGAACACGCAGGAATCCTGCCGACTGTTCAAAGGCTTTGGCACCCATGCGCGGTACTTTCATAAGTTCCTTGCGTGATGTGAACGGGCCGTTCTCTGTGCGGTAATCGACTATGTTCTGAGCCAACTGAGGCCCAAGTCCGCTTATATATGTAAGAAGGT
>JAFZKA010000045.1 GCA_017551925.1 Bacteroidaceae bacterium | reverse complement strand
GAACTATTGTTGTGTATAAGAATGTCCATTGTGTAATATAAAGAGCAATCTTCCGCTATCTCGCAGTGCGTGGTCAAATCTATGTCAATGCTGTCGCAAGGACAAGGTTCTTCGTCCTCAAGGGTGAAAGTGGGCGATGTGGACACACATCCGTTACCGTACTGGGTTTCCAAATAATAGGACCCGAAATTGTCTATAGGAAGATTGGCATTCGAAGTGTTCCCACCTGTACTCCAAATGTTATTTTCGTACCAGTCCCAATGAATAGTGTCCGAAGGTGCTGGATAAAACTGGTACGGGTAGAAATTGTAAATATGCAACGTGTCCGGGATCTCCTGTCTGCAGCGTTTATAGCAACCCGTGAGCATTGCGTCGTAGTTGGGTGCAGGCGGGATGAAGAGGGTGGATTTGGCTGACGGACAACCTGTGGCGGGATCAATATAATGTGCCGACAGGAACCCAGGCACATAGTATTCCGCAGAACTGCCATGGAAACCGTTGCTCCACAGAAGGCTCTGGACAGGACTGGCTGTGGAGTGTACATATACTGGCGGTGTATGGATGCATTCATTGTTGTAGAACGAGATGGGCGGTGCGGCCGGCTGCTGGTAAACCATAAGGGTGCAGGTCGCCGTTTTCGAGCAACCGCTGCTTATATTGGTTACATCCAGTGCAACATTATAAACACCAGATTGTGTTGGTGTGAACGTGATGTTGGGTGTCGTGAACGGCTGGCTGCCTGATGGGCCCATGATTGTCCAAGTATAGGAGTTGGAGGATCCCGTGTTTCCGTTCAGCTTCACCTCCTCGCCCAAACAATAGGTGGTGTTGCCTGTGATGCGGGCAGTGGGGGCGTTGAGGAAAGTGACATTCTTCATACATTCTTTCTTGCAACCATAATAAATAGAGTGAACAACAAGCACATGATAATCGCCTGTTTGGTCTGCATAATACGTATTGTTAATAGTACCGTTAGGCGAGAGATTCCAATAGTATAAACTTGGAGTAAAGTTAGGATTACACAAAAGTTGTCTATTTATTCCTGGACAAACTGGTAAACCAACAGCAGAAAGAATAACACCATTTAGCATATTGTCAGCAACAAATACTTTTTCGTTCATCGAAACAACACATCCGTCGTCATTTGTAACAGTTAATGTAATCGTTGCGTATGAGTCTCCAAATGTATGATACACATTATTGCCTTCTAAATATGTCCCATCTCCAAAATTCCACAAGAAAGAACTTCCTGTCGCATTAGCAGAGAAAAGGAAAGGGGTCCCTTTGCACATATATTGGCTGATGTTCAAACTGGTGATTGTCGGTAGTGCATCGATAGTGAGCGTTTTTGTCACCTGGCATTGCTGCCCGTTGGAAAGGTAAACGGTCAGGGTGACATGGTTTGTTCCGCCCAACAGAAATGAAGTTATAGGGAACGTGGTGGATGAACCGACATTGTTAAAGGTTGTCCCTGTCTCCTGTATGTATATACTGCGCGACGTTATCACCCCG
>JAFZKA010000044.1 GCA_017551925.1 Bacteroidaceae bacterium | reverse complement strand
TAGGCGCAAGACCTTGAGAGGATCCCGTTAAAAACGGCACTGTCCGAGGAACGTTCGACCCCGTAGGGGGGCGAAGAGGACGAGTTTGCCGTTTAGGGTCCGGAAAGGTCTTGCGTAGCCAAGGAGCGTCTGCTCCCCAAACTGACAGTTCTGCGTTGTTTTTGATACCGATACCCCAAAAAGTTCCCTGGAATATCGCACAAAGTACACAGAAGGAACCGTCCCTATTGTGTACTTTTGTGTATTTTTGCAGAAAAGATTAGGGTATGGCTAAGATTAAGAGTGTTGGTATATTGACATCGGGTGGCGATTCTCCCGGTATGAATGCGGCTATACGTGCGGTGACGCGCGCTGCTATATATGAGGGCTGGAAGGTCTGGGGTATTTACCGCGGATATGAGGGTCTCATAAATGATGATGTCAAGGAGTTCACGACCGAGAGCGTATCGGGCATAATCTTTGAGGGTGGAACTATATTGCGTACATCACGCAGCAAGGAGTTCATGACCCCCGAGGGTCGAGCCAAGGCATATCAGACAATAAAGAAGCATAAGATTGACGCCCTTATAGTAATAGGTGGCAACGGTTCGCTTTCTGGTGCTCAGGAACTTACAAGTGAGTACGATATTCCCGTCATCGGTTTGCCCGGCACAATTGATAATGACCTTTACGGCACAGACAATACTATTGGATATGACACCGCTCTGAACACAATAGTTGAGTGCGTGGATAAGATTCATGATACCGCAAACTCGCACAACCGCATATTCTTTATAGAGGTTATGGGCCGAGATGCCGGTTTTCTGGCTATGAACAGCGCAATTGCCGCAGGTGCCGAGGCTGCTATCATACCTGAGAGCAGCACCAACATAGACCAGCTGGCCGCATATATAGAGCGCGGCATACGCAAATCAAAACGCAGCTCTATCGTTATAGTATCGGAAGCTGATGGAGGTGCAATGCATTATGCCGAGCGTATGCACAACGAGTATCCGCAGTTTGACGTGCGCGTATCAATTCTGGGTTACGTACAGCGCGGAGGCCGCCCTAGCGCATTGGACCGCATACTGGCCAGCCGCATGGGCGTTGCTGCCATTGAGGCTCTCAAGGAGGGACAGCGCAACGTGATGATAGGCGTAATTAATGATAAGATGGTGAACATCCCCATAGCCCAAGCCGTCAAGAAGGATAAACCTATCGGTGATGAACTGATCAACGTGCTCTCAGTACTCTCCATCTAAAAATTTGGAGCTATGCGACCAAGTCCTCTCCGGGGATTTAGGGGGTATAAAAAAGGTCTGTACCTTTCAAGAGTACGACTCTTGAAAGGTGCAATTGGGGACTGTCCCCAATTGCACTTTTTTACCTTTTGCATTCAGCATCGTATAAGAGAAGAATGAAATATCAAGGCATGAAACTTAATCGTTTTTTTATGTCAGCCGTGGGGCTGATGTTCTTCTCTATGGTTGTTGCACAGGATTGGAGCAGTCCTGAGTTTGAATCAATGATAAAGACCTATGTCAAGCAGAGTTATGAGGTTACCGGCAAGGTCTATGGCGTTGACGAATATGAGCCAAATCCGTATCCGCTGCAAGGGGCAAACATCAAAGTGACCTGCATGGGTGACACCACTGAATTTGACGGAATGGCGGCTGATAAGGACGGTTCTTTCTGGGTCTATATGAACCGCCGTGACCGCCTTAAAGACACTCGTTTGCGAGTAACAATCTCATACCTTGGAATGCAGACTCTTGATTCCATATTTTCGCCGGAATCCAGGAAAGAAGATGGCATTCATGTCTTTCAGATAAAGTTGGACTCAGTTGTTCTACGTAGTAATCCGCTCACGACCGAAGAGGTTGAGATTGTGGCTGAACTGCAGCGAATGTATCAGCATGGCGATACAATAATATTCAATGCCGATGCATATGAGATGCCTACCGGGAGCGTGCTGCTTGATCTGGTGCGTCGCCTGCCCGGCCTGAGATATACTGACGGCAAGATGACATATCTTGGGCGCGACATTGAGGAGATACGTCTTAACGGTGACTCGTTCTTTAAACGTGACATGAGCATTGCCCTTAACAATATGCCTACAGACAAACTAAAGAGCCTTAAGGTATATGAAGTGCCCGATGATACTCTGAAACGCATCAGTGACAATCACCTTGTCATGGATATGCAAACCAAGGATCCGATGGATCGCACACTGTTTGCAAGCATATCGGCCGGTACCACAGAAAAGTTTAACCGTTATTCAATATCGGTCGATGCATCAACGTGGAAGCAGGGCGGTTCTGAGGCGTTCGGCTCATTCTCACACAGTACAATACCGTCAGAGTATTCCCGTTCGCTCAAGTCAGAGAATACTCATGGGAGCGTTTATTTGGACAAGCAGTTTGATAAGGCATCTGTCAACGGTTCTGTTTCATATAACAGGAATTACAGTGAGAGCAAGAGTGCCAACTACAACAAGATGTTCATGCCTGAATTTACTCAGAATTCAGCAAGTGAGTCAGAGAGTTCAAATGGCAGTAACAGCCACGGCGGTTCGTTCGGAGCCAATTGGAATATTAACGAACGGAATTGGCTTAATATGAATATGAGTTATAATAGAACCGGCAGCAATGGCTCTGACAATTCTGTGGATTCCATATCAAATGACGGCGACGGCCTGGTCAGTTATACCAGTCAGTCAAACAGGTCTGACTCCAACAGTGATTCATACGGAATGAACATAGGTTTTGGAAGCAGGTTTGGTGAAGATGAAAAATACTCGCTCCACAGTTACATCAACTATAATGGTTCTGACGGTGAGGGTGTGAGTATCAATGAGTCACGGAGCCAGTTCTTCAAGTTGGACAGCACACGCATAGTGAATCATCGGATATTGACTCCGTCACGCAACAACTCAATCAATGCAAGCATCGGTTTGGACAGGCAAATGGGGATGAACGGTTATCTGGATTTCAGTTACGGTTTTGAATACAGTAACGGCTCCAGCAGTCAGACCTATGAGGATATTGCTGACGGTAAGAATATATTGGTTGACAGTTTGAATTATGACAGGCGCAACAGCACCCTTAACAACAGTTTTGACCTGAGTTTCTTTTACAGCGATTCCCTTTACCGTATAAACCTGAATGCACAGGCGTCGCCTACTGTCATGACTATTGACAATGACCGCAAAGGAGATTCTGAACACATACGCTATACCGGAATACGTTACAGTACAAACGCAAACATACGTTTCAAGTTGTTCCGCAAGAGCGAGATAGGGTTCGGCTACCGTGGAAACAACGGTCTGCCTGATATATCACAACTGTCAACGGTGACAGACTACAGTGACCCGATGAATATCCGTGAAGGTAACAACTCGCTCAAGAACTCATTCACGCACAATTTCAGTGCCGAGTTCCAGTTCAAGTCATATATGCGTACCAGTATCAGTTACGGAACCACTGTCAATCAGATAACATCGCTTACCAGACTGGACCGTGAGACCGGTGCACGCCGCACGTCGCCGGCCAATATCAACGGCAGTTGGAATATGACCGAATACCTGTTCCTGACATATCCGTTCTCAGACTTGTCATTAAACTTTACAGCCAATCACTCGCTTAGGCATAACGTGGCATATGTGCAGTCTTTCACAGACAGTGAACTGCAAAAGAGCGCCACAGACTGGAACCAACTCAGTTTCACTTTGTCAGGCAGTTATTCTGACCGCTCGTGGATGATAAGTGCCGAAACCGGATACAGCATGGACAAGAGTAAGAGTGATTATCTGGAGAGTGCCAGCGGTGGCCGCAGGTTTACGGCAAGGGGCGAAATCTCTTATCAGTCTCCTTTTGGATTGGGCGCATCGACAACATGTAATTATAACAAACCGTTCGGATATGAGATGGCCGATGCCAACCGCGCCGAGTGTCTGTGGAACGTTTCATTGGAATACAGTTTCCTTAAGAGCCGCCAGGCTGAGATCAGCGTTACATGGCGTGACATACTGCAGTCATACAACGGTTTCTCAGCCCAGGTATCGGGCACAAGTTGGAATGAGAGCCGCACGTTCTGTGATACATCAATGTTTGTTATAACGTTCAGTTACCGGTTCAATGATTTCAGATAGTTTTCTGATGAGGATTCATCTTGCGTAGATTTTTGGGACTCACTCCCGTTGTTTTTTTTATGAATTTGCTGAATGATGCCTGGTCGGGAAAGTTCAGTTCATCAGCAATCTCCTGTATGCTTTTCTCTGATGCCAGAATCATGGATCTTGCGGTAGAGAACAACAGATCTGAGATGATAGCACTCAGAGTCTTGCCAAAAATATTGTTTGTTATCTGGTTGAGATATTGAGGCGTGAGGCACATTTGTTCAGAATAGAACATGACATGGTGCTCTTTACGGTAGTTGTTGATGATAAGGCGGTATAACTGTCTGGCAAGAATCTGTTGTCTGGTCAGAGGTTTGCCAGTATCTGTTGTGTCTTTCATGTGTTCCTGCATGATATTGTCAAGTTCAACATGATGCCATGTCGTGGCAAGCCTCAGAAACGCTATCTGGTTAGGGCTGTCTGTGCGGTTAATCTGTTCAACTATTCTGTCCATACAGTCATTCATTATTTTTGTCTCATTTGCATTGAGTTTCAGTATGGGATTGAAATATGTCTGTATCCATCTTTCTGATTTGACAATATAATTGAGGTGAACAGACAGGTTATGGCCGTTTGAGTCAAGAAGCAATAGACGCACTTTGTAATTCTCACTGCACTCCGTCATACGGCATGTGTGGGTGGGAGCAAGAATAAAGACATTTCCCGGTTCAAGCCGGTATCTGTCATTGTTGAATTCAAAGAGACTGTATCCTTCAAGAATATAGCCTATGGCAAATGCATCAATTGCGAACAGATTTTTTACCGTTTCAATTCCATACAGGTAAGCGTTGACTACAACAATCTGGTCTTTATAAATTGCAGCCGGTTCATTATGAGGCATTTTGATCATGTCTTTAATGCTGAATCTGTTCATGATGTCTGTTTGTTGATTTCAGTTTTGACAACAAATATACTTTGAAAATCTTATGTTTGTTTCAATTTTGACAACTTTATTTCTTTTTGGGCTAATACCCGTATTCATATTTGACCGACATTTGCCATCGCAATCTGCGGATGTCGTGATGACATTCCGGACTGTAAAAAGGCAATGTTGGAATGAAAAGGTGTCCGTTAAGTGTGTATTGGGTTTGTTTTCCTTTTCTAAACTCATGCACATTGGACCCCGGATAGATGGCAGTCTTGTAAGGTTGGCTGCCATTTATTTTTGTGTCTGATAACTTGTTGAAAACCTTTTGGAATAATAGCGTATTGCATACAGCAAATACGCTATTTTTGTATGGAACAGGTATGAAATTGCTTAGATTGCCTGATGGCGAAAGTGTAAAAGGACGCAGGCTGGTGTTCTGGCTGGCATTTGAGGAGTGGGCTGTAGCCAATGCTCCCGGTTCGCTGTTTGTGTGGAGCGTCGGGCCGACGGTTATTTTCGGCCGAAACCAGGACATGGAGGCCGAGGTCAACGTGCCTTATTGCCGGGAGCACGGCATTGAGATGTATCGCCGTAAAAGCGGTGGAGGCTGTGTCTATGCTGACGGTGGCAATCTTATGATTTCATACATAACTGCAGAGCCTGATGTGAACAGGGCTTTTGATGCGTATCTGTCAAGTCTGGCCGATGCATTGAGGGGTATGGGACTGGATGCGGTGCGTACTGAACACAATGACGTGCTGGTTGGCGGCCGCAAGGTTTCAGGCAATGCCTGCTATGCCACATCAACAGGTTGCATAGTACACGGCACGCTGCTGTATGACACTGATTTTACTGAGATGGAACGTGCCATAACGCCCTCAAGGGAGAAACTTGACAGCAAAGGAATCAAATCTGTAAGGCAGCGTGTTGCTAACCTTAAAGATTTTGGAGTTGATTTCAGTTTTGATGATTTAAAGAGCAGGGTGGTTGACTATTTCTGTGATGATACGCAGTTCTTGTCCACCGCTCAATTGGCAGAGGTGATTGAAATAGAGAAAACCTATCTTGATGATAACTTTATAAAATATGGACGGAGAAATTAAAAAGACCTGTTTGTATGACAGACATGTGGCTCTAGGGGCACAGATGAGCCCGTTTGCCGGTTTTGACATGCCAATACAGTATGCCGGCATAACTCAGGAACATCTGGCCGTAAGAAACCGCGTTGGAATGTTTGATGTCTCACACATGGGTGAGATATTCATAAGCGGTCCCGATGCCGAGCGCTACATAAACCACATCTTCACAAACAATATCAGCGGCTATAAGCCCGGCAAGATACTGTACGGAATGATGCTTTACCCGAACGGTGGCTGTGTTGATGACCTGCTGGTTTACCGCGAGTTCGAGCCCGACCATTTCCTGCTGGTAGTAAACGCCTCGAATATAGAAAAGGACTATGACTGGATGCTCAAGAACTGCACCGGTTATGATGTAAGGATAGACAACCAGTCAGACGCCTGGGGTCAGATAGCCGTCCAGGGCCCTGAATCAGAGAAAACCGTTCTTGAAGTGTTGGCCCTTGATTGCGCCAAACCCTTGGCCTTCTACGAGTATTGCAATGCTGAATACAACGGTCACCGTCTGATAGTAAGCCGCTCAGGTTACACCGGCGAGGACGGCTTTGAACTCTATGCCACCCTTCAAGATACAGTAGAGATATGGGACCGCCTTCTGAAAGCCGGAGTACAGCCCTGCGGCCTAGGCTGCCGTGACACCCTCCGCTTCGAGGCCGGCCTGCCCCTGTACGGCGATGAGTTAAGTGAGGACATCACCCCCATAGAGGCCGGCCTAGGCATCTTCTGCAAACTTGACAAAGCCGAATTCATAGGTCGTGAATCCCTTGTAGCCCAAAAAGAATTAGGCGTAGAAAAGAAACTGGTAGGCATAGAAATCTTCGATAGAGCGATTCCGCGTCATGGCTATCCAGTTGAGTTAGAAGATGGAACCCAGATAGGTGAGGTTACCACAGGATATCACAGCATATCTCTCGACAAGAGCATTTGCTTTGCCCTGGTAAAACCCCAATACGCAGCCTTGGATACTGAACTTTTCATCCGTATCCGCAAGAAGGTCTTCCCGGGCAAAGTAATAAAGAAACGTTTCTACGAAACCAAATATAAAAAATGAACTCTTCCTGTCCTGATTCTGTACCAAATACGCAGTTATAAGCGGAAGGAATTAGGGTAAGGAAAACCGTCGCCACCCTCGGCGCGTAAGAGGGAGGGGCCCGCTCCGAAGGAGTGGGAGGGAGAGGCCCAAAGGGCCGAAGTTTTATCTACCCTAATCCTTCCGCGCCACAAAACGAATTAATAACTAAAACATAAAAATATGAGCAAGATTATTGAAGGACTGAAGTACAGTGATACCCACGAGTGGGTAAAAGTAGAAGGTGACATTGCTATCATCGGAGTTACGGATTTTGCCCAAAAAGAGATGGGCGAAATAACCTACGTTGATTGCCCCGATGTAGATGATGAAGTAGAGAAGGGAGCAGAGTTCGGAGCCCTGGAGAGCGTAAAAGCCGCCAGTGACCTTTTCAGCCCCGTAACCGGCACAGTAGTAGAGGTAAATGAGGCCGTAGTTGACGACCCCAAACTGGTAAACGATGACGCCTTTGAAAACTGGATCATCAAGGTCCAGATGAGTGACGTATCAGAACTTGACGCCCTGATGGACGCATCGGCCTACAAAGCATTCATTAAGGAGTAATGGCAGGTTTCCAGTATTTTCCGCAGACCAGTGATGACATTCGCGCCATGCTTGACCGCATAGGCGTGAACAGTCTTGATGATCTGTATGCCGATGTCCCCGCTGACTGTCTGTATAAGGGCGAGTATGACCTGCCCGATGCCATGACAGAGCAGCAGGTACGCGACTTTTTTGAGGGCTTGGCAGCCAAGAACCCCAAGTTGAAGGTATTTGCCGGAGCCGGAGCCTATGACCACTACACCCCCGCAGTGATACCGTATATCACTCAAAGGAGCGAGTTCATAACCGCCTACACTCCCTATCAGTGCGAGATATCACAGGGCACGCTAAGGTACATATTCGAGTACCAGAGCATGATCTGCACCATGACCGGCATGGATGTAAGCAACGCCTCCATGTATGACGGCCCCACAGCCGCCGCCGAGTCAATGCGAATGATGGTAGCCCAAGCTAAAAAGCGCAACACGGTTCTTGTGTCAAACACCATTCTGCCGCAGGTAAGAGGAGTGATTGCCACCTATGCCAAGTATGCCGGCATAACCATCAAGGAGATTAAGGCTGAAAACGGTCAGACCTCAAAGGCCGCCCTGGAGGCACTGATTGCAGAAGGTGATGTGGCAGGAGCCATAGTACCCTCAATCAACCGCTTTGGAATAATAGAGAATCTGGAGGGAATGGCCGATGCCCTGCACGTCGACAAGGCACTGATGACCATCTATTGTGACCCATCGGCCCTGGCTGTGTTAAAGACACCGGCAGAGTGGGGTGCCGATATCGCTGTAGGTGACGGCCAGCCATTGGGAATACCCTTGTGCTATGGCGGTCCGTATGTGGGCTTCATGGCCTGTACCAAGGAACATATGCGCAAACTGCCCGGCCGCATAGTGGGCGAGACCCGTGACAAGGAGGGCCGCCGTGCATTTGTACTTACCCTGCAGGCCCGCGAGCAGCACATCCGCCGCGAGAAAGCCACCAGCAACATCTGCTCAAATGAGAGCCTCATGGCACTCTGGGTTACGGTATATCTGTCACTGATGGGACCTGAAGGTATGAAGCAGGTAAATGACCTGTGCTACCAGCGCTCGCATTACCTTTACAAGAAACTTCTTGAGACCGGTAAGTTTGAGGCGGTATTCACAGGCGCTCCGTTCCTTAAGGAGTTTGTATTGAAGCCGCTCGTTCCGGTTGCAAAACTCCAGAAGAAACTCTCCGATGCCGGATTCTTCGGCGCCCTTGAGACCGAGGACGGCTATGTTAGTTTCTGCGTCACCGAGAAGCGCAGTTATGAGGATATTGATGAACTTGTAAAAGTTATTTAAAACTATGGCTATTGGCTGTTGGCTATTGGCCAAAGTAGGGACTTTAGTCCCGTAATAGCCAAAGTAGGGGCGTACGCCCCGTAAAGTTAAAATAATGAAGTACTACGACAAACTGATATTCGAGTTAAGCAAGAAGGGGCGTGTAGGTTATTCACTTCCTGCTGCCTGCACTAAGTGCAAGGGTACTGATTCAATACCTGCCAACCTGTTAAGGAGCAAGGCTGCGGAACTCCCTGAGGTAAGTGAGATGGATGTAGTGCGTCACTACACCAACCTGAGCCAGATGAACTTTGGCGTTGACACCGGATTTTATCCGCTTGGCAGTTGCACCATGAAGTACAACCCCAAGATCAACGAGGAGATTGCCGCAATGCCCGCATTCGCCGGCCTGCACCCGTTGCAGAAAGACCTTAAGGGTGTTGATGCTGTCTATGAGGGAATGGACAAGGCACTTGCCGCCATAACCGGCATGAAGCATTTTACCTTCAAGCCCTGTGCAGGTGCTCACGGTGAGTTGACCGGTCTGATGATAATCCGCGAGTACCATATGTCACGCGGTGACTACAAGCGTACCCGTATTATCGTGCCTGACAGCGCACACGGAACCAACCCCGCCAGCGCTGCAGTATGCGGTCTAGATGTGGTTGTAGTTAAGTCAAACGCCAATGGGCTGGTTGATGTAGAGGACCTGAAACCTCTGTTGGATGATACCATTGCCGGTATCATGATGACCAACCCCAATACCCTGGGACTGTTTGAAAAGGATATCCGCGAGATTGCATCATTGGTACATGCAGCAGGCGGTTTGCTTTACTATGACGGAGCCAACATGAACCCGCTCATCGGCACGGTACGTCCGGGTGATATGGGATTTGACGTGATGCACTTGAATCTGCACAAGTCATTCTCAACTCCTCACGGCGGCGGCGGTCCGGGCAGCGGTCCTGTAGGCGTCTGTGAGAAACTGGTTCCGTTCCTGGGTGTGAACGTATCGGGCTTTAACGGCAACTTTGGCGTGATACTGCGTGCATATGCATATATACTGATGCTTGGCCGTGAGAACGTAAAGATGTGCGGTAAGCTGGCTACACTTGGTGCCAACTACATCAAGGAGTCACTCAAGGATTGCTATAAACTGCCCATTGAGAGTGTCTGCAAGCATGAATTCGTGTTTGACGGACTCATCAATGACGGCGCATGTGAGGGTAAGGAGGGTGCCGCCACACTTGATGTTGCTAAGCGTCTGCTGGATTACGGGTATCACGCACCAACCATCTACTTCCCGCTGCTGTTCCATCAGGCCATAATGATTGAGCCTACAGAGACTGAGTCAAAGGAGACGCTTGACGGATTCATTGAGGTGATGCGCAAGATTGCCGCCGAGGCTGCACAGGATCCCGATATCCTGCACGGTGCTCCGCACAACACACCAATATCACGTCCTGATGAGACCACGGCGGCCCGTAACCCAATCCTTAAAATCCAGGACGAATGCGTTTGCTGATTATCGGTGCAGGCCCAGGTGGTTATGAGACTGCCGTTGAGGCCGTAAAGCGTGGCATGGAGGTTACTCTCATAACAGAGGGACCTCTAGGCGGTACATGTCTTAATGAGGGTTGCATACCAACCAAGACATTCTGCCACTATGCAGAGCTGATTGAGCAGGACCTAAAGGCCGGACTGGACTGCAAACCATCATTTGCGGCCGCCGCCGAGCGTAAACAGGCTGTCATTGAGCAACTGCGTGGTGGCATCAGCATGTTGCTCAAGGGCGTTCAGGTGGTGCAGGGTAGGGCTCAGTTTAAGGATGCCAAGACCGTAATATGCAACGGTCAGGAATATTATGCTGATAAGATAATCATTGCAACCGGCTCCGTATCAGCTTCATTGCCTGTTCCTGGTGCTGAGAGTTGTATCACTTCAAAGGAGATTCTGGAACTCAAAGAGGTTCCGCAGAGTCTTTGTGTAATAGGCGGTGGTGTGATAGGCCTTGAGTTTGCATCCATATTCCGCAGTTTCGGTAGTGAGGTAACGGTGCTGGAGTATTGCCCCAATATCCTGCCGCGATTTGACACTGACCTGGCCAAACGCCTTAAGCAGTCACTCTCCAAACGTGGCATCAATGTTGAGGTGCAGGCACAGGTAACACGAATTAATGGTAATACCGTAACCTATATCAAAAAGGAGAAGGAGTTCACCGTTCAGGCAGATAAGATACTTATGGCTGTGGGCCGCCGCCCCAACACTGATGGCCTTAACCTGGAGGCTGCCGGCATAGACTACACCCGCAAGGGCATTACCGTAAATGATCGTTTTGAGACATCGGTTCCCGGCATTTATGCTGTGGGTGATGTTACGGGCGGAATCATGCTGGCACACGCTGCAACGTATCAGGGACTCCGTGCATTGAATGCCATCTGCGGAGAGACTGACAGCATCCGTTTTGACCTGATACCCGCAGCAGTATTTACCATGCCAGAGGTTGCAGCCATCGGCCTCACAGAGGAGCAGTGCAAGGAGCAAAACCTTGAGTTCCGCTGCCTAAAATCCTTCTACCGAGCCAACGGCAAGGCCGTCTCAATGGATGAAACTGACGGCTACTGTAAAGTGATAGTGGATAACAATGACAAGGTTCTTGGAGCCCATATCCTAGGAGCTCACGCCTCAGACCTCATCCACGAGATCACCACCGCCATAAACCTGGGCGCTTCGCTTGATCAGCTCCAATCCATCATCCACGCCCATCCCACCCTCAGCGAAGTCTTGCAATCAGCACTTCATCAATGATCTCTCGCTGAGATGATAAACTCTCGCAGAAAGCGCGGAAATCGCAGATTTTTCCATCCGGTGCGTTAAATAAGGTCACACAGAAAACACAGAAACCACAGATTTATTTCCGTGATTTCTGTGTTTTCTGTGTGAATTATATTTCTGTGTTTTCCGCGCTTTCTGCGAGAATTTTAATCTGCGAGAAATTTAGAAGCCGCCGAAGCCGCCACCAAAGCCGCCCATGCCGCCGCCGAAACCGCCGCCGCCAAAGCCGCCGAAGTCGCCGCCCATCATCATGAAGTCACCGCCGCCAAAGCCGCCCATGCTCATTTCACTGACCTTGCAGCCCTTGGGGAGTTCAAAGAAAGCGGGATCAACATCCTCAGCAATGAAATTCATTGCGGTCTGGCTGGTTGTATTCCAGTCACTCTCAGTAACTGTTGACAGAGGAATTCCCTCATAAACACATACTGTGATATTCTGAGTAAAGCCCATCTGGTTGCTGGGACTCATTGAATATTTCTTGCAAGTAACACCTGCAACCTGCTCCTCACCCAGTTCCTTGATCTTGTTACGACGGATGGTCTTCTTGTCCAGGTTGAGCCAGTCAATCTCACCGAGTTGGCCAATCTGGGCACCGCCCATACCGAAACCGCCACCAAAACCGCCCATGCCGCCGCCACGGCCGTTACGTGCACCGCCGAAGATAGGCATTACGGTTGCTGTGTTCTCTTTCTCGTTGATAGTATATGTTGAGTCACCTACAGAGATTGTACGAGTGATGTTCTCACCGTAAACGCTGATTCTTGCAGTCTTCTTGCCGTAATCATCAAAGTAGATCTGCTCACGCATATCACCTGAATTGAAACTGTTCATTCTCTCCAGGAATGCTGAGTCACCGAAAGCGGCAAGACCGCCACCGCCCATTCCCATTGCTGAGAAATCAGGCATTTCACCCATATCAGATGAAACTGTGATAACGCCCGACTTAACACCGAACAGAACCTCTTTAACCTCTTTTTTCTTTGCGCTTGCTGAAACGCACACTGCCATGATTACGGCAACCATCAAAATTTTTTTCATTGTCCTAATTATTTTGTTTTGTTTGTTTGCTCTTTTGTGACGTGAGTCGTAATCAATATAGTCCGTCTGGCGAAAAGTTAAGACAGTTAGTATTTATTAAGGTTGTTCTTATTTTCACACAACTGTTAATAATTATTATAGAATAGGTTGCGCGTTTGTGGTAAAAAAGGTATTTTTGTCAGATTTTTGGATGTAAAGTCCACGCCAATTAATGATTTTCAATAGTTTACTCGGGAAATTAGTTATTAACAATTTTATAATAAATCAATGAAAAGAATCCTTTTTCTGTGTTCAATGCTTGTTGCAGCGTCCTTGTCAGGCGGTTTGTTGCAGGCTCAGAGTGTTGAGGAACTTAAAGCTGCCGCCATGTTGTATGATATGGACAGTTGTACCTTCTCATCAAGTATCGTTACGGTTGACGGTTTCCGTTACAAGTTGGATGCGACCAAGCATCTTGCCCGTTTTGTGTACTTTAACAAGACCGATGTCGCCCCTGAGACACTGGTTATTCCTGAAACCATAACATATAACGATGCCGTTTATGTTGTTGTGGCAACAGAGGGGTACTACTCTTATCTTCAGAACAACACAAAGAAGGTTGTCCTGCCTTCAACCATACGCTGGATAGGTGAGAATACATTTTATCCTTTCCGCAGCATGACAGAGTTCGTGATTCCTGAGAATGTGGAATACATAAAGGGTTCAATCATTGACAGGGATAACGTGTCATTCATATTCAAAGGTGCGGTTCCCCCGGTAGTTTCGGGCCGTATCACCTCTGCAAACAACAAGATCAAGTTGTATGTACCGGGCGGGTCACTCAAGGATTATGTGATCACCGATTATATTGAAGACTGCTGCGTAATTGCCGATGATATCTCATACGGTACGGTTGTGATAGATTCAGTTGACAACGGTGAGTTAGGCTATATCGTAGTGGCCGATGCACTTCCTAAAGTCCGCGTTTATGCCGAGGTCAACAAACTGATTGTAAAGACAGGTACCATTGATGAGACAGACTGGTATCAGTTAAGGCAGATGCACAATCTGGTTTATCTTGATCTGAGCGGCCTCTCCCTTTCTGATATCCCGGCACGCGCTCTTGAGAGTTGCTGGCAGATTGAAACGGTTATTCTGCCCGATACGCTCAAGGCAATCAGAGGCTCCGCTTTTTCAGGTACCGGTATAAACAATCTGATTATACCCCCAAGCGTAAATTCCATTACCGGAAATTATAATTTTTATAATTGTGACTCACTGCAAAGCATTGCCATTCCAGAGGGTGTAAAGTCGCTTCCGTATGAGTGTTTCTACAACTGTGACCGTCTGGAGTCAGTATCACTGCCTTCAACCCTTTCTTCAATAGGTGACGACTGTTTTGAATATTGTGACCTCAAGTCATTGCATCTGCCCGGTGCATTGAGTTATATATCTTCATATTGTTTCAGAGGCAACAGGAATCTGGCTCAGGTTGAATTTGAGGAAGGATTGAGAACTGTCGGTTATTATTCTTTCTCAAATTGTGCCATAGATACCCTGGTATTTCCTTCAACCTTAAAAACTATTGACAGTTACGCTTTTAGCGGTAACTCTGCTCTCAAAGGCGTATCATTCAATGAAGGACTTGAGGAGTTGTTTTCATACGCATTCAGCAATTGCAGCAAAATGAAAGAGATTACCTTGCCAAGTTCATTGCAATACTGCCTGGGACGTCCTTTCTATAGTTGCTCAGGTCTCAAGAAGATTGAAAGCCGTGCGCTGATTCCGCCTACAGTACGTTCAGATATACCTACCAGCAGCGCAGGTAACATTGAACTCTATGTTCCGTTATGGAGTTTCCAGGAGTATATGACCACTCCCGGTTGGCTTGAGTATCAGAACCACACCAATATAATACGTGACAATCTGCCTGCCAACATAGTAATAAACAAGGAGTTTGAATTTGTTCTGGGTGTTGATGACAATGTTGAGGGTTATACTCCCAATGTCCGTCTGCTTTACAACACTGAGCGTATTGATGACGGTTTCGGCCATCAGAAATACGAGCGCGGCAATCTGACGGTAAGCAGCCGCAGCAAGTTGGCTCTGAATGATTTCTCAATGTATGTGTCACCATACGCCAAGTATTATGCTGACTATAGCAGGTTCTACTACAGCAACAGTTATACCTATGACTACAACAGTACCAAATACAATCCCAATTCACTGATTGTCCGTGGTGAGATGCGTGCAGAGAACCAGACTCTTAACATGATGCTCTATAATGATCTGTGGCAGTTTGTAAGTTTTCCGTTTGATGTCAAGGTTTCTGATATAGTTCCCGTTGATTCCAAGACCCAATGGGTTATCCGTAAATATTCAGGTTATGAGCGCGCACAGCAGAACTTTGACAAGACATGGGTGAACCTGACTGCCGACAGCATTCTCCAGGCCGGACGTGGATACATAATGAAGTGCTATAACAATACCGCAAGCAGCAATGACAATGTGGTTGAATTCACGGTTACTCCCATCAAGGAGTCTGTTACACGCCAGTATCTGTTTACCAGCAAGGACCGTGAGGTTGCACTTGAGGAGAATCTGAGCGAGTTTGAGCAGAACCGTTCATGGAACCTGATAG
This sequence comes from Bacteroidaceae bacterium, assembly GCA_017551925.1. Lineage (GTDB taxonomy): Bacteria > Bacteroidota > Bacteroidia > Bacteroidales > Bacteroidaceae > Colenecus. The sequence continues at coordinate 16,083 of JAFZKA010000044.1, read as the reverse complement.
GTAATCCCTATCCGTGCTATTATGATACACGTTTCTTGGATACCGAATCACCGTTCATGGTTTGGGATTCATATAACAGGACATATGTGGCATTCAGCCCCGTTGATGATGATTATATCCTGAATCCGGGTGAGGCGTTCTTTATTCAGCGTCCGGTTGATACTGAGAACCTACTGTTCCTGCATGACGGTCGCCAGACATACCGTAACCCCAACAATCTTACGGTTGAGCATTCATCGGTACGTAACGGTTCAGACAGAAAGGTCATGAATCTGACATTGTCATATGATACCCTGTCAGACCGCACACGTGTGGTATTCAACGCTAAGGCATCAATGGATTATGAGGTTGGTCGTGATGTTGCCAAGTTTATATCAACAGAGGCCGGCGTGCCTCAGATCTGGACAGTCTGCAACGGTGTGCAGTATTCAATCAACGAGCGTCCCGAGGCTGACGGCAAGGTTGCAGTAGATTTGCATTGCGGTGCAAGCGGCACATATACCATCGGTGTGGCCGATGAAGAGAGTGACGGCTTAAAACTTGAGGATCGTCTGTACGGTACGACAACTGTTCTTACTTTAACCTCAGGTTATACATTCAGTGCATCAGAGGGTGATGTGACAGGACGTTTCTTTATCTCAAATGCTGAAACCACCGATGTTGACGCCAAGGCCGCTCCGGTTCAGGATAAGGTGTTCTACAACGCTGCCGGTCAGTTTGTTGACGGTAACAGTGACGGTATTATAATTTCTGACGGTGTCAAGACCTTAAACAGATAATCTGTCATGAAAAGATATATTATCAATCTGTTGGGACTGCTGTTCCCGTTTGTGGCCATTGCACAGACTGACGGCTATGATCCCGTAAACCCGCCCAACCCGTCATGGCCGGTGCCTGATACAACCACCTATTACAAGGTGAGTTGCGTATCCATACCTGACGGTGCCGGATCATTTTCAGGTTATGGTGACAGGTTCAAGGGCGGACAGTCAGTTACAGTAAGCGCTTCAACACATAATGATTGCTACTTTATCTGTTGGAAGGATGCCAATGGCAATGTTCTTACTGAGAGCAAATCATACAGGTTCACCATGCCTTATGCAAATGTGACTCTGTATGCTGTATATGAATATAATCCTTCAAGCCCCGGTAACCCGGTTTTCAGCCGTGATTATCCTTTGACTGTTGAATGTGAGCCGCAGGTGGCCGGTTCGTTCAACATCAAATCAGGCATAATGGTTAAAGAGGGAACCACTCAGACGCTTAACGCATACTGCAACAACGGATTCCGTTTTCTGCGCTGGGAGACCGAGGATGGTGACGTTCTGGGTACTGAAACCCGTCTGAGCCTGCTCATGCCTTCACATGCCTATAAGATAAAAGGTATATATGAGTATGCTCCTGAGGTTCCTGTCAATCCCGGAACCAACTCATGGGACAACATATCGGGACAGGCTATTGTTGACTTCTTTACTCCGGGCTATCTTACCTCTTCAATAAGGTCATTGGTAAATACCTATACCGCATTGACTCATCTGATTGTTGACGGCCAGATAAACAGCAATGACTTTTCATTTACAAATACGTTCACGTCACTCACCTCAATTGACCTGAGCCGTGTGGCTGGCGTAAGTGCCATACCCAGTTACTGGTTGGACGGAAACACAAATGTCAAGGAGGTTGATGTGCCTTCATGCATATCATCGCTCGGCAACTATTCGTTCAGGAACTGCGCTGCATTAAAGTCATTCAACTGTTATGCAACCGTACCGCCTTCAATCGGAACAAATGCGTTTACAGGTGTCCCTGATGACATGACCGTCTATGTGCCTGAGACATCGGTTGAACTTTATCAGGCTACTGAGGGGTGGAACTCATACAACATTGCTCCCATGCGCAGCAAGTTGTGCGCCCTTGAGGTCAATCTACCGGCAGAATGCAGTGATGGCCGATACAAGAACATGTCTCTTGAACTGGTCAATGTCAAGAGCGGTCAGAAATACAGATATGTCATTACAGACCGTCTGAACTATACATTCGGTACTCTTGTCAGGAATACGGTATATAACGCCTATCTAAAGAACCTGTCAGGTCAGATTATAGGTGAATATGACCTGATAACCGTTGATGACAGGAACGTGAGTGTCACTATGAGTGACCTGAAATTGCCGCGTACCCTCTCTCTTAAGGTGATTGATGCCGACGGCAAGGATGTAACAGCACAGGCCTCAATCATTTGGAATGATGAGTCAGGTACGTATCTGCAGCAGGGCTCAATCCTGGCATCACAGATAGGCGGATACAAGGTCAGTTACGGCATTACACTGCCCAAGACTCTGGCAATGAAATATATCCAGCCTTCAGAGACTGAATATACGGTAAAGGAGGGTGCCAATAACATTGAGGTCAGACTGGAACCGATACCTCAATATAAACTAAAGGGTAAGGTCGTCAATAATATGACCGGACTGGGTATTGCCGGAGCCAATGTCGCAATCTCACAGACCATAGCCGGCAAGTACTCTGATGCCCTTAATGTCAAGACCTTGTCAGACGGCAGTTATGAGGTTGTCATATTCAGTGCTCCGTCAGAGGTTACAATATCGGCAAATGACTGCGTGAACGGTACGGTGTCATTGGGTGATGACATGTTCACCGCCAATGCCGGGACACGTACAATTGATCTGGGTACAATGTCGCTCAAACCCATTTCTGGTGTCGTAGTGAACCTGAGTTTCAGTTATACTGAAAGTGTGGCTCAAGGTGAGGAGGCTGAGACTCTGCCATATTATTCAGATATGGGTAATGTCTCATACAGCCTGTATGACAAGACTCTGGGCAAAGAGATTACATCAATGAGTGTCCAGTATCCGAATATCGTGGTGTTGGAGGATGTTCATGCCGGTGACGAACTTGAACTTACGTGCCGCAGCAAGTCTGCCATGTTCAAGGATGTCAAGGTGAGCGGTGTGGTTGACTCTGACAATCATCTGTCAGTCAAGATTCCCATTGTTGAGCTTGGCGCAATCAAGGCCAGATTCCTGATTACTGACAATACGGCTGTCGAGGGTATCCTTTATGACAGCAAAGGCGTATTGGTGTCACATGATACATATAAGGGTAATGATCTGACATTCAGTGACCTTGCCGACGGCAGATATACCCTTGTGACAATGGGCCAGAGCCCGTTCTTCAACTCCATTTTCTCTCTTGACAATCTGGCCGATGCCGGTATGACCGAGGGTGTGGATTACCTTAAGAACGTGATTGATGTCAAGAGCGGAGTAATTACGGCATTAAGGAATGTCGTGGTTCCTCTGTTCAATGAGTCAAAATACTATTACACTGGTCAGAACACCTCATTCTCAGTGAACAAGGCAAATGTGATAGCAGGTAACTATCTTACTCTGAGCGGTAAGATTGATTTTCTGGACGCATACAAGCAACAGGTTACTGATATTGAAATGGTGGTCAAACTGCCTGAGAGTTGCAACATGGTTGAAAAATCAGTCATTGTGGGCAACAATCTCTCAACATATGAATACCGTGATAATACGGTCACCATTCCTATGGGTGAGAATTACACTGACAGGGTAAAGTTCTGCATAGTACCTTCAACCCGCGGAAACTATACTCCGAATGCTTTTGTACGTTTCAGTCTGAACGGTAAGACCATTATGCAGCCTATAGGAAGCGCGGCCTACACCGTTACAGACGTTACCATCTGGAGCGCACCGCTCATATCACTGCCTACAATCAGTATTGACGGTAATGCCCCCGGACAGTCACAGGTGGTTGTATATGACGGTCAGACCGTAATAGGAACCACAAAGGCTCTGGCCGACGGTTACTGGTCATTGCAGACCGAACTCAAGAACTGCATGAACCTTTCTATTCATGAGATTTGGGCAGATATAACCGCTCCGTCAGGTTTCAAGGACCAGACCGAGACCCGTTTTGTGGAGTACAACGAGCGCAGTATCCAGGCCAAGACCGTTGAGATGACATTCTATAACGGTTTGCCCGGAGTGAACCGTACCATATGGGTATGCTTTGATCTGGAGCATATCAAGGCCAGTTCACCGAGTTACATGTTTGCCGGAGGTACGGACTTTGTCTTTACGGCTGATCTGACAAACAATGACCCTGAGGTTGTGAACAGTTGCATAATCCGCGTGTTTACCAATAATCACGAGTGGATTGAACTCCCTGCCCGTTACATTCCGAACATGGAACGTTGGGTTGCAGTAGGCAAGTTTGATACCCGTACCATGCCAATAGGTGTACGTGTGGTGGTTGATGCCGATATCTCAACTGAGATTGACTACAGCGAATTCGTTCAGATTAACACTGTTCCTGATGCTGTTGAACAGACTGAGGATTATGTGACGTATGTTGACAATATGCCTCATGAGGACAACGGGTTTATTCCTGAAGAGATACCTGAGTTGGATGAGACATTCATTTATGATAATTCCACACAGGTTGTTGAGGAGATTCAGCAGATTGCTCAGCAGGATCCTGTTGTTATGGTAGATGAGGTCATAGAGATTGCCGATGATAACATTTCAGGTTTCAACGGCTGGAACAACAACGGCCAATATACATATTATGAGGGCGATACATACTCCGTTGTAATTAATGATGAAGATGTTGACGATGTTATTAACCTCCCTGCCACCGATGAGAATAAAGACGATGTCCAGGTCACTGTAATACGGAACGGTACTTTCATTATAAACGATCCGAACATTAACATGGTGTGGGGCATAGACCTTGTAGAGGAGCCTACCGAGTATTATGATGAGGATGAGTATTATGATGAATATCAGGACAATAATAATCCTACGTACCCAGAACGTTCACCTATGCGTGCCGCACCCGGTCATACGGGCCGTATTGCCGAGACTCTTGTGGATACCCTCAAGAATGAGATCATGATGCTTGAAAAGGCTGCACATTACGTGAACAGTTACATCAAGTCAACAGGTGATCCCATCAGGACCCAACTGGGTTCCATTGACCTTTCACTGAAAGATGCAGAGGAACTGACTGCAAATCTGGTGGCATACAAGGCTGTTCATCCTGAGGAGAGCGCATCAATTGATGCTCAATTGGGTACGTTGGCTGTCAATGTAGCGCAATTGAAAAAGACCCGCTATGAACTGAACACGGCACTTGCCGAGGTAAACAGTTACATCAGTATTGTCCGTGACCTGAACAGACTCATATCATACGGTCATTATGCAATTACCGATGTCAATGACTGGCAGGTGTTCATTGACCGCATACTTCCATGCAACGGATTGGATGATCCGCAGGCCCGTGCCCTGTACTGGATATCAGACAGCCTTAAGTTCAAATACGGACACCGTTACATAACCGTATGCCAGATTGCCTCAATGGCGGCATCGGTTGTGACAAGCGTGGTTCACACTCCACAGGGCGTTCCTATGCTGAACATGGTCAAGGGAGCGGTTGCCCAGTACCTTTCAAAGACGGCAGATCTGGTATATCGTGAGACCAAGGCTACATCACGCAACCGTATCCGCAAGGCAAAACGTGACAAGAACCGTTACATAAACTGCAACTATGCTGAGTTGGAGGAGATTGAGGACAAGTGGGATTTCTCACTGCCTTATCCGGTTGTTGAGCCTATCATTGACCCGTCAGGATTTGTTTATGAAGGTGTATCCAGCAACCGTCTTGAGGGCGTGACTGCAACAGCATACTACAAACATACCTATGAGGATATGTATGGTGACATGCAGCAGGAGATAGTTCTTTGGGATGCGGCCATGTATGGTCAGGAGAATCCTCTCTATACTGATGAGCAGGGTATGTACCAGTGGGATGTGCCGCAGGGCGAGTGGCAGGTCAAGTTTGAGAAGGAGGGTTATCAGACCGCTTATTCAGAGTGGCTGCCTGTACCTCCGCCTCAGATGGATGTCAATATCGGTCTTGTACAGAATGTGCAGCCCGAGGTCGTCAGTGCCCGTGCGTTTGAGGTTGACCGTAACGGAAACAGCAGCATTGAGGTGACATTCTCCAAGTACATGAATCCGGAGACTCTCAATGCAGGCAACATATTCGTAAAGGGTATAAAGAACGGAACCCAGACATTGCTTACCAATCTCAGTTTCTCATATCCTGATCTTGAGAATGTGATTGAGGGTAATGACCGGAGTTATGCCAGAACAGTCTCTGTTGATGCCGGTAACGTGTCAGGTTATGATGAGATGCTCCTTATTGTCAATACCGATGTGGAGAGTTACGCAGGTATCAAGATGACTGAGACCTATGAACAGAAACTGGATATAGAGAAGAAACTTGTATCCATAGCCGCTGATTCAATCATGTATGTGGGTTACGGTGAAAAGACTGTTGTCCTGATTGGCGCTCTCCCGTCAGAGGCAGCCGCAGGCAAGAAGATTACCGTAAGGAGCGAATCCTCAATGATTGCCGCTCTGAACGGCTCAATGCAGTCTCTGGAACTTACGCTTGATGCTGACGGACAGGCTCAGTTTGAACTGAACGGTTCCCTGTTCGGTTCTACAGCCGTCAAGTATCAGGTTCAGGGTGAGGATCTTGCAGCCACCACACTGGTCAGCGTGGTTGACGCATCACTGCTTGAAGAGGTCAAGGCGCCTGTTGCATCGCGCATAAGCGGAACATCGGTATTCACCGGTCAGACAGTGTCACTTTCATGTGAGACCGGTAGCGCGGTTATCTACTACACTCTTGACGGTTCATGCCCGTGTGAATCAGACAAGCGTATTCTCTACTCAGGTCCTATAACCATAACTGACAGTGTCACTATCAAGGCTATGGCAATAGGTATCAGCGGTTCGGAGAGTACAATAAGCGAATTCCGTTATTCTGTGCGCACTTCATCAGTTGCAATGGAACTTGAGGAGGGTTGGAACTGGACCTCACATGACCTTTCGGCTCCTCTCACGGTTTCTGAACTCAAGAGTGCCTCTATCGCAGTACGTACCAAGGACGGTGAGACTGTAAAGGCTCAGGATAGCGATGACTGGAACGGTTCTGTTCCTGATGTCCAGGCTGTGAACATGCTCAAGGTCCAGGCCGATGCATCGGCACGCATGACATTCCAGGGTGACCAGTTCAATGCACAGGGTGTTACCATATCACTCAAGCGCGGATGGAACTGGCTTGGTTATCCTTTGGATCAGGCTATGCTTCTTGAAGATGCCTTTGTATATCTGAATGTTGATGAGGGTGACGTGATTACCGGACTTGAAGAGGGCTTTGCAGAGTATTCAAACGGCCGATGGACCGGTAACCTTAAAGTCCTCACCCCCGGACACGGTTATATGTACAAGTCAATGTCAGAAAAGAGTTTCATTTACGGAACTGTCGTCACGGTAAGTCCTGCTGCAGTCAGCAACGGTCATCTGCAGATCAGAAACAGTCCGTGGAGTGTCAATCCGCATGCTTATCCTGACATGATGGCTGTTACCGCAACAGTCATAGATGGTGACAGCGAGGCCCCTGACAGCATATTCCAGATAGGCGTGTTCTGCGGAAATGAATGTCGTGGCGTAGGCCAATACATAGATGGAACATTCAAGTTCTCCGTTTACGGCGAGAATACCGATAACCTGGTATTCAAGGCCATTAACGTGGATACCAATACGGAATATTCCATTACGGAGGGTGTTGTCTTCAGTCCTGATGTACTCGGTTCCCAGGCAGATCCTTACGTACTGAATTTTGAGACACCTTCAGGTGTTCAGATAATCAGACCTTCAGGTGATGCTGAATTGCCGGTGTTCAATATCAAGGGACAGACGGTTCCTGATGAACAGGCTGAAAGCGGCATCTATATTATTGACGGAACAAAGATTTTGAAGTAATTCGTTCGTTATGAATTGTTGACGGGCCTCGGGAGTGATTCCGGGGCCCGTTGTTTTATTGGAGTTTGCTCAAGTCACTTGAACAGAACCGGTATAAGGTCAGGGCGGCCTATGCGTTTGAGTTCGGCTATGAGCCGGTGGCGCTGAGTCTGGTCATACCAGAAAAAGAACTGACGTTGTGCCTGCTTTTCGCGGTCGGTGCGGGCTGTAAAAACAGGCTTCATGGTGTACGGGTTTATGCCGGTATAGAATATCTCGGTGCTCAGTGTCATGGGGGTGGGAGTAAAGTCCTGGATCTGCTCCAACTTGAAGTTAAGCCGTTTGGTTATGACTGCAAGTTCTGCCATATCCTGCTCAGTGCATCCGGGGTGACTGCTTATAAAGTAGGGAATGATCTGTTCCTTGAGTCCGCATTCGCGGTTTATCCGGTCAAAACTTTTCTTGAACTCCTCAAAATGACTGAAAGGAGGTTTGCGCATAAGTGCGAGAACGCTTGATGAGGTGTGTTCCGGGGCAACCTTCAGTCGGCCGCTCACATGTTTCTCAATCAGTTCCCTGGCATATGCCGCATGTGACTTTCCAGCCTTGGGGTCAGGGTCATTGTATTGCAGTATGTCATAGCGTATGCCGCTGCCTATACAGGTCTTCTTAATGCCGGGCACCTTGTCGGCAGCACGGTAAAGGTCAATCAGGGCAGTGAGGTCAGTGTGCAGATTGGGGCAGACCTTGGGGGTGAGGCAGGTGGGACGCTTGCATTTGGCGCAGATGGATTTGTCACGGCCGCCTGTGCCGTACATGTTTGCCGAAGGGCCTCCAAGATCAGATACGTAACCTTTGAAATCATCCATCTGGGTTATCTGACGCAACTCCCGCAGTATGCTCTCCTTGCTGCGGCTCACAATCTGTTTGCCCTGATGGGCGGAGATGGTACAGAATGAGCACCCGCCATAGCAGCCGCGGTGAATGGTCACGGAGTGGCGTATCATCTCATACGCGGGAATCCGCTTGCCGTTGTAACGCGGATGCGGCAGACGGGTATATGGAAGGTCATAGATGGCATCAAGTTCCTTTGTGGTGAGCGGAGGGTAGGGAGGATTGACCACCATAAAGCGGCTGCCGGTCTGCTGTATGATGCGGTGTGCCTCAATCATGTTTGACTCCTCCTCAATTATGCGGAAATTGGCAGCCTGACAGCATTTGTCGGCAAGGCACTGTTCATGTGTTGCCAGCACCTTGTCCCGGTCTGTTATACCGCCCGGCACCTCTCTGCACATGAATGCGGTCTGTGGCAATGTGAGCAGGTCATCCATTCGTCCCTGGCTGATGGCATCGGCCAAGGCAACGGTTACCTTTTCACCCATACCGTATGTCAGGTAGTCGGCACCGCTCATTTCAAGTATGTTGGGCAGGAGTTTGTCCTGCCAGTAGTCATAGTGGGTGAAACGGCGCAGCGAGGCCTCAATTCCCCCAAGTACCACAGGTACATCAGGGAAGATTTTTTTCAGGGCCTTGGTATATACTATTGAAGGATATTCCGGGCGCCCGGTATGACGGCCGTCAGGAGTATATGCATCCTCTGAACGCAGGCGTTTACCTGCCGTGTAGCGGTTGACCATTGAGTCCATGGCACCGGCTGATACCCCGAAAAAGAGTCGCGGAGCACCCAGTTTCCTGAAATCGCGCAGGTCATCCTGCCAGTTGGGCTGGGGCACAACAGCCACCTTATAGCCGTGAGCCTCTAAGACACGCCCAATCACGGCTGTACCGAAAGAGGGGTGATCCACGTATGCATCACCGGTAAAGAGAATTACGTCCAACTGGTCCCAGCCCAACCGTTCACACTCCTTTTTTGTTGTAGGCAGCCATTGCGGCATCTTTTATTCTGCAGGTTGAGGTTCGGGATTGGCGGCGTTCCACTGCTCATAAAGGGCAATCAGGTTCTTTAGTCCGAAAGCCTTCATGTCACGATGGTAGATAACGTCAATGCACAGGTCCAGCAGAGCCTTGTCAGAGCCCTGAGGTGTTGTGAGAAGTGAGCGTATGTTCAGTTTGAGTTTATCAAGCGACTGCTCGGTAATGATGCCGCTGCTGTCTATCAGCAACTGGAACAGTGAAAACCTGCGGATTGTGTTCAGATTCTCAACAGAAACGCTTATGCTGCGTGTTCCTGATTCATTGGCTTGAATAGTAAACATAATAGTGTATTGTTAAGTTAGTTTTCGGTCAGATATCTAATTATTGAACGCATCAGTTTGTCACGTTCATGTTCTGATGTTATGCTCTCAAACGGGAATCCCAGCGTAAGGCATCGGCTCTTACGGTCTTTATAACCTACACCGGCAGCAAGTCCGCTTTGTGAGTAGGTCATCAGGGTGGTTCCCATATTGGCGGGGCTGAGCACATCAGGCTTGGTCACACCGTATCCTGTGCTGGTGGCGTTGCGCCTTATCTCAGGTTTGCATCTGAGTCCTTTGAGTTCTGATTCTGTTGCCGATGGCAAAGGACCCTCCCAACGGTAATGAAGAACATTCGTGGTGAACTGTTCATCGGCCAGGTCAGATATCATGTCAGCGCCAACGTATGAGCCGCTGGTAAACAGTTTACCTCCGTTATCCAGATATGTTATGATTTTCTGCTGAAGTTTAGGCGTGAATGTGGAGTAGTCCTTTTGGAACAGGGTGTCCTGCACGGAGCGTTTCTGCAGACCCATGATAAGGTCAACAATACGGTACTGCCCAAGATCTACAATATCATCCTGGACTGATTCACGGCTGCATGATACGAATGACCATCCCGCCTGGACAATTGAGCGGCCGTGAACCCAAGGGTAATCAAAGGTGTTGCCGGCCAGCAATCTACCGTTCAGTGTCTCGTCACTTGTTCCAAGTGATACCTCCTCAGGCGAGTCAATGCTGTCAATCTGGAATATCTGCTGCGCACCGCACAGAATGGGGGAGTACATATATTGTACACCGGGATCAGACAGTATATCAAAACCTTGTGTGCTGTCTGTCTCAACTGTCTGCGGGGCACTCAGGCGCTGGAATCCGTTGACTACCATCACCGTTCCCTTGCTTTCCGATGCTATGCAGGCGGCAAGTGTTTCTGAAGGCATGCTTTCACCGCCCTCATTTACGGCTGTCACCTTGAAACGGTAGATGTGGTCTTTTTCTGGTGTGAACCTGTAACTGTTTATGCGGGTAAAGGTACCGTTGTCAAAGCCTCCGTCATCGACCGCAGTATAGACAATGTAGCCTCCGGGAACAGCCGTGGGCTCCAATGTGTCCCGGACAGCCTGCCAGTTAAGATTCAGGCCTGCCGTACCTGAAAGGTCAATGCTGAACTTTTCAACCGGTAACGGCTGCACTACGTAACTGCGGTCATGCAGGAAACTCTCATATTTGAGTATGGATTTGTATATGGAGCGTGATGTCATAAACCTGAAGTTGGGGTTCAGGGCAAGTTTCACGTCCCAATAGTTCTGGTGCGAGAGCAGTTCCAGGAGCATGGAGAGTATCTGTGGCTCACGGCTTTCACAGTAGTTCTTGTCCCATATTCCGCGGTATATCCATTCCCTTTTCAGGCCGGCGTTCAGGTCACGCAGCAGACCTGTCAGAACCATGTCGGTAAGGTCACGGCTCAGATAGCGCGAATGCCCTTCACCCAAAAGCCTGTCATTGAAATTGGTGGTGCAGATACCAAGTGTACCGATAAGTGTATCTCCGTAGGCGTATCCTGCATCGGTATGGAGTGCAAAGTACAATTCCAGAGGTACACCCAATCCCGGATTGGCTTTATTGAAGAGTGAGCCTCCTGACAGCCAGTTGGCCATATAAGGACGAGTCCAGATATCTTCACGGTAGTCATCGGCACCGTCATACTTGCTGTATATGCTGTCAGGTGCACCGGCAAACCGTGTGTAGTAACGTGCGCCCATGTTGTAACGCGGAGCCTGGAGTTCAAGTCCCTGGCGAACCTCAACGGCTGTTCCGCCGCCGAATCTCACGGCGTCGGCATTGACTGTTCCGTGCATTGCACTGCTGTTGTCAAGTGTGACCATTCCCTGCGGGCTGCGGCCCTGTTTGAAATGGAATGTACCCAGAAAGACCCATGTGCCGCCGCCCATCTGCTGGTTTACGCGGAAAGTTGTGGAACCTCCGGTGTGGAACACTATGTATCGGGCGTCATCAACGCTGGTTGAATCTGTCTGGTAGGTTACATAAACGGCATAGTCGCCATCCTGTGGAATATCGGGTATCCACATGGCCGATGACATGACAATTCCGGGGCCGTTACCTGCCTGCGCTGTACGTGTGTCAACCATCAGGCTGTCAGGACAGATACGCAATGAGTCTTGAAGATACCCTCCACCTGAAGAGGTCTGCCATTTGCCGTCTTCACGGTAATCATTTGATTGCGACTTGACAATCACGCCGTTTGTCTGCCAGTCGCGTTCACGGGCGGTATAGACCACGGCTCCCGCATTCTCAAGCATCGGAATAAGATAGGGGTATGCAAATGACTGTGTGAGCAGGTCTTCACGTGTGCAGTACAAAGGCGGACGCTGCCACTCCCACAGGCTGTCACCATTGTCATAATACAGACCGTGGCTTGGGGTAACAGCCATATGTATGTTGGCCAGGCCTTTTTTAGGCGTATAAGGCCGGCTCTCATTTGACACCCATGGTTGTCCGTCATAGAATGTCTCATTCCAAAGGTCATCCTGGCTGATTACTTTACGGGCCCAGTTGGGGATGAGTTGTTCTATTGTACGGTCTGCAGTATGGATTCCTATGCTGTATTTGCGAATCTCTTTTGGCAGTGATTGCCTGAGCCCCGCATAGATTGAGTCAATCAGGGAATGACGGAACCTCTGGTAACTGAAATTCTGGTTCAGATATATTTCAAGCCTGCGGCTGTTGCGGTTTATTACCGTACGGTCAACCTTCAGGGTCTTGAGGTCAAGGTCTGCCTGATAATTCTGAAAATGTTCCTTGATACTGGTGCGAATGGCATTGTCTGTCTGGGCTTGAATGCTCCAAACAGGCAATATGACGGTCAGTGCCGCCAGCATAGCTCGCACGCACCGGAACATAACCAGAGTGAATGTTATTTTTTGAGTTTTGTGAGTTTGTCAATGACCTCTGATATCTGTTTCTGGAAGTCCTTGACAAAGGTGCGGTAGTACTCTTTGGCCTTGCCTGGCTCTGTATGGCTGATGCGGGCAGTGAAATCATTGTCAATGCGGAGCAGGTCAACTATCAGTTCATCTGCGGCCTGTGAGTCTGTACCCGGAACAAGTTCCTTATATATGAGACACTCGGTGAAGATATCACCTATTACGTAGTTGATGTCCTTTTTCAGATTTCTGCGACTTGCCATAGTAGTGAGTTTTAATGTTTATGCGAAGATAATGAAAAGCTTTACTATGACAAAGTTTATGTGTCGCTTTTTTTGCCATCTGGCGGAGGGCTCGCGGCTTTGCCGCTCGGGAGTTATTTGACTTTTAGCGCCTACGGCTTAAAGTCCCGGGATGGAAACCTATCTGCGTATTAGAAACAACCTTTTTTAGTTTCCTTCTGTAAACGCGCTTCGTTTCACTCCGCTTGCCGGCCTTCCAGGCCGGGTAAAACAAAACCCTGACGGGCTTCGCTGTCAGGGCTTTGTTTTACTGGGTGCAGATGGAAACTGACTGCGTATTTTAGGCGGGGATGATGAAGTTGATGGCGCCGGGCAGCATTTCAATGTGGAAATCTGTGCCGGGCAGCATTTCACCGTCAAGGCAGAGTTCTATCTGCTTGTCTGAGTGAACATCGACAGTCTTGGACTGGCGGTAAATGAAATGCTTGCTTACTTTGGGATCATCAAGATGGTTACCTAAGGTGTAAACCTTGAGCATGCCTAAAAATCCTACCAGAGTGGTGGTTTTGCTGTAGCAAACCTCAATCAGACCGTCATCATTCTTGGCGCGGGGTGAGCAGAAAAACTCGCCGCCCACATGGTTGTTGTTGCCAAGGGTGCAGAGCAGCATACGCTTGCCGGGATTTAGTTCCTCACCGTCGGCCTTGACCTGAATGCGGTTGAAACGGCCACAGAAAATGGCCTTGACAATGCCCCAACGGTATGGGTTCTTGTTGCCCTTGCGGCTCAGTTTGTTTGCAGTTGATGCAACTACAGAGTCAAAGCCAAAGTTGCAGACGTTTATTGAGTATCGGTCCTGACCGACTTTCATTATGTCAATCTTGTGGGGCGTACCGTTGACAAGGTTCTCAATGCTGCGGAAATCCTTGCCTTCATAATACTTGATGAAGTCATTGCCGCTTCCGTAGGCCAAAACTGCCAGATGCTTGTTCTGGGCTCCCACCATTCCGGTGGCAACCTCGTTTATTGTACCGTCACCCCCGCATGCCACAAAGCATGTCTCTTTTGCTGGATTATCTGCGCAGTATTCGCGTACGAATGCCGTTGCGCTTTTCTCTGCAGTGGTGAGATAAATCTCATAATCAATAGGGGTCTTCAGACTCTCAATGCCGTTGCGGATAGCGTCGGCGTTGCCCGATTTACCGGGCTCGTTGTTAACGATAAAGCAATAATGCATAGTCCTGTGATAGGTCAGATTTGTAAAAACATGCAAATATAGTTTTTTTTTGTCATTTAAGCTCTGCAAATAAATACTGTTACGTTTGTAGAGTTGCGCTTTTTTGACGAAATTTGCGCTACATTTTATAAAATAGAGAGTTACAATAAACACATATAACAGAAAATGAGTACAAAAAGCGCATTACAGATTGCCCGTGCCGCTTATCAGCCTAAACTCCCCAAGGCTCTTCGCGGTGCTTTGAAAACTGTTGAGGGTGCTCCCACACAGTCAGTTGCTGATCAGGAAGAGGTTAAGAAACTCTTTCCTAATACTTACGGCATGCCGTACCTCAAGTTTGAGCCGGCCGAAGGTGCTCCTGCACAGAAATCAATCAACGCAGGTGTTATTCTGTCTGGCGGTCAGGCTCCTGGCGGTCACAATGTGATTGCCGGTCTGTTTGACGGTCTCAAGAAACTGAATCCTGCCAACAAACTGTATGGTTTCATCCTTGGCCCCGGCGGTCTGGTTGACCACAACTATATGGAACTCACAGCCGATATCATTGACGAGTACCGCAACACCGGCGGTTTTGATATCATCGGTTCAGGCCGTACCAAACTGGAAAAGAAAGACCAGTTTGACAAGGGTCTGGAAATTCTCAAGGAACTTGATATCAAGGCTCTGGTAATCATCGGCGGTGATGATTCAAATACAAATGCCTGTGTTCTGGCTGAGTACTACAAGGCTATCGGCGCAGGTGTACAGGTTATCGGTTGCCCCAAGACCATTGACGGTGACCTCAAGAACTCAGAGATTGAGACCTCATTCGGTTTTGATACCGCTACCAAGGTTTATTCAGAGATTATAGGTAACATTGAGCGTGACTGCAACTCAGCACGCAAGTACTGGCATTTCATCAAACTGATGGGCCGTTCAGCCAGCCATGTTACTCTGGAGTGCGCTCTGCAGACCCAGCCAAACATCACCCTGATTGGTGAGGAGGTTGAGGCCAAGAACCAGACTCTTGATGACATTGTTACATATATCGCTCAGGCTGTTGCTGACCGCGCTGCACGCGGTCTGAACTTTGGTACCGTTCTGGTTCCCGAGGGTCTGATTGAGTTTATCCCCGCCATCAAGAAACTTATTGCTGAACTGAATGACGTTCTCGCAGCCAACCAGGCTGAGTTCGATACCGTTGCTGCTGACCAGAAGATCCAGTACATAGTTGGTAAACTCTCTGCTGCAAACGCCGCTATTTTCAAGAGCCTGCCTGAGAGCGTAAGCCGTCAGTTGGCTCTGGAGCGTGACCCGCACGGAAACGTACAGGTATCACTCATTGAGACCGAGCAGTTGCTGGCCGATATGGTAGGTGCCAAGCTTGCTGAGTGGAAGAAAGAGGGCAAGTATCAGGGCAAGTATGCTACACAGCATCATTTCTGCGGATATGAGGGCCGTTGCGCCGCTCCGTCAAACTTTGACGCTGACTACTGCTACAGCCTTGGTTACAACGCATCAATGCTGATTGCTGCCGGCAAGACCGGTTACATGTCATCAATCAAGAATACCGTTGCTCCTGCTGACCAGTGGATTGCCGGTGGTATTCCTATCACCATGATGATG
>JAFZKA010000004.1 GCA_017551925.1 Bacteroidaceae bacterium | reverse complement strand
GGCCCATGGGCGGTTCTTCCACTCGTCAAACGCCTGGTCTATGCTGCGTATCAGGAAATCAGATTTTATGACACGTATGTCACTGACGGTGCGGTCTTCAAGCCCAGGAAACATATAATCGCTCACATACAGCAGGGAGTCGCGTTGCTCTACTGGACTGAGCCCTGAAGCCAATACATCTTTTGCAATCTCATAATATTGATGTATCTCATCACCCTTGTATGAGCGGTGGGCCGGCATGTTCTCTATAAGAAAACGTGCTGCTGCAAGTTTTTCCGGATTATCCTTGTAGTGATCAAGAACGGCCTCCAGCTCGGGGCGGTTGTCACCGGCCACCTTTAAGGCATTTGACAGATGACGGCTATTGTAACTGCAAGCTGAAAGCAACAGTATCGTTACGGTTATGAATATGTTATGTAAATATTTCATCTCCTATTCTGTAAATAATATTCAGTCTGACAGAGATAATGCCAAACTTGCTTTAAAGACTGCATTAATAGTATGTACTGTTGTGTACGTTCAAACTAAAACTGACATATGGTCAATACAATCCTATCATAATTTGTACACAACATTAATATAGTAGTATTAATATGGTCCTTTTTCATATATTATTATTTTTTTACAAAGAAAGCAATATTTTTTATGTAACAGAAAGAACACTGTAAATTTCTGTATCATTTGAAATTTCTTTCTAAATGTATTCACAGTGTTTAATCAATGAATCATTAATACAAGATTATTTTTGACACAACAGGGACGGTTCCTTCCGTGTACATGCTATATTTTTTATTTTATGATTTTTTTATCATATGTACACGGAAGGAACCGTCCCTATTGTGTAAATTTGCGGTAATTTTGCTAAGTGGAGATTGCAATTTAATATATAGAACTATGGAATTAATGGAGCAGATTATTGCGCGGGCTAAGGAGAACAAGCAGCGCATTGTGTTGCCTGAGGGTACTGAGGAACGTACACTTAAGGCAGCCGACAGGGTTCTGGCCGACGGTGTGGCAGACCTTATTATTATTGGTAACAAATCAGAGATTGAAGGACTTACCGCACAATGGGGTCTTAAGAACATCTCAAAGGCCACAATCATTGACCCTGAGAACAACCCCAAAAAGGACTATTATGCAAACCTGCTGTTCGAACTCAGAAAGAACAAGGGCATGACAATTGAGGAGGCACAGAAAAAAGTGCTTGATCCTCTCTATCTGGGTTGTCTTATCATAAAGAACGGTGATGCCGACGGTCAGTTGGCAGGTGCACGCAACACCACGGGCAATGTACTCCGCCCTGCGCTCCAGATAATCAAGACCGCTCCCGGCATTTCAGTCGTATCAGGTGCATTCATCATGCTGACCAAGACTCCGCAGTATGGTGAGAACGGTATTATGGTATTCGCAGACTGCGCAGTTACTCCCGTTCCTGATGCAGACCAGTTGGCACAGATTGCCGTTGCATCAGCAGGTACTGCAACTGCAGTAGCAGGATTCGCCGAGCCCCGCGTGGCAATGCTGAGTTTCTCAACCAAGGGTTCAGCCAAGCATGAAGTTGTTGACAAGGTTACCACCGCTCTCCAAAAGGCAAAGGAACTGGCCCCCACCCTCAAGATTGACGGCGAACTCCAGGCCGACGCAGCAATTGTTCCGTCAGTTGGCGCAAGCAAGGCTCCCGGTTCAGAGATTGCAGGAAAGGCCAACGTACTTGTATTCCCCAACCTGGAGGTAGGCAACATTGCATACAAACTGGTACAGCGCATAGGTAACGCTGAGGCCATCGGCCCTATCCTTCAGGGTATTGCACGCCCCGTGAACGACCTGTCACGCGGCTGTTCTGTTGATGACGTTTATAAAATGATTGCTGTTACAGCCAACCAGGCTATGGCAGCCAAAAAGGCATAAGCACTATGAAGATTCTGGTTTTGAACTGCGGCAGTTCGTCAATCAAGTACAAACTGTTTGACATGGACAAGAACGATGTCATTGCACAGGGTGGCATTGAAAAGATAGGCATGAAGGGGTCTTTCCTTAAACTGACCGATGCAAACGGCGAGAAAGTCATCATTGAGAAGGAGATACCTGAGCACACATGCGGAGTAAAGTTCATATTTGAGGTGCTCACAACCGGCAAGTATGCCGTACTCAAGTCACTCAGCGAACTCAACGCAGTAGGTCACCGCATGGTGCACGGAGGCGAGAAGTTCAACAAGAGCGTTCTGCTTACCCCTGAGGTGTTGGAAGCATTCGCAGCCTGCAATGACCTGGCTCCTCTGCACAACCCTGCCAACCTTAAGGGTGTGAACGCAGTCAGTGAGTTGCTCCCCAATATACCACAGGTAGGTGTGTTTGATACCGCCTTCCATCAGACCATGCCTGACTACGCATATCTGTATGCCATTCCATACGAACTGTATCAGAAATACGGAGTTCGCCGCTACGGATTCCACGGAACATCACACCGCTTTGTATCAGGCGAGATATTCAAATACCTGAACATGCCGGTTGAGGGCTCAAAAGTTATCACCTGCCACATTGGCAACGGCGGCTCAATCACCGCTGTCAAGGACGGCAAGAGCGTTGACACTACAATGGGTCTGACCCCCCTTGAGGGCATCATGATGGGTACCCGCAGCGGTGACATTGACGGTGGCGCCGTTACATTCCTCATGGAGAAAGAGGGCTTGGACAGCACCGGTATGTCAAACCTTCTGAACAAGAAATCTGGTCTGCTGGGTATATCAGGCGTGTCATCAGATATGCGTGAGGTTACAGCCTCAATGGAGGCCGGTAACGAGCGTGCCGCCCTGGCCAAAAAGATGTATGCTTACCGCATCAAGAAATACATAGGCGCATTCGCTGCTGCAATGGGTGGCGTTGATGTTATCATCTTTACCGGCGGCGTAGGCGAGAACCGTCATGAGGTTCGTGAGGCTGTATGTGAGAACATGGAGTTCCTGGGCATCAAACTTGACAAGGAACAGAACGCCAAGATCATGTTCGGCAAGGACGGCATAATCTCAACGCCAGACTCCAAAGTCAAAGTTGTAGTCCTACCAACAGACGAGGAACTTATGATAGCGAACGACACCAAGGCATTGGTGAAATAAAAAAAGCGGCTCAAGCCGCTTTTTTTTATTCATTGTCACCACCTTCCAGGTAGTTCAGCATTGTAAGTTTCTTGCCGTCAAACATGGCGTAGGTGTATTGGCTTATCCAGTCACCGATAATAAGCAGGCGGCAGGAGTGACTCAACATCAGGTCAAGTTCAATGTGACGGTGTCCGAATATGAAATAGTTTATATCGGGATGTGTTTCAAGATACTTCTTGGCAAATAAAACCTGGAACTCCTTATCCTCACCCAGATATTTGTCAACTCCTGACAAACGGTGGTCTTCCATGCTTTTCTGAGCCCAACGCTGTCCAAACCACATGCTCCACCGGCTGGGCAACATTGAATATAGGAACTGACATACACGGCTGTGGAATATGCCACGCATAAAACGGAACATACGGCTGGGGTCACCCATTCCGTCACCGTGGGCCAGGAAAAACTCCTTACCCATAATCTCAACGGTTATAGGTTCCTTGTGCATAATAACGCCGCATTCGCGCTCCAGATAGCCGTACATCCATATGTCATGGTTGCCTATAAAATAGTGCACCTCAACGCCGCGGTCAGTGAGTTCTGACAACTTGCCAAGAAAACGGGTATAACCTTTGGGTACAACATACTTGTACTCATACCAGAAATCAAACATATCGCCCAGCAAATATAAAGCCTGTGCCTTGTCCTTGATGTCATCAAGGAAACGCACCAGACGGCGTTCCTGCATGCGGCGGTGATCAAGAGCCCACGAACCCAGGTGAGCATCAGATATAAAGTAAACGTTTTTCATTCCAGTCCCAGTTCAAGTTTAGCCTCTTCGGTCATCATATCCTTGTTCCACTCCGGCTCAAACACCAGATTGACCGTAGCGGATTTGACACACTCCAGCCCCTCAACGCGCAAGCGTACATCCTCAACAATAAAGTCTGCAAGAGAGCATCCGGGAGCAGTAAGCGTCATGTCAATGACGGCATTCGCATCATCATCGACATCAATCTTGTATATCAGCCCCAGGTTGTAGATATCAACCGGTATCTCAGGGTCATAGACCGTCTTGAGCACCTCAACTATCTTTTCCTCTATGTCAAACTTTTCAGCCATACTGTTTTATACCCGGCCTTTGTCGGCGTAACTGTAGTAACCGTTCTCAGTAAAAATCACATGATCCAGCAACGGCACATTCACCATTCGGCAGGCCTGTGCCACTGACCTGGTAAGTTCATCATCCTGCCTGCTGGGCAATGCCGTACCTGACGGATGGTTATGACATAAAGTCAAACCTGTTGCCCTGTGCAAAAATGCCTCACGCAGAATCAGGCGTATATCAACCGATGCGCTAGCCAGGCCACCCTGACTGACACGCATGCTGTCAATCACTCTTGACGACTGGTTAAGGAACAGCACATGGCACTCCTCAACCTGGAGGTCAATCATATCGGGATAGAAATAGTCATAGACATCACGTGATGTCCTGATCTGAGGTTTCTGTACAGGTTCCTCCTCTTTGCGGCGCCTGCCAAGTTCACAGGCTGCCAGGATGGTCACTGCCTTTGCCTCACCTATCCCTTTGAAAGAGCATAGCTCCCCGACGCTAAGTTTTCCAAGTTCGGAAAGACTGTTGCGGCAGGAAGCCATCACTTTTTGTGTTAAAGCCACCACCGAATCTTCAGTGTTTCCAGTGTGTATCAGAATCGCCAATAACTCAGCGTTTGTCAGCGCTTTTGCGCCCTTTTGCTTCATCTTTTCACGGGGGCGATCCTCTGTGGCCCACTGCTTAAGATTCAGCTTGTCTGGCTTAATCATTCATTCTTTTATGCCTTTACGCGGCCCTGGTAAGATCCGTCGCGGGTATCGACCTCAATGAGTTCACCTTCATTGATGAACAGAGGTACGCGAACCTCGCAACCGGTCTCAACCTTAGCGGGTTTGGTGGCATTTGTAGCCGTATCACCCTTGAGGCCCGGTTCTGTATAAACAACTTTAAGAACAACCTTAACAGGCAGGTCTGCAAACAGAATCTCACCTGTGTTGGCGTTGGTAACAACATCAACAACCTCACCCTCTTTAAGGTAATCAACACCGTTGATAAGGTCCTTGATGATAGTAACCTGCTCAAAATTCTCCTGGTTCATGAAAATATAACCCATATCATCCTGATAGAGGTACTGGTAAGGTCTGCGCTCAACGCGTACATCCTCCAGTTTGAAACCAATCTGGAAAGTGCGCTCCAATACACGTCCGTTTACAACGTTCTTAAGTTTGGTGCGTACAAATGTGTTACCCTTGCCCGGTTTTACATGCAGAAAATCAATGCAGAAATAAAGCTGGCCCTCCAGATTGATGCAGGTACCGATCTTGATGTCTTGACAAAGAATCATAAAAAATTAGTTCTATTTATTAGTAAATCATTCAATTGTTCTGCAAAAGTAGTGCAATGGCACAAATAGACAAAACTTTAGACAAAAAAAGAGATGCAATTTGCATATTAAGAAAAAAGAAACTACCTTTGCCCTCCGATTCCAAAAACGCAAGGAAAACAATAAAAATATATAACGATGAAAAGAACATTTCAGCCTTCCAACAGGAAGAGAAAGAACAAGCACGGTTTCCGTGAGAGAATGGCCACAGCAAACGGCCGTAGGGTACTTGCATCACGCAGAGCAAAGGGCCGCAAAAAACTCACAGTATCTGACGAGTATTGCGGAAACAAAAAGTAATTCCTTATTAGTATAAGGTATAAGACACAGAGGACCGGACATAAAGTTCGGTCCTCATTTTTTTGAGCGCAAAAAAATGAGACTGCCCGCAACCGGACAGTCTCACTTTCAGATCAAGCCTGTATCAGAAAACATTATCTGGTACCACCGGCCCACCATACCGGTTCTGAATAGATGTAGAATCCGTTACCATATGCATCCCTGACATTAGGATTTGCACTGGCATCATCGGCTCCGTAAGGTGCTCTGAGAGGGAATCTGTCAGCTTTTGGATTAGCAAAATCATAGATATCCTTACCCATGGCCATCATTCTGCGAACATCGTTATAGCATTCTGTAGATTCACCGTTGGCACCCCAGAAAGCAAAATATTTCTGTAACATTATCTCCTTTATGGGGTCAGCATCAAAGAGAGGTACGACAAAATTATTAAAACATGAATCTATCTCTTCAAACGGGATTGTTTCATCGGCCGGACCCTCAATACCACCTTCATCTAACAATGTCGGTGAATTCAGTGCTGCAGCAAGATTGTTTTCAAAATTAGCCATGCTGGCCACAATGGCATCTTCAAGGATTACCTTGGCTGAATCAACCTGGTTAAGGCTGGCAAGAGCCTCAGCCTTGAGGAACAGCAACTCATGATAGCTCAAAAGATGCACACTGGCAATTTCGGCCAACATACTGTAGTCATAGGCAAAACGGTACTGCGATTCTGACGGCTGTTCTCCGTTTTTCGGAAGAAAATCCCTTACTGTTGCAGAGTCCATATAATACCATTCATAAGAATGAAGATATGCTCTGTTTACACGCGGATCGCTCCTTGCCATAAGTTTATTGTACAGACTACGGCTTGATGAAATAGCGTCACGGCTCCACTCAAGATCAAACAACGGATTCTGGTTCTTGCCGTCATATACATTGATTGAAGCCTGTTCATCGGCACCTGCAAATGACTTGTCTATGTAATCAAGTATTTTCTGATAATCAGCAGCCTTGTCAGTTGAACGGAAAATAAGCCTCATTGTATAACGCGCCTTGAGACCATAAGCAAATTTCTGCCATTTCTCTGCATTGCCGTTATACATCAGATCATAACTGTTCAATGTATTTGAAGCCCATCCCGATGTATCTCCAAGCAATACGATAGCGTCATCAAGCAGTCTCATCACATCCTTGTATATATCCTCCTGCTTATCCAGTTTCGGGGTTGCATAATTAATGTAGTCTCCAGCCTCTTTATACGGAGTGTCACCGAATAAATCAGTGGCAACTGCAGCGTTATATGCAAGCATGATTTCAGCAACCGCCCTTGCCATTGTATTTTCACTCTCAACCGCACCTTCCTCGGTTTTCCCGATTACAGTCTTGGCATCCGTAATTATTTTATATAAAAACACCCAGGGATCATTGTATGTTGAAGCGACTCTTTCATACCCGTCTCGGCTATCTGCCTGCCATAACTGCCCATGCGTGCCGGCCCAATGCTCCAAAAATATACCGGAATATGTATTTACGTCACCTCCCACAACATTTTGGGCAGTCCTAAGTACAATGTCAGGAATAATAAACTTGGAATCAACATCAGTAGGATGGTTGACATCCTTGTTGATTTCATCCAAAAACGACTCTGAACAAGCCGCAAATGACAAAGCAGCGATAGTACCCAACAGGATTGTTCCAGTCTTTTTAAATATTGCTTTCATAATTGTTCTGTTTTAAAAGTTCAACGTGAGGCCACCGCCAAAACTTGATGTACCCGGAAGTGAAAATCTTTCAAATCCGCCACCCATATTGTTGTTTCCCTGTGATGCCTCAGGATCATATCCCTTAAGAGTGCTCCACAGTATGAGATTGCGTGCAAATGCGTTTACTGAGAGGGAAACCTTTGGCTTTTGTATCAGTTTGTATGACAGAGATAACTCGCGTACTTTCAGATATGAAGTCTCGTGTATGGCTGCTTCAGAGATGTTGCACAAAGCATCCAAATATGCAGATGCATCTGAGCCTGAAATCATTATGTCATTCGGAGCATAGCCTGTAACATTGCCTTCATCATCAAAGACCTCCTTGACAGCAGGCTTTTCAAACAGAAACTGGTCCGTTTCACGATAATCAACCGAGCGCTGTGAGGTACCATAATAATCAAGGTTATAATCAGTACCGCAATACATGTAACCTCCCTGTTTCCAGTCAAGAACAGCATTGAATGAGAGTCTCTTCCAGGTAACACCTGTGCTGAATCCCATCTGGAAATCAGGTGAAACCTGTCCGAGAACCTTTTCCTCGCCTGCCTGAGGCATGCCGTCCTCATCAACCACTATATCACCATTCTCATTACGCAGGAATGATACACCGTAAATAACAGGGAACTTTTCACCTATACCGGCACGTACCTGGGGCTCGGAAAATCCGCCCAGATATATGGACTCAACACCCTCGGCCAGTTCATCAACATAGTTGTCAATCTTTGTAAAGTTTACGTCAATGTTCCACTCAATGTTTTTCTTTTGTATAGGAATAAAGCCGATGGTTGCCTCATGTGCATTTGTGTGAATCTTTCCAGCATTTGTAAGTTTCTCATTATAACCGGTCGATGACGGCATAGGCACCTTGAAGATCTGATCCTTTACGTTCTGACGTGAAAATGTATAACTCAGTGAAATCCTGCCGTCAAAGAAACCAAGGTCAAGTCCGAATTCATATGACATTGTGTTCTGCGGCTTTAAATTATCGTCATAAAGAGTGGAACTGCTTGTAAAAGCAACTGTTCCGTTTATAGGATAAGCCACTGGAGTTCCATTGGAGAATCCTGTACCATATTCCGGCACTTCATAATAAGAAGGAACATATTCGCCCGAAGCACCCACCTCAGCGTATGAGCCGCGAACCTTACCGAATGTAAGAACATCATTCCTGAGCGGTTCCAGTTCTGTAAACACAAAACCGGCCGATACTGAAGGATAGAAATATGTGCGGCTGCCGTTAGGCATTGATGAAACGCGGTCTATACGGCCTGTAACATTCAGGAACAGCATCTCATGGAAATCGGCTGACAGACTTGCAAAATTACCGAAGGTAAGTGCACGCTCAAACGATGCCGCCCCCTGATATGAGGAGAGATTGTTTATATGATTCCAGCCCTTGAAATTGAAACCTGCCGTTCCATAAGTATTTAAAAATTTCCTTGTTGAGAAGACAATCTCATTACCATACAGGGCATTGAAATTTATATCATTGTTTATTTTCCAGTCAAAATTGGCGGTAAACAGGGAGTTGGTCTCATTGATCTGGAATGAATATTCATTTGCTTCACCCTTTGCATTGGTATGTCCGTATCCCCAGATATCGGCATATGTAGAGGAGTAGGCATCCTCGCCAAGCTGATACTTAAGTGTCAGTTTCTTGTCAGCAGAATTGAACCTGTTCTCATACTGGACAAAGGCATCTCCAAAGAAACGCTGGGTTCTCTCAGAGTGTTCATTGTTCTCTGTGGACCATATTGCATTATCAAAAAATGTTGTTCCCCGATAATTAACCTGCGCATAAGGATTATTCAATTCATGCGTGGGCATGTTCATCAGGTCATAACTGGGAGGACAGCCGTAAATGGTTGCCACAATACCGTCATTGGCACCTGTTGACTTTTTCAGTTTTGATGCCACAAAGTTTCCTGAAAAACCTGCGGTAAATGCGTCTGAGAGTTTTGTATCGGCAGACATTCTGGCATTGTAACGTTCATATCCTGTGCCGGGAACAACACCTTCAGACTTTGTATTACCTAAAGACATGGCAAAACTGCCGCCGTCAATACCCTTTGTGACAGAGACTGAATTGGACTGGGTCCAGCCAATCCTGAAAAAGTTCCTGGCATTATTGTAGGAACCAGGTTCCACCCACGGGTTAAGACCGGCCAAGGCAAGTTGGGGAACATAATACTTGCCCGGCTGTTTTCCATACTCCTGGGTGTATTCATTATCGGTATTTCCGCCATAAACGGGATCATTGGGGAGTTCTGAAATCAGGGGACCCCATGACAATGATGCATTAGGATCATACACTGCCTGACCTAAATCTTCATCATAACTACCCTGAGCGTATTTAGTCTGGAATTTTGGAAGCACAGAAACCCTGTCGGCCGATATGCTTGAATTGACAGTAACCATTGCCTTGCTGTTATGCTTTCCCTTCTTGGTGGTAATGATTATAACACCATTGCTGGCACGCATACCATAAAGGGCCGATGCAGCCTGTCCCTTAAGAATGTTGACACTTTCAATATCATTGGGGTCTATATCAAGTGCACGGCTTGAGTAATCTGATCCTACAACGGATTCTCCGGTATCAACATCAGGAGTTGATGCGATAGGCATACCGTCAACCACATAAAGCGGTGTGTTGTTGCCGTCAAATGAACGGGCACCGCGGATGACAATCTTTGATGAAGCGCCCGGCATACCCGATGAAGGGGTAATGTCAATACCTGACACCTTACCCTGAAGAGCGGAGCCCAATGAGGTATTGGCCGCACTCACAAGTTCGTCACTCTTGATATCTTGAACGGCGTATCCCAGAGCCTTCTTTTCACGGCTGATACCCATTGCAGTGATAACCACGTCATCAATCATGATTTCATCAGGCTCAAGTTCCACGTTGATTACGGTTCTGCCGTTTACAGGAACAGCAACATCATTATAACCCAGAAAAGAGAATACCAATGTACCGTCTGAGGGTACAGAAATTGAATATGCTCCGTTCAGGTCTGTTGTAGTACCCTTACCGGTACCTTGCACTGCCACTGCCACCGCCGGCATGGGCTCTCCGTCCTCGGCCGATATGGCAACACCTGAAACCTGCACATTCTGAGCAAAGGCCAAGCCCGCGCTCAAAACAGCAGCCATCAATAAGAGAAGTTTTTTCATTCTCATACACAATTTATTAAGTTTAACAATATTATTCTGTCCGATACCATAACGCAAAGTTATGGTTAATATGATAAAAAATGTAAAGAAATTGTACATTTTTCACACGTTTGATGACGACACATGGCTAATCATCAGGGTATCACTCTAAAAAAAATGTTGAATCCTTTAAAAATAAGAACCTTGCATTTCAGATACTCGTCATTATAATTTATTTTTGTAGTTTGAAACCTGATTTTACAATGGGAAAGGAAAATGCAAAGAGAGAGAGAGGGATACTTTTGATCCTGATCAACATATTGGTTATGGTCATCGTGGCCATTCTGCTGATACTTGTCACATTTCGCTGGATGCGTACATACACGCTGCACGGACAATATATCACTGTTCCTGACGTAACCGGAATGTATGAGGCTGAGGCTGCCAACGCACTTGCCGTATCAGGACTGAAATATGAGGTTACGGATTACCGGTTTGAAAAATCAATGGTTGAGGGCGGCGTAATTGAGCAAAAACCCAAGGCCGGTGAAGGTGTAAAGCAGGGACGTAAAGTTTACCTGACTGTCAACTCAGGAAAAGAGCCTATGAAAGCGATACCAGACCTGGCCGACAACAGTTCCCTGCGTGCCGCAGAATCACAACTGCTTGCAGCCGGCTTTAAACTCTCAGAGACAGAGTACATTGACGGTGACATGGATTGGGTCTATGAGATAAAATACAAGGGTGAAAAGATAGATGCAGGCAAAGAGGTTCCAGAGGGTTCTTTACTGACTATCGTGGCCGGTAACGGCAATCCGGTTGAGAACATTGAGGCGGCTGATTCAACAACGATAATTGACGCAGGGTTCTTTGAATAATCCCATGGTGGAACTTGACGACGAGATTGAGGAGTCACTTGATGACCTTGAGCCTACCCCTGACACGGTAGAACTGTACGAGCATTTCCGTGTAGTGGCAGACAAGGGCCAGAGTCTGCTCCGTGTTGACAAGTTCCTGTTTGACCATCTGGAGCACTCTTCACGCAACCGCATACAGAAGGCCGCCGATGCCGGAATGGTCATGGCTAACGGCCGTCCGGTAAAGAGCAACTATAAGGTCAAGCCGCTTGATGTGATAACGGTCATGATGGACCGTCCGCGTTACAGCAGCGATATCGAGCCGGAGGATATCCCCATTGATGTTGTTTTTGAAGATGACTGCCTTCTGGTCGTAAACAAGCCTGCCGGGCTTGTGGTTCACCCCGGATGCGGCAATTTTCACGGTACGCTGGTGAACGCCGTAGCATGGCACCTGCGTGACAATCCTGACTATGATCCCAACAGTCCGCAGGTGGGTCTGGTGCACCGCATTGACAAGGATACATCAGGATTGCTTGTAGTAGCCAAGACCCCCGATGCCAAGACCAGCCTGGGCAAGCAGTTCTATGACAAGACCACCAAACGTGCATATCAGGCTCTGGTATGGGGTGTTCCCGAACCGGCCGAAGGCACCATTGAGAGCCAGATAACCCGCAACCCCAAGGACCGACTGCAGATGGCCGTGTCATTTGACCCTGAGGTGGGCAAGCACGCTGTCACTCACTACACGGTGCTGGAACGTTTCGGATACACATCATTGGTGGAGTGCCGTCTGGAGACAGGGCGTACGCATCAGATAAGGGTGCATATGAAACATATCGGACACCCGCTGTTCAGTGACAGCCGATACGGAGGTGACCAGATTCTTAAGGGTACCACCTACAGCCGTTACCGCCAGTTCGTGCAAAACTGCTTTGATATCTGCCCACGCCAGGCCCTGCACGCCAAGACACTTGGTTTTGTGCACCCGTTGACAGGTAAAGAGATGTTCTTCAACTCTGAACTGCCGGCCGATATGACAACGCTTATTGAAAGATGGCGTGAATATGTGAAATCAAGAGATTTTGAAAAATAAAACATAATATGAGCAAACGCATTATTGCAATAGTCGCCGGAGGTGATTCAAGCGAGAATCCGGTATCACTCAGGAGTGCAGCCACCATTCTTGAGCACATGGACAAGGAGAGGTATGAACCTTATATCGTTGAGATTGAAGGCAAGAGTTGGCAGGTCCATGTAAAAGAAGGTGTTACCGCGCCGGTTGACAGGAATGATTTCAGTTTCACCTTTAACGGCACCAAAAAGAACTTTGACTACGCATATATAACCATTCACGGAACACCAGGTGAGAACGGGGTGTTTGAGGGTTACCTGAGACTGATGCGTATCCCGTTCTCCACCTGTGACGTGCTTGCATCGGCACTTACTTTCAACAAATTCGTGCTGAACAAGACAATGAAGAGTTGCAAGGTGAATGTAGCCAACTCCAGGCGCCTGCGCAGAGGCGATGTAATTGACCCTGACAAGATTATCCGCAAGGTAGGTCTGCCCTGCTTTATCAAGCCCACTGACGGCGGTTCCAGTTTCGGCACCACCAAGGTCAAGACACGTGAGCAGATTGTCCCTGCAGTGGAGGAGGCTTTCAAGGAGAACAGCGAGATTATGATAGAGTCATTCATGCAGGGCACAGAGGTTACCAACGGCTATTACAAGACCCGCAAGCGTGAGGTTAAACTGCCTGTAACAGAGGTCGTGCCCAAGAGTGAATTCTTTGACTATGACGCCAAATACAACGGCAAGGTTGAAGAGATAACTCCCGCACGCATATCCGATGAACTGCGCGACCGCATTCAGGATCTGACAGCAAAGATTTATGACCTGATAGGTTGCCACGGCATTATCCGTAATGACTACATCATCACTGACGGTGACAAGATAAACCTGCTTGAGGTCAACACAACCCCCGGCATGACAGCCACAAGTTTCATACCGCAGCAGATCAGGGCTGCCGGAATGAACCTGACTGACGTATTTACTGAAATAATTGAGGATAGTTTTTAAAAACCGACCATATGGAAGTGCCCCAGGAATTTGAATCAATGCGGTCATACTATGACTCGGAGGTGCAAGGTGCCATTCAGAGTCTGCTTGAAGATGACAGGTTCAGGAGAACTGTACTCAACCGCGTAATGAAAGGTATCCCCCTTTGGCTTATCAGGTTATACACCCGCAGGTTCAAGACCATCAACCACTTCCAGTTGGGAGTAATATATCCGTTTATTCTCAAGAAAATCCTGAGGGACAGCACTGACGGTTTCTCACACAATTTCAAATTGAAGTCAAAAGACCGTGAGGACTATCTGTTCATGTCAAACCACAGGGATATAGTGCTTGATTCAGCATACCTTGACTATATACTGCTGCCAAAAGGCAAGACATCAGTTGAGATAGGTATCGGAAACAATCTGCTTATATATCCGTGGATTGAAACGCTTGTCAGGCTGAACCGCAGTTTTGTAGTGAACAGGTCGGCAAGTGCCGCTGAACTTATTGAGGCATCGGCCAAACTCTCATCATACATACGGTTTGTCATTACGCAAAAGCAGAAGCCTGTTTGGCTGGCACAACGTGAAGGGCGCGCAAAAGATTCTGATGACCGCACCCAGAAGAGCGTACTCAAGATGCTGACAATGTCAGGTGAAGGTTCACTTTGCGAACGCCTTGCCTCCCTGCATATAACCCCCTTAACCATAAGTTATGAGTATGATCCGTGCGATTATCTCAAGGCGCAGGAGTTCCAGCAGAAACGTGATAACCCGGGCTTTAAAAAGAGCAAGCAGGATGACCTGGACAACATGAAGACCGGTATTTTAGGCTACAAGGGGCACATCCATTATCAGGTATCCGAGCCCATTGACCGCGAGATAGCACTTCTGGATGAGTCCGTACCGCGCAACGTATTTCTGGATCAGGTTGCAGCCATTGTTGACAAGCATATATTCAAGGGCTACAAGATTTATCCCGGCAACAGGATAGCGCTTGACATGCTGCGTGGAGACAATGCCCAGTCCCAATACTATACACCCAAGGAGAAACAGAAATTTGAGAGATATCTGGACGGTCAACTCAAGAAAATAACAATACCAAATCCTGATTGGGATTATCTCAGGGAGAGAATCCTGACAATGTATGCAAACCCTCTCATTAATCAGTTAAGCGTAATGTAATTATGAAAAGGCTACATTTTTATATATGCATCTTGGCGGCAGCAATCATGTTGGCGTCATGTTCTGATGAGAAAAGGAATATACCGTTTACCGTAACAGGATTCTTTACGGCACATACGAACGCAAACTCCCACATATACAAGGTAACTGATGACATGGGTAGGACCTACAACGTGTTTGAGGATAACAGTGAACTGTCACCTAACACCACCGTACGCATCGTTGCCACCATTGAGGGCCAGGACGGTGACACCATGATCACAAACAAGATATTCCCGCTTTCTGAAATTGCCACTTTAGACTCAAAGGTTCAGAATGAGTTGAAGGTTAAGGATCCCGTTGTCCTGAAAAGCATTTATCTTGGCGGCGGGTATCTGAACGTCAATCTGGGTATCATGGTCAAGAATGAGAACACCAGCCACAACATTTTCTATACACGGAGCAACAGCAAAAAGAACCTTATCTTTACGCTGTATCATAATGCGCACAATGACGAGCCCATATACACTCAGAACATATGCCTGTCAATTCCGGTATGGTTGCACATCCATAAAAACGACACAGTCTCCTTCTGCTACAAGAGTTTTGAAGGAGACCGTGTAGAAAAAATTATTTACGAGTAAGGTTATTTCAACCCCTCCAGTATTTTCTTAAGTACAACTGTTGCCGATATCTCACGGTTGGCAGCCTCAGGTATTACCAGTGAGCGCGGGCCTTCAATCACGTCATCGGTCACAATCATGTTACGGCGCACAGGCAGGCAGTGCATAAAGAACGCATTGTCAGTAACAGCCATCTGACGGTCGCTGATGGTCCAACTGCGGTCCTTGTTAAGTACCTCGCCGTAATGCTCCGGATTAGCAACAGACCAGTTCTTGCCATATACAAAATGGGCACCCTCAAAGGCCTTCATCTGATCATACTCAATCCTGGCTCCTGCCGTAAACTTTGGATCCAATTCATAGCCCTCAGGATGTGTAATCACCACCTCATAACCGGCAGCCACCATCCACTGTGCAAATGAGTTTGGCACAGCCTGCGGCAGAGCCTTGGGATGCGGAGCCCAACTCATCACCACTTTGGGGCGCTCCACGGTCTTATGCTCCTCAATGGTAATCCAATCGGCAAAACTCTGGAGCGGATGTCCAGTGGCAGCCTCCATTGAGAATACAGGGCGGCCGGAGTACTGGATGAACTGGTTCAGGATCTTCTCCTCATAGTCATCCTCACGGCTCTCAAAACGGGCAAATGAGCGTACGCCTATCACATCACAATAGCAGCCCATAACGGGAATAGCCTCAAGCAGATGCTCAGACTTATCACCGTCCATAATCACGCCGCGCTCGGTCTCAAGTTTCCAGGCACCCTGATTGACATCAAGCACAATCACGTTCATGCCCAGGTTAAGACCTGCCTTTTGTGTACTAAGGCGGGTACGCAGACTGGAGTTGAAGAACACCATCAGAAGGGTCTTGCTACGGCCCAACTCTACGTATTTATAGCGGTCTCTCTTTATCTCAAGGGCCTCCTGCAATGCCTCATGCAGGTCACCAAGATCCTTTACACAAGTAAAATGTCTCATATTCTGTTTAATTAACTTCTTGTTTGGCCGTCACCGTTTATCAGCCATTTATAAGTGGTTATCTCCTCAAGTCCCATAGGACCGCGGGCATGCATTTTCTGGGTACTGATACCTATCTCCGCTCCCAGACCGAACTGGGCACCGTCAGTGAATGCGGTTGATACGTTCACATATACACAGGCTGCATCAATGTACTGCTGGAACATACGGCCATGTTCCGCATTTTCAGTTACTATGCACTCGCTGTGATGTGATGTATAGCGGCGAATGTGCAGCAGAGCCTCATCAAATGAAGGCACTGTCTTGATTGACATACGGTATGCCAGGAACTCCTTGCCGAAACTGTCAGCAGTAGCATGTTCCAGCAGTTCGGCGGGATACTTGCCGTCAAGTGCTGCGTAAGCCTGCTCATCGGCCTCAATGACCACATTCTTGGCTGCCATACGGATGCAGAGTTCCGGCAGTTCCCCCAGGCGGTCAGCATGAATGACAAGTGAATCAAGCGCATTGCATACACTTATGCGACGGGTCTTGGAGTTGAAAATAATATCGGCACCCTTCTTGAGGTCACCCTCCTTGTCAAAGTATGTATGGCAAACACCGGCACCGGTTTCAATGCAGGGCACCTGGGCCTGCTCACGAACCGACTTGATAAGACGTGCGCTGCCTCGGGGAATGAGCAGATCAACCATGCCTACGGCTTTCATCAGTTCTGTAGCGGCCTCATGACCGGCAGGCAGCAGTTCTACCACATGCGGATCAACACCCTTCTGCTCAAGCACGCGGTGAATGAGTTCCACAATTGCCTTGTTGGAATCATAGGCGTCACTGCCACCCTTGAGAGCGCATGCGTTACGTGACTTGAAACAAAGTGAGAAAACATCAAAACTTACGTTAGGACGTGCCTCATATATTACGCCGATAACGCCGAACGGGACACGCACACGGGTAAGTTTCATGCCATTGGGGCGTACCCGCTCATCAATGACCTTACCTACCGGACTCTCCAGTTCCGACACTTTGCGCATATCATCGGCAATACCTTTGAGACGCTCAGGTGTGAGCAGAAGGCGGTCATACATGGGGTTGGTCTTATCCATCCTTGCCAAATCAAGCGCATTGGCACGTATGAGTGACTCTGACTCTTTTTCTATTGAATCAGCAACGCTGTTAAGCACCTCATTGACTTTACTCTCCTCAAGGAAAGCAAGATTGTATGAGGCGTCTCTAAGTAGTTTTAATGTATTCTCTATCATTACTTTTTCTTTGAAGCGTGAAAACGGGTGCAACGGGCATTCTCAGGATCTGTCAGGACCTCAAGCAGGACATCCTGACGGCGGCCGTTGGCTATACGCACCTCAATGCCGTCGGCAGCCACACCGAGTGCGGTCTTCATTTTGGTAAGCATGCCTCCCCTGCCGTATTTTGACTTGCTGCTGCTCACATACTGTGTATAATCATCATCAGGATAGACATCATGGATGAGTTCTGAGCCGGGCTCATCGGGATTACCGGTAAAGACACCGTCAACATTACTCAGAATAATGAGCAACTCTGTTTTCATCATACGGGCCACAAGACCTGAAAGCTCATCGTTATCAGTAAACATCAGTTCCTCTACTGATACGGTATCGTTCTCATTGATTACAGGCACAATGCCGTTGTCAAGCATTGCGGTCATACAACGCATCTGATTGGCGTGAAGAGTCTCGTTAATGAAATTCTCCTTTGTGGTGAGTATCTGGCCTACAATGATTCCGTACTCCTGGAACAAATCATAATAGTGCTCTATGAGTTTGGCCTGGCCCACAGCAGCAAACAACTGACGGCTGGCTACGCTCTCATCCTTGAGACTGGACAGGGCTCCACGGCCCGATGCCACCGCACCTGATGAGATAAGCAGCACTTCAATACCTCTGTGGCGCAGTTCGGCGATCTGATCAACCAGAGCCGCCATACGCGCTATATCCAGACGTCCGTCGGGACGTGTAAGTACATTGCTGCCTACCTTGACAGCAATTCTTTTGGGTTGTTTCATCATTCCTGCAGCAATTGTTCGGCACGTTCCTTATCCTGCGGGTTTACAAGCACGCTGACCGGACCGGCCATTACGGTATATGTTGAAAAAATAGCACTCATGGAATTGTTCATGATCATAGCCGGAATTCCGTCTGATTCCAGACGGGATTTCACGACCTCGGCCTCAAAGGCCTGACCTTTGAAAACGCATACCAAATCCTGTTTTTCATTCATGACAATGAGTGTTTAACTATTGTGAATCCGCAAAGTTAATGATTTTTCCCTACCTTAGCACCGCAATGTCAATCAAACACGTTCTATTCTGCATATTAATGTCTCTCATTACCGTTTCTGCAATTGCAGCAACGCAGTCCGGGACAGTCCGCACCGACACCATATTCTTTGATGACGGCTCTGTCTATATGGGCCAGATATCTGATTCGCTGTTCAACGGAACGGGTAAAATGATATATGCTGACAACACAGTCTATCAGGGAGAATGGAAGAACGGTTTATGGAACGGGAAAGGCCAACTGACATATCCTGACGGTGATCTGTACAAAGGTGAATTCAAGGATCACCAGTTCAGCGGATACGGCACATACATATATGCTGACGGAGGCAAATATGAAGGTTACTGGCAAAACGGAAAGTTCAACGGCGCCGGCACCATGAACTATGCTGACGGAAGCGTCTATGCCGGCAATTGGAAAGATGACATGAAAGACGGCGTGGGCGTCCTGTTTGACAATACGACCGAAACACTCTATAAAGGATATTTCAGCAATGACAGATTTGACCGGTCATCTGACGGTGTTCAGGACGTTGAAAAAGAATCAGGCATACACTATTTTGGCGATGTCAGCCTGTTCGTAACATACGGAACCGAGCATATCCTCTCCTTTAACGCTGATTTTTACACTTCAGACAGGTTCTTTATAGGTGCAAACATCGGGCTCAACACATCAAATTATCAGAGAGGCGAGGTGTCTGAGGTTTATGATGAAGAGAAAAGCGCATGGGTAACCCTGATAGGATGGGACTGGTATATGGATGAAATAATGACCGAGACAACATACACCATGTTCAAGATAGCAGGCGAATGCGGACTCTGTTGGGGGCGTTTCTCAATAGGAGCCGCCATGGGCATAGGCATACAGAACTCCATACGTAACTGCCGAAGCCTTTCAGGCAACGACAGTTACTATGAAGCCGGCACCTTGTATTTCCGCCAGAAAATAACGGGAGCAAAATTCAACTACAACCTGTTTACAGACTGCGTTCTGAACCGCAACATTCCATTATTCAGTTCCTGCTCATTAAGAGTAGGCTACAGCAACATTGACGGATTCTATTTTGGTGCGGGAATAACCTTTTGAGACTTAGACCAGATGTCTTACCAGATCATCTCTGTCACCGTACAGGTAATCAATGACAGGAATCTCAATCATGGTGTAGCAGCCGGGTTTCTGAATCATTGAAGCACGTGCAGCGCAAACCAGGATCTGACCGGTAAGGGCCGGATTGTTGATCTTCATATCAAACTCAAAGAGTTGGTTCTGGGTCTTGCCCGATACACCCTTACGGGTTAGGTTGACACCGTGTCCCATATCCTTGAGCGCATCAACTGACTCAACCTGCATAACGTGTGTCTCGTCATTTACAAAATATGGATCAGCCTTGATAGCAGCAGCCACATCCTCAAAACGGTAACCGTCAAGAATCTCAACATATACCATACGGCGATGAATGCCGGTTCCTACAGGAATTGTCATTGAGAGTGCAGTCTTGACACCTGGTATGGCCTTTACGGCAACAGAGTGTCCCATTGACATTCCGGGACCGAAGTTGGTGTAACTCACACCCTTGGGAGCCATGGCCTGCATAAGCGCACGAACAATAGAATCCGTACCCGGATCCCATCCTGCAGAGATGATAGCCACCTTTCCTGATTCGGCAGCCACCTGTCCCAGACGTTTGCGTGTTTCAGGAATAAGGGTATGGATATCAAAACTGTCAACTGTATTTATACCTAACGGAAGTATATCCCTGGCATACTCCTCGGCCTTGCGTGAAGGAACGCACAGGATAGCCACATCGGGCTTGGGGAGTTCTGTAATTTTTCTTACAATCTTATAACCTGTCAACTCCTTGGGGCAATCTACGTCACCGTTACGGCGTACTATACCTGCTACCTCAAAATCAGGGGCTGTCTCAAGTGCCTCAAGAACATACTTGCCTATGTTTCCGTATCCTACAATCGCGGCTTTAATCTTTTCCATATATCTTGGTTTTATGTTTTTTCAGGGTGCGAAGTTATAAAAAAACCGCCTTATGTGTATGCGCACGTGCAATAATAACACTACAATAACGTTATTTCATAACAACCCGAACATAAACATACTATGATTGAATTCATACAAGGAAAAATTGAGGATCTCACCCCCACCCAGGCTGTAATACTTACTGCGGGAGGTGTTGCATATGACCTGAACATATCGATATATACCTATTCTGCCATTCAGGGCAAGGATGAGGCACGCCTCTATGTCTTTGAGGCCATACGTGAGGATGCATACATACTGTACGGTTTCAGCGGCAAGCAGGAACGCGAGTTGTTCCTTATGCTCATATCCGTACCGGGAATAGGCGGTGCATCGGCCAGAATGATACTGTCATCATTCTCACCCTCAGAACTGATAGGCATAATCAGTTCAGGCAATGACTCTCTGCTCAAGAAAGTTAAGGGCATCGGTGCCAAGACAGCCCAGCGCATTATAGTTGACCTGCATGACAAGATTGCCAAGACACAATCAGATGATATGCCTCTGAACCTGCAGACCGGAATACAGACCGGACAGGTGGCCACCGAGGCCGTTACCGCTCTGGTTACATTAGGATTCCCGCAGGCCGCATCACAGAAAGTGGTGCAGAGTATCCTTAAAGAGACTGACGGATTGAGTGTTGAATCAGTCATTCGTGAAGCATTGAAACGCATCTGAGCCATTTCTTACAACCCCCCCCGATGTCATCACTCCGGCACCTTATTGCAATAATTATGCTTGCTGGCTTTCCATTTACGGAAAGCCTTGTCCGGCTTTATGCACAGGAGCCCCAACTTACTCTGCCCAACCCTGAAAACATAACAGAGTCTGTTGAATACAATGAGACCGATGACACCTACAGGATAGGATACAAGTTGGGTGACAGTTACCTTGACGTGCCAGACCTGATGACTACCGAGGAGTTCAACCGTATGACAATGCAGTATTCCATGCAGTCATACTACAAGAGCAAATACTCTGAAGAACTGAAAACGCAGGATAACAACCGCTTTGATTTTACCGACATGAAATTTGACCTGGGTCCGGCCGAAAAGATATTCGGACCGGGCGGCGTACAGGTAAAGACCAGCGGATCAGCAGCCGTAAAGTTCGGATATAACCGCAACACAGTTGACAACCCGTCACTCTCAGTACAGAACCGTTCTACCGGCGGATTTGATTTTGACGAGCAGATCAACCTGAACATAAACGCCCGCGTAGGCGACAAAGTCAACATGAACCTCAACTATAACACCGAGGCCACATTTGACATTGACGCCAAAATGATAAAAATGCGCTATGAGGGTAAGGAGGATGAGATAATACGCCTTTTGGAGGCAGGTAACATAAGTTTCCCCACCAACTCATCCCTGATACAGGGCGCCACATCACTTTTCGGCGTACGCACAGACCTGCAATTCGGCAAACTGAACCTGCAGATGGTTCTCTCACAGAAAGAGTCATCATCAACATCGGTAAACTCACAGGGCGGACAGCAGATAACTGATTTTGAGATTGACGCCAGCAGTTATGATGAGAACCGCCATTTCTTTCTGGCACACTTTTTCCGTGACAACTATGACGCCAACATGTCAATGTTGCCCAGCATTGTATCAGGAATACAGATAACGCGCATTGAGGTTTGGGTAACGAACAAGCGCAGCAACTATGACAACCCGCGTAACATAGTGGCGTTCACTGACCTGGGTGAAACAAGTCATCTGAGCAACCCCACCTGGAATGCGAGCGGCTCATCTGTCCCTTCAAACTCGGCGAATGACCTTTACAGCCGTATCTGCAATGACTACCCGCAGTCACGCGATATAGATCAGGTGGCTGTCACAATAGGCCAGTTCCTTACCGGCAGCACTGACTATGAAAAGATTTCAAGCGCCCGCAAACTGAGCACATCAGACTATACGCTGAACAGCGAACTGGGTTACATATCACTCAAGAACGCCCTTACATCCGATGAGGTTCTGGCCGTAGCATATGAATACACATACGCAGGCAACAGTTATCAGGTGGGTGAGTTCTCATCAGACAAGACCGATGCAGCCCAGACGCTCTACGTAAAACTCCTGAAATCAAACGCCAACTCACCCGGAAGCGGAACCTGGGACCTGATGATGAAAAACATCTACTCCATCACCCAGGGTAACATTCAGAGCGCACAATTCAAACTGGGCATCTACTATGACAGTGACAGCACAGGCAGCCGCATCTCATATCTGCCTGAACCGGGACTCAAGAACTCGCCGCTTCTGCGTTTAATGAACCTGGACCGCCTGGATGACAATCAGGCCCTGCACCCCAACGGCAAGTTTGACTTTATACAGGGTTATACCGTTCAGGCATCAAACGGAAAGATCATATTCCCGGTAGTTGAGCCCTTTGGAAGCCATCTGAGAAAAGTCATAGGCAATGACCAGATTGCCGACAAGTATGTGTTCCAGGAGTTGTATGACTCAACCCGCGTGGTGGCCAAACGTATTGCCGATAAAGACAAGTTCGTGCTTATGGGACAGTATTCAGGTTCCGGCAGCAACGTCATAACACTGGGTTCATACAATATTCCGCGCGGCTCAGTGATAGTAACTGCAGGCGGTGTGACACTGGTAGAGAACAGTGACTACACCGTTGACTACAGCATGGGTACGGTCACCATCATCAACCAAAGCATAATTGATGCCGGTACAAGCGTAAACGTTCAGTTGGAGAGCAATACCGAATTCAGCATGCAGCGCAAGACCATGGCCGGAGTCAACTGGATGTATGATTTCAGCAAGGATTTCCAGATTGGAGGTACCTTTATGCACCTGAATGAGAAACCGCTCACAAGCAAGGTGACAATGGGTGACGAACCGCTGGTCAACACCATGTACGGACTCAACATAAACTGGAAACATGAGAGTCAGGCCATTACAAAACTGATAAACTACATACCGTTTGTCAACGCCACCAAACCTTCAAGCATAAACTTTAAGGCTGAAATGGCCGCCCTGCAGTCAAAAGTCTCTGACAAGGTTCAGGGACAGGCTTCATACATTGATGACTTTGAGGCGGCTGAGAGCGGCATTAACATGGCCCAGCCGCATGCCTGGAGCCTGTCAGCCGTTCCAAAAGGAATGAAAGGATACGGAAAATCAGGAGATATTGAATCAGGCTTTAACCGTGCGCTGTTGAACTGGTTCAGCATAGACCCTCTTTTTACCCGCCGCAACTCACCGCTGACCCCGTCACACCTTAAGAGTGACCTTGACCAGTTGTCAAACCACTATGTGCGTGAGGTTTATGAACGAGAGTTGTATCCCAACAAGGAATCCACATCAAGTGAATCCACAACACTCCAGGTTCTGAACCTTGCATATTATCCCAATGAGCGCGGCCCGTACAACCTCAACCCTGACCTTGATGCCGACGGACATCTGCCCGACCCTCAGGACAACTGGGGCGGTATAATGCGCAAGATCTCAACCACTGACTTTGAGGCGGCCAACATAGAATACATTGAGTTCTGGATGCTTGATCCGTTCATATACAATCAGGGAGCCAAAGGCGGTGATATGTACCTGAACCTAGGTGAGGTATCAGAGGATGTGCTTCTTGACGGCAAGAAATTCTTTGAGAACGGACTTCCGGCCGACGGCGATACCGCCAAATGGGCAAGCACCGTATGGGGCAAGATACCCACAGCAAAGAGCCTTGTCTATGCCTTTGACAACAACAATGCCAACAGCCGTGACAGACAGGACGTTGGACTGAACGGTCTTTCAACTGAGGAGGAGCGCAGTTGGCCGGCATACGCATCATACCTAAATGAGATCAGAGGCAAACTTAAACCTGAGGTATATCAGACATTCTATGATGACCCTGCTGCAGACAACTATCACTACTACCGTGGTTCAGACTATGATGACGTGCAGATGTCAGTCCTGGACCGCTACCGTAAATACAACGGCACAGAGGGCAACTCCCCCAACTCTGCCGAGAGCGGAAGCCAATATGACCAGTCTTCACGTACCACCCCCGATGTTGAGGATGCAAACGGTGATTATACACTTGACGAATATGAGAAATTTTTCCAGTACCGCATATCACTACGCCCCACAGACTTTGAGATAGGCCGCAACTACATATCTGACAAGCGTGAAGTCAAGGTAAAACTGCGCAACGGCAATACGGAGACAGTAAACTGGTACTGTTTCCGCGTTCCAATCTCAGATTATGAAAAGGCAGAGGGAGGCATACGTGATTTCAGTTCCATCAGGTTCATGCGAATATACCTGACCGGATTCTCAGAGGAGGTGCACGTTCGTTTCGGAACGCTGGAACTCATGACCAGCCAATGGCGCAACTATGAACAGCCCATTTACAGTGCCACCAACCGCACTCCGACCATATCAGGCAAGTTCTCAGCCACATCGGTCAACATTGAGGAGAACGGTGACCGCTCACCCGTGAACTACGTTGTTCCGCCAGGCGTGACACGTATCCTTGACCCCAGCCAGAGCCAGTTGGTTCAGGACAACGAGCAGGCCATGAGCCTCAAGGTGACAGGACTTGGTGCAGGTGAGGCACGCGGCATATACAAAAAGAGTTCACTTGACCTGCGCAAATACAAGCGCATACAGATGTTCACCCATGCTGAGGCTGTCCTGCCCGATGACGGCACGCTCAAGAACGGTGATATTTCAGTATTCATCAGAATGGGTTCTGACTACTCAGGCAACTATTACGAATATGAGATTCCGCTTGACCTGACTCCAGCCGGACACTACAGCGGAACAAATGACAATGACCGCCGTATGGTATGGCCGGAGAGCAACATGCTTGACATTGATTTCAACATACTCACCCAGGTCAAGAACAACCGCAATGTACAGAAGAACCTGGGCGCTATAAGCAGTTCTGCCGTATATAGCGAATATGACCCCAACAACCCTGACAACCGCATCAGCGTGGTCGGCAACCCGTCAATAGGCAATGTGCGTGCAATAATGATTGGTGTCAGGAACAACTCCATGAGCGCAAAATCAGCCGAGGTATGGGTTAATGAACTGCGTCTGGTAGGATATGAGAGCAAGGGAGGTATGGCAGCGCACGGAACGCTCGGACTCAGACTGTCTGACGTAGCCTCTGTTGACCTTGCCGGACAGATGACCACAGCCGGATACGGAGGCCTGGAACAGGGCATCAAGGAGCGCCGCACTGATGACTATTACAAATACTCGGCAACCACCAGTTTCAACGTGGGCCGATTCCTCCCTGAAAGTTCACACATTTCTGTGCCGGTTTACTACTCATTCTCAAAAGAGAACACGTCACCCAAATACAGTCCGTATGACACAGACCTGCTGTTGGATGATGTCATTGAGTCATATCCTGACAGCCATTCGCGTGACTCCATTCGCAGCATTACGCAACAGATAAGAGAGAGTCATAATTTCAGCATCTCAAACGCCAAGGTCAACATAAGCAGCGAGACTCCAATGCCGTATGACCCTGCCAATTTCTCTTTCAGTTATTCCAAGAGCGTTCAGGACAACAGCAGCAGCACCATAGAGTATGAGCATGATGAGAACTGGAGAGCATCAATGGACTACAGTTATTCTCCCGGAATAAAAGGATGGCAGCCGTTCAGTAACATAGGCTCAGAGGCTGCACTGTTTGCGCCCATCAAACAGACCACCATCAATTTTGTTCCGCAGAGCATATCATTCAATACCGGATTCCAGCGCAGTTATCATGAACTGCAGGAGCGTGACCTTGAGGGGTCTGACGGTATTCCCGTTGTGTTCTCACAGCAATTCTACTGGAACCGCGATTTTTCACTACGTTGGGATCCAATCAAACTGCTCAAACTGTCATTCTCAGCCAACACAAGAGCAGAGATTGAGGAGCCGTATATGGTGGTCAACAAGGACCTCTATCCTGACCAGTATCAGATATGGAAAGATTCAGTCAAGATGAGTATAATGAACATGGGACGCCCGCTTGATTACGGACAGTCATTCCAGGCATCATACGCTCTGCCTCTGAACCTGATACCGGCTTTTGACTGGCTCAACATGGACATGAGTTTCAGTTCAAACTATTCATGGAACAGAGGAACCACCTACGCCCAAGGCAAATCATACGGTAACATAATATCAACACGCCGTGACATTTCTGTAAACGGCCGGTTCAACCTGCTCAACCTTTATAACAAGGTAACATACCTGCATCGCATAAACAACCGTTACGTATCCAACAGGCCTTCAACGCAGACCACCCGAAGAGCCAAGAATTTCCAGGAGGAGGTTCTGCTTGTTCCGGGCAAGAAGAACGTAATAAAACACAATCTGGGCACTTTCACCCCAAAACTGACCGCAACGGCCAAGGACGGCAGCCGGGTAAAACTCAAATACCGCAAGTTAGGAGCAGACAGTCTCTCAATCAAGGTTAAGGATACACTGAGCCTGGTAATCAAGGTTATCCAAGACCCTGACAGACAGCCGCGCAACAGAGAATTCAATTTCCATGAGGGCGTTGACATGGGACTCCGCGTCCTTATGATGGTAAGGAACTTTA
Source organism: Bacteroidaceae bacterium (assembly GCA_017551925.1). Lineage (GTDB taxonomy): Bacteria > Bacteroidota > Bacteroidia > Bacteroidales > Bacteroidaceae > Colenecus. Next base: position 34,039 of record JAFZKA010000004.1, on the reverse strand, counting down.
ATGTCACATACCGCAACAACTACTCCATGTCACTGCCCGGCTTTATGCCAGACTCCAAGTTGTTTGGCCAGAACAAAGCATACGGGCTGCTTGCTCCGGGACTTGACTTTGCATTCGGCTTTACAGGCGATGACTATCTCTACAAGGCAATGGACAACAACTGGTTGCTCTCAAATGACAGCATAGCCCACTCCGCTTCATCGAACGCTACAGAGGACCTTCAAATCAAGATGTCAATTGAACCGTTCAGTGACATAAAGATTGACGCCAATGCCAGTTGGAACAAATCAGGTTCAAACCGCATTCAATATATGTATGCAGGTATGCCCAGCACACGTGGCGGCAGTTTCTCAATGACCGTAATAACCATTGGAAGCGCCTTTGAGAGCCATTCTCCAAACAACAACTACCATTCACGTACATTTGACCGTTTCATTAACAGCCTGCCCACTTTCCGTGACCGCATAGAGGAGATGTATGACGGCGCCCGCTATCCCGCAGGCAGCAGCCTTGCAGGACAGTTGTACAACCCGTCAAACGGAGCCGTTGACATGTATTCGTCTGATGTGTTGATACCGGCTTTCCTTGCCGCCTATACCGGACGTGATGCAAACAAGGCATCGCTTGACCTGTTCCCCTCAATGCTGAGCATGCTGCCCAACTGGTCACTGACCTACAGCGGATTGTCAAAACTGCCTTTCTTCCAGAAATATTTCAAGAGTTTCAACCTGAAACATGCCTACAAGAGCGTGTATTCTGTGGGCAGTTTCAACACGTTCAACAGTTATATTGAATACATGAACGGTCGCGGATTCATTGACGATGTTACAAGCGGCAATCCCATACCAAGCAGCATGTTCAACATCAGTTCCGTTTCAATCAATGAATCTTTCGCACCGTTAGCCGGAGTTGACATGACCTTTAAGAACAACATATCGGCACGCTTTGAGTACAGAAAGACCCGCGTACTGACTCTAAGCACAACGGCAGTCCAACTGGTTGAGACCACATCCGATGACATCACCGCGGGTGCCGGCTACAAGATAAACGGCCTTAAACTGTTCGGAGCAAAACAGGGATCCGGCCGTAATCAGGTAAGCAATGACCTTAACATGAGCATGGATTTCTCACTCAGGAACCAGAACGCACTCTGCCGCAACCTGCGTGAATCAACCACCCAGGCCACAAGCGGCAACCGTGCCATCAAGTTGTCATTCCAGGCAGACTACACCTACAGCCGTATGCTCACCGTAAATTTCTACTATGACTACCAGAGCAATTTCCCGCTGGTATCCACCTCATCATTCCCCACATCAACACATGATGCCGGCATGACCCTGAAATTCACTCTGACCAGATAAAAAAACATAAATGCCTATTGGCGCCCTTTGAACCGTGATGGGACAAATTTGTCCCGAAAATGTCCCGAAAATGTCCCATTTTTTATTTGGTTTTTCATATAATTGCAATGACTTTTGCGTGGAAGTTGAACCAAAAATGCTTATTTTTATGAAAAAGACTTTGACTAAATTAGGTTTTACACTCGCAATGATGTGTGTGTGTAGTTACGCGTATGCGCAGAAAGATACTACACTGGTAACTGATTTCACCATTGAAGAGCAGAACATTACTCTTATAGTAGGTGAAAGTTTCCAATTACATGTAAATCCCGCAAATGCAAAAGTAAGATGGATAAGCGGAGCGTGGGATTTTACGGTTAATCCTGTTTCAGTCGTTGACCAGAACGGACTTGTTACAGCTTTGAAAGCAGGTAAATCTTACGTTGCTGTGGAATCATTGGATGGCAGTTCAAGAAAGCAGACCTCAGTTACGGTACTTGATCAAGGTGCAGTAAGGACTGGGAGCAAGCAATTTGAACCTACCACAGAATGTGAATGGAATGATATGAAATTCACATTGACAGATGAGGGCAGCCTTATTGCCCAAGGTACATACTATGGTAGCGGCGCCAAAAACAACCAACTGAATTACACCGTGTCAGACCAGTGTATATTTCTTTGGTTTGAGATAGACTATTCTGATTCAACAATGAATTTCTATCCTCAACCGTTTACTCTTGAAATAAATGATTGTAACGCACCAGCCTACAATATATATCTCAACAACAGAACACAGGTTTTGGAATCAAACAACAGTTTTGCCAGTTATTCAATCAGAAGGGGATCATCAACAGACGGCACCACCAAGACAGAAAGCATAGGCATAAAGTCTGAATATCCGTATGTTTACGGTTATGATGCAGATTACTCTTACTATGTGCCTAAAGTTGAAGATATTTATCCAATTCTGTTATATCCGTTGTCAGACGAAATAACAGTTCAAAAAAGGTCTGACATAGATAAAGATTCTCTGGAAGTAGTTGTAAGAGAATATCTTCCTGATGCCCAGTTTGAATGGTCTAATATTAGTGGGCTAGCCGATTTCTGTTTGGTAATAACTGAATCCGGAAACCTGGATTATGCTATTAAGAATCTCCTTGATGAGAATGCGGTATCATTCGCAAGTAAAAATTACATCAGGAAAACATATAAAGACCTGATGGACTTGTATCCCGTGAATAAGGTAGCTACATATTGTTTTACAGGTGATATATCTTTTCGTTATATAAACAACGTGGATATAGAAGCTAATAACCAGGCAGATGCGTTGATGGAATCAATGGGGCTTGAAATATACTATCAGGGGATAGACGGAGGTTCGGCACATATCCAGAAGGGCATGGATATTATCGCTATTGCTAACCAATTGCAAGAGTCAGGTTGTTTTAGACTTGTAAGTCCGAGCTTTATTACCCACAAAAAGACACTTCCGATTCAGCCTATTGACAAAACAACTCTACCATTTTATTACTTAGATAATGGCGATAAGAAATATCTGTACGAGATTGTTGATAGATTTATGGTAAGAATTAATCCTAGTACAAATAAATCTTTAATGGAGTCTATCATTAAAAGATATGTTGAGGAATCAGATATTATTTGGAATAATGATAGCGATTTAACAGTATTTACAAATCCTGAAAACGTGGAGAGGGCAATGAATGCTTTACTTATGGAAGATCTTGTAATTGGGGTAAGTCATAAGTATCTTGATATTAGTGATTATGAATTTTTATTGAGAGAAGGCTTGACAAATCCCAAGGATTTTGGTCTTGATGGAATTGAAATATCTTTCAAAAAAGAAGTGACCAATGATGATAAATTAAGAATCATAAATGATTTTAATCTGAACTTGGTTGAAGAACTTGAAAGGATTAGATATGCACTATATGAGGTACCAAAGACAATGGATGTGCTGTCTGTTTGTAGAAGCCTATACGAGACAGGTTATTTGAAATATGCGACACCGCATACTACTCTGGTTTACCAATTGATTCTTTGGAGCTCTACAACTGATGTCAAGACTGCAGATAATGAACCGCAAGAAATTGGGATTAAGTATTATGACCTGCTTGGCTCTCCAATGGATGTACCCTCAGGCTTGACAATAGTTGCTACATATTATAGCGACGGTAGTGTACGCACTGAAAAGAAACTGTTCAAGTAATATTATTCTGGTAACATAAACAGGTTGTCTTGAGATAAAATTGCATACGTAGTATAAACCTTTTACTTGAAATAAATGGAAAGGAAAATTGCACTTTTGTATGTATTTATTCTGTCTGCATTTTTTGCACATTCACAAACGGTGTTTAACGCCGTGAAGGTGTTTGAACTGGATACAGATAGTGTGTACAATTTCTACATTGATACTATTGGAACAGGTTCAGGAAATGCCGAGTTCTGTTTTCAGACTGTAACCGGAAAACTTGTTAAGACAGATTCTCAAGGTTCCATATTGAGTATAACGGACAATCCATATACCTACTTTACGGTTTTTAATGGTGATACATTAATCTTAAATGATTTGAAGGTTGAGAATACAAAGGGAGATTCTATTGCCAGCGTACTTCGTGAAGGTGAGAAAAATTTAGAATCATTTGAAAGTCAATATATTGCAGCGACATCATCAGGCATTTACGTATATTGGGGGCGTACAACAAGATACTCTTACAGTGATCAGGTAAGGAACCTTTTTGAAGAATTAAGCATTCCCGTTTTCTGGACACCCTGTATCGTAGGCTTATGTGTTTATGGTGGCATAGTTTACGGTATAAGTCTTTTGAATGAGTGCGTATCCCTTACATACGCAAAAGAACGAACCGAAAATCAAATAGCATATTCTGATGCTGTTGTAAACATAAAATCTCCTGCGGGAATAGCCGGATATCAAGGCTTTTTATACGTCTATTCCAATGCAGATAAGGCACTCTGTCGCTTGGAACAGTCAGATCAGACCCAAGTGAATTCTATTGGTAAATCAAATACAGAAGAAAAGATTTCCAGTTACGGCTTGGATGGGAAAAGAGTTGAACCATTATCTACAGGAATCCAAATCAGAACCAATGCTGATGGCACTGTCAATAAAGTCTTTATAAAATAAGGGTAACTCAGATAGGTGAGCACAACAAAAAAGAGGGTGGATTCACCCTCTTTTATGTTGTCGTAGAAAAGGATGCTTTATTACTCAATATGAATCATACGCTTGGTATCCACTATAACACCGTCAGCAATCAAAGAATACAAGTATATTCCCGGTTCCAGTTCAGTACCATCAACTACAATCTGCACATTGCCTCTATCCTGAATTTCTCTGCACTGTATTTGACGGCCGCTATAGTCATACAGATAGAATGAAGCATCTTTTACATATTGTGGAATAAAACAGTTCACAATACTCTTTTCCTTGAATGGATTCGGGGTATTTTGGTACATAACAGTCTGATCTATTGTTCTGGTTATGGCTTTAGTACCTGTTTTAAGCGACTCCAGTTCTGCATTTGTGTTATCCAACTCCGTTTTGAGTTCCTGGATTGATTGAATAAGCAACGGAACCATCTCTACGTAATTGATTGAAAGATAGCCCTCCTGATTCTCAGTTACCAGATTGGGAAATATCTCTTTTATTTCCTGCCCTGACAGGCCGTAATGTTCTTTATCAAGTATGCCCGAATCATCATTGTAATATCCCAATGGTATTGTTTCAGATCCATTATCCACGTCAAACTGCTTAAGGCCGTATCTGAATACGCTAACCTGCATTATTTTATCCAGGCCATCACTCTCCAACTGCTCCATATCCTTGTTTAACCTGGAATCAGCCAATGTGTTATATGCCGATGCATATACCGCATCGGTTGTCTTAAGGTCTCCATGGAACAAACCGGCAAAACGCCCGCCTGTGTTGAATCCCTCATCTTGCATGGATGACCCGTAAATTCCTGTTCCGCTGTTCTGACCTGAAACAATTCCGCTTATTCCATAGTTCCAGCCTGGATTGGCGTTACCCGCAATACTATAGATACCATAATTGCGTTCCTTGCCCATATCATCAACTATGAAAGAAAAACCTTTTTGTATTGACTGGCTGCTTGTTGTTTCCAAATAATCAAAATAGCCTACCCACCAGACTCCGAATGCGTTGACAGACAGATTGTATGGATGATACCGTCTCAGTGAAGAAATATCCATACTGATAAGACTGGATTCTTGTTCAAAATTCCGGGTCATGATAGCCAGATCCGTTGAATCATTTGTGATAATTACACTTGAAACAGTGTTTGCAGGAAACTGTATGTAAAGGGAATCACCCTCAAAAAAGGCCATTGGCTCATACACACTTGTCCTTATACCGGCTCTGGCAGCACCGGTGTGTCCCCCTGATGTGGTTTTTACCAGACGAATATATACCTTGGCATTTATTGACGCCAATGCTAAAACAACAAAAAACAATGTTAAAACTACTCTTTTCATACTCTAATATTTAAATGAACAGTTCAATAAATTCTTTTCTTGACTTTTCCACAAGACGCAACTTGCGTTTTCTGACTCCGCTCTCAGAAATGTTTATGAATGACGATATGAACTTGTTATTGAAACTCATACATGAAAGAATGCATATAATTATGTCCTCCCTGCTCAGGTTTTCTATCTCAATGTTCATATCAAGTATTACGTCTATGAAAATCTCTGATATCTTGTTTATTATGGAAGTCCGTTCTTCAGCATTGAACAGATAGTTGTTATTCAACAGCTTTTGTGACAGGCATGAATACTCTGAAGTTGCTCTGAAAACATCCTTGCACGTATTCAGACGTTCCCTGTACAATGCCATGATAGACTCTCTGGATAGCCCCAGATCATTGTCTGGCGTATCTAACATATGGGCCTTAATAACCTCTATGTTGTTATTCCTGATCTGGTCGCGCTGTTTTATCTCATTACGGGCATATTTAATACGTAGTACTGACCTGTATAACTGATATGCCATAATGAAAAGAACCAGCAGTGACATGCTGATTATTATGAGTCTTTTGTTCCTGAATCTGGTCTCACTATCCTTCAACATAATATCATGTTTGCGGATTACATCCTCTATGGCTACATCCTTGCGCATTTCATAGATGGAGTCTATAAGTTCATCATGGAGTTCCATGTATTCAAGAGCCTCATCTGGATTGCCTTTAATTACGGAAAGAACTGCAAGTTTACCGCAGTTGTCACATACGGTATAGAGTTCATACTGACACTCCATGGATTTATTGTAATAAAGGTATGCCGAATCATACTCCTGTGTCTCAAAATAAATGTCTGCCTTTACGCTGTAACCCACGCCCATCTCAAATGAGTCCTTTAACTCATACAGGTAGCGGTCAATATATTTCATGGCCTTGGAATAATCCTGATATCCGTTCAGATAAATCTTGGCCAGGCTCATATAACATTGGCGGTTGCGTATGCTTGATGAAAGAGGGTCCTTAAGAATAATAGTAAAGAGAGAGTCTGCAACCATGTAGTCTGCCTGATGCAATGCATTCAAGGCAATAAGATACCTTACGTTTGAGGTTAGCACGTTGTCATGAAGCCTAAGCGAGTTCTTGAGTGCCCCCCTAAGGTTGCTCAAAGAGAGATCAAACATCATCTGGTCCAGATAATGTTGGCCAAGGTTCTGTTCTGCAAGTGCATAATAGCGTACCAGGGTATCCGGAAACAATGCTTTTGCGGTCAGATATGCATTAATGGCCTCAACATCATTCTCCATGTCAGTATAGACACAGCCAAGCGAGTACCATGCCATGGCGGCATGATAGTTCTTTTTATTACCATAACGGTTGTCATAATACCTTACGGCACTAAGGATAAGGCTGTCATCTTGAGCAACGACATAGTTCTTGTAATCCGCCTGTGTCTTTAGGACAGCATAATATGCCCTGTTACGTTTATTACCTGAAAGTTGAATGGAGCCAAGAATTGAATCGGCCGCCACAGCATCAGTTTCAAGCAACTGCTCCACATACTGCAGATTACGATAAGTGTCAATATCCCTACATGAAACAAAAAGAACAAATAGGGATAATAAGGGTACTGCTATTCTCTTTGTCATCTTTTTTAAATATCCACAAATATATAATTGTAATGATACTGTTTGAATAAATACGCGGGACAAAAATGGGACAAATGCGGGACAAATTTGTCCCGCAGCATTTAAACCGCTGTAAATAAATATTTTACAGCAGCCATCTATAGGCGATTATTACAGAGTGCCGTAGGCAGGATAGTTGGTTGATTCTGCAACAGTGAATGCCGACTGGCAGCGGATATCCTGTGATGAGGCGGCAAAATCAGCCTTGTATTCACCTGGCAGGGTCTGCCAACTTGAAGATAACATATCAAAACCGGCCAGTTCATAGCCTGACAGTTTGAACTCAAGCACCTCTGATGCACCGGGCATAAGCAGGGCGGTCTTGCCATATGCCTTGAGTTCCTTTTTTAGATTGTTCAGACCTCCATTGGGGGCCTCAATATAGACCTGCACTGACTCCTTGCCTGCCACCTTACCTGTATTGGTAACCTTAACAGAGAGAGTAACAATGCCGTCAACAACCTTGGCCTGAGGCTCGCTGTACGCAAATGTGGTATAACTGAGTCCGAATCCGAACGGATAAGAGACCTTTTCAGGATGACAGTCATAATAACGGTAGCCTATGTCAAGGCGCTCCTTGTATTCAGTGTAATCATAAAGAGCCACGGGCTTGGCATCAGGATTGCCTCGGTTGGCACGTGCCTGCTGCTGGAGTTCACGGGCATTGAGCGGATAGTTGGCGGTTGACGGCATATCCATATAGTCAATAGCATACGTATCAACCAACTTGCCTGACGGGTTGACGGCGCCTTTCAGTACATCTGTTATGGCATATCCAGCCTCCTGGCCGGGGAGTCCGGCAAGCAGTATGGCATCGGGCTGTGATTTCCAACTGGCAGTCTCAATAGGAGCACCGATATTCAGTATCACCACCACCTTTTTACCCTTTGAGTGGAATGCATCACATACATCTGTGATAAGGCCCTGCTCTATCTCCGTAAGTGTGTAATCACCATCATAAGTACGGTCTGCAGACTCTCCGCAACTGCGGCCTATGGTGATGATTGCAATATCACTTGCAATGGCATCGGCACGATACTGGAAAGGCTTGCGTACAAGTGACTGCGGGATTACATGATTGGTCAGGTTGGTGCGCATAAAATCACCCGGACGCGCTGCACTCTTATGCTCGCTTACATACCTGCTGTATGCCGTTGAGACAGAGGGCTCCAACTTGTAGCCGGCAGCCTTGAGTCCCTCATCAAGCCCTACGGCATGCTTGTAGTTCACACTGCCGCTACCGGTACCTACCACATACAGGTCATATGAACTGACACCGTACAGGGCAATCATACGGCATTTGCTGTCAAGCGGCAGGGCGCCGTTATTCTTAAGCAGCACCATACCCTCTGTTGCGCTTGAACGCGATACCTGGGCATGTGCCGTCAAGTCTGGGTCATTCAGAAACTCATAACCATGCATTTTGGGTGAGCGGTCTATGAATGCAAGTACGTTGACCACATTACGGTCTATGACCTTTTCATCAAGAGTGCCGTCCTCAACCGCATCAATTATTGCCTTAATCTGATTGGCACTGCCCGGCATAAGCAGGTCATTACCAGATTCAACAGTGGCAACGGCATCACGGCCGCCACCCCAGTCTGTCATGACCATACCCTCAAAGCCCCACTCACGGCGCAGTATGCTGTCTATAAGGGTTGCGTTCTCAGGGGCATATGTGCCGTTGATCTTATTGTATGATGTCATTACCGCCCACGGCTGTGACTCACGGACTGCAATCTCAAAACCTTTGAGATAGAGTTCACGTGCTGTCTGCTGGTCAATACGCACGTCATTGGCCATGCGGTTGGTCTCCTGGTTGTTCAGGGCGTAGTGCTTGATGGTGGCCCCTACTCCGTTGCTCTGCACTCCGCGAACCATGGCTGCGGCTGTCTTGCCTGATACAACGGGATCCTCAGAGTAATACTCGAATGAGCGGCCCAACAACGGATTTCTATGAAGGTTCAATGCAGGAGCAAGCAGGCAGTCTGCACCATAACGTTTTACCTCATCACCTATGGCGGCACCAACCTCTTCAACAAGTTGCGGGTTCCAACTCTGGGCCAACAGTGTTGCAACAGGGAATGATGTGCAGTAATATGTCTTATCATCATCCTGACGCGTTGGATTGATACGCAGGCCGCCAGGGCCATCGGGTAACATTACTGACGGGATACCCAGACGCGGTATGGGATAGGTTTGACCGGCACAACCTGGTATCAGGGCCTTGGCATCCTTAATCTCCTGGGCAATATCATTGCCGTTCCAGGCGCCAACACCCACAAGCAGGCTTACCTTTTCCTCAAGTGTCATTGCAGCAACCACCCTCTTGACAGGTGACTTGCCGAACTCCACCTTGAGGCCACATGATACGGATACAAATGCCACCAATACGGCACATAAAACTGGAATAAGCCCTTTCTTAGTCATAATCAGGTCAGTATGTTCAGGTTAATGTAATCAGATTACAGGCTCGAGCCCACGCTTGCGTGCCTCATCAATCAGGAAACTGAATGCGGCATCATGCTCATTAGGAATCACTCCGTCAAGGATTGCATCCTTTATAGCGGCTTTCAGTTCACCCACAATGGCGGTAGGCTCCAGACCGAATGTGCGCATTATCTCCAATCCGTCAACAGGAGGCTGGAAATTGCGTATCCTGTCCCTCTCTTCAAGGTCAACCATCTTTTGCCGAACCAGTTTGAAATTCTCCAAATGGCGTTTCTTTTTCTGCTCGTTCTTTGAGGTTATGTCGGCCTCACACAGGGTCATCAGGTCATCAATGTCATCACCGGCATCAAAAAGCAGACGGCGTACGGCAGAGTCTGTCACCTCATCATCAACAATGGCTATGGGGCGCATATGCAGTTCAACCATCTTTTGAACGTATTTCATCTTTTCATTCTTGGGCAGTTTCATACGTTCAAATATGCCGGGAATCATTTTCATGCCCACATAGTTATGGTTGTAGAATGTCCAGCCGTGCTCAGGCTCCCATTTTTTGGTGCGGGGTTTGCCTATGTCATGCAGCAGGGCGGCCCAGCGCAGCCACAAGTCATTACTGTTACGGGCTACATTGTCAAGCACCTCAAGTGTATGCAGGAACACATCCTTATGGCCGCGACCGTTCACAGTCTCCACACCCTCAAGAGCAGTAAGTTCAGGGAATATCAGTTCAAGCAGGCCGCATCGGTCCAGATCAATAAAACCCTTTGAAGGTATGGGGGCAAGCAGTATCTTGTTCAGTTCCTCTGCTATACGTTCCTTTGATATTATGCCTATACGTTCACGGTTCTTTTCAAGTGAACTGAAAGTCTCATCTTCAATGTAAAAGTTGAGTTGTGTGGCAAAACGTATGCAACGCATCATGCGCAGGGGGTCATCGCTGAATGTGATATCCGGGTCAAGCGGAGTGCGTATTACACGGTCCTGCAAATCATCAATGCCGCCAAACGGATCAACCAGTTCACCAAAACGGTCTCCGTTAAGGCATATGGCCATGGCGTTTATTGTAAAGTCACGGCGGTTCTGGTCATCCTCAAGAGTGCCGTCCTCAACAATGGGATTGCGTGAGTCGCGGTGATAAGACTCCTTGCGGGCTCCCACAAACTCCACCTCAAGGTCACCCTTCTTGACCTGTGCCGTGCCAAAATTCTTGAACAGGCTCACGTGTGCGCCGCGTCCCAATGCCTTGCCGTAAGCCTTGGCCATTTCAAGCCCGCTGCCTACAACAACCACATCAATATCCTTGCTGGGGCGCTCCAGAAACAGGTCACGCACATATCCTCCCACCACATAGCACTCCAGTCCCAGACTATCGGCAGTCTGAGACAGCAGCCTGAACTCCTTGCGGTCAAGCAGCACGGCCAGTTCCTCATCAGTAAATAACTTCATATATTATGCAAAAGTAGTAATTTTGCAGTTGACAATGAACATGATATTATACGGTATGAGAAAAACATTGATAATAATGGCAATTATTGCCTTGGCCACATCATGCAAGGAGAATGTTGAAAAGCAAGCCTCAAAGCATCTTGACAATGCAAAAGAGGCATTCAGCATAGGTAATTTCAATCTGGCAAAACAGGAGATTGACAGCATAAGGATTCTATATCCCAAAGCATTTGAGACCCGTAAGCAGGGCATTCGCCTCATGCAGCAGGTTGAGGAGGCTGAGCAACTGCGCGCCCTGGAATATGAGGACAGCATGATTGTGGCCGCAACTGCCGCATTTGAAAAGATAAAAGGAGACTATGTATTTGAAAAAGACGAGCGTTATCAGGACATAGGTCTGTACACAATAAAAAGCCAGGCACCTACACGTAATATTGACCGCACATATATTCGTGCACAGGTTGATGAGCAGGGCAAGATGACGCTCATTTCCAGTTACAGCGGCAGTTCATATCTGCATCATGACTGGCTGAAACTTAGTGTCGATGACAAATATGTGGATACTCCCGTATCAAATGACCGTCATGAGTTCAAAGACCTGGATGTTTGCTATGAAAGGGTAAGTTTCATAAACGGAAATGACGGCGGAGCAGCCGCTTTTATCAGTGCCAACAAGGATGCCGATATCCGCTTTACATTATATCGTCAAACGGGTCCTGACAGCAGCCGTCCGGTTTACCGCAACCTTAAGATGACCAAGGATGACCGCTACGCCATAGCAAAACTTTATGACCTGTCACAGATACTTCTGGCTCTTGAAGAGCATAAGAATCTGCGTGCCGAGGCTGAGCGTCACCTCATGTTCATCCGTTCAAAAATGAAGGATGATTCAACTGAGAATGCAGTTCAGGAAAATGACTGAAATGGCTATCGGTGCTACGAATTTGACCAGATAGTAGATAGTCAGGCTGAGCCAGCGTGGCATTTTGAGTGCGCCGCCGTTGGTAAGTTCATCAATAAAATTGGCGCGTTTCAGCCTCCAGCCTGCAAACAGTGCAAGGAACAGACCGCCCACAGGCAGCATTATGTTTGATGTTATGTAATCAAAGAAATCAAACACGCTCAAGCCAAACAGTTTGAAACCGTCAAGGGGGCCGAATGAGAGCGAGCAGAACATACCCACCACACCGCAAAGCACAAAACTTATAATCACGGCCATGGCACGTGACTTGCGCAGTTCCTCAATGATATATGCCGCCAGCACCTCCATTAACGATATGGCCGATGTTATGGCAGCCAGCAACAGTGCCAGAAAGAACAGTACGGCCGCAGCATTACCCAGAGGCATGGAACTGAACACGCCCGGAAGCGTAATGAACACCAGACCAGGGCCGGCATTGACATCGGGCTCAACACCGTTCATGGCCGCAATGGCATAGACCGCCGGAATTATTGCCAATCCCGCTATCACGGCAAATCCGGTGTCAAAGAATGATATCCACGCGGCCGAAGCGGCAATGTTCTCATCCTTTTTTACGTATGATGCGTATGTAAGTATGCAGCCGCAACCTATGCTGAGTGAAAAGAACGCCTGCCCCATGGCGGCTACGCATGTGTTGGCGTCAATCTTGCTCATGTCAGGCACAAACATATACCTCAATCCGGCCGATGCGCCCGGCAGCGTGAGCGAACGTATCACCACAAGCACAATGATTACAAACAGCACACTGATCATAATCTTTGACATGCGTTCTATTCCGTTACGTACGCCGAATGCTATAATAAGCCCTGTAATGCCAAGAAAGATCAACGTAAAGGTAAGCGGCTCCCACGGATTGCTTATGAATGCCCCGAAGAAATCAGCATAATCACCCCCAAATGACATAAGTGAGCCCGACACCGCATCAACCAGGTACTTGACTGACCAGCCGCCCACCACGCAGTAGAATGAGAGTATGCAGCCCGATGCCAGTACGGCAATAAAACCTATCCACCGCCACTTGGAGCCGGGAGCAAGTTTATCAAAAGTACGGAACGGATTTGATGCGCCCCTGCGGCCTATCAGATACTCCGATATCATGACCGGCAGACAGATGAACACCAGCATGATGACATAAAGCAGCAGGAAAGCAGCGCCGCCGTTCTTGCCCAGAGTATATGGAAAGCGCCATATGTTGCCCAAGCCGATGGCCGAACCGGCCATAGCCAGAAGCATGCCCATACGGCTGCCGAATGTCTCTCTGGGTTTTACAGCCATCAGAACAGTCTTATGATATCATTCAGATTGGCAAAAATGAGCAGTCCGAACAGGATTATCATACCTATGGTGTTGGCCACCTCAAGGAACTTGTCACCGGGTTTCTTGCCTGTAACCACCTCAACAAGCAGGAACAGCACGTAACCGCCGTCAAGTGCAGGGATAGGCAGAATGTTCATGAATGCCAGAATGATTGAAAGGAACGCGGTCATGAGCCAGAATGCATGCCAGTTCCATTTTTCAGGGAATATGCTGCCAATGGTACCGAATCCGCCCAGGCTCTTGGCACCCTCCTTGGTGAATACGTAACGGAAATCACCCACATAACCTTTCAGGGTGTTCCATCCGTACTTTATACCGGCAGGGATTGAAGCCCAGAAACCGTAATCAACAAATACGGGCTCATACTCATCAGTAAAATGAACAATGCCCACCTTGAAATTATCATCAGCAACCACAGTCAGTGTATCACGGCCTGCACCTGGGCGGCCAATCACCATCTTGAGGTCACGGCTTACATAACTGTCCTGTGCCTTGGTGCGCAATCCCGACAGAATGGTCTGGAACGATGTCCATGTGGCTGCATACTCACCGTTAACGGCAAGTATGGTATCACCTGCCATCAGGCCGGCTGCATAAGCACCGTTCGTACCCTGATCAGTCAGAACGCTGTCAATAACCATTGGACTGAGTATCGATACAAACGGAGTAGCACGGGTAAAGTCAAATAGTGACAGGTCATCAGGCATGTCAATCACTGTCTCCTTTCCGTTACGGAGCACAGTCACTTTTGATGCCTTGGCTATTGCGCGGTACAAATCACCGTCAAACTGACAGGTCGGTTTGCCATCGGTCGCGGTTATGATATCACCGTCACGGAATCCTATTGATTCTGCATGCTCATTGAACTCCATGCCATGTTTCAGGCCCTGTGCCGGAATATAACTGTCACCCCACTTGAACAATACCATTGAATAGACAAAGAACGCCAGAATCAGGTTGAACAGCACACCGCCAACCATAATGAGCAGACGCTGCCATGATGATTTGGTGCGGAACTCCCACGGTTTGGGCTCCTGTTTCATGGCGGCAATATCCATAGACTCGTCAATCATACCGGCTATCTTGCAGTATCCGCCAAACGGTACCCAACCCACACCGAACTCCGTGTTCTCAGGTGAACGGCGCCAGTCATCAGCAGGCAGTGACTCCAGGTCAATGGGCTTGTATGTTATCTCCTCCTTACCCTCAAAATTGTAATGTTTCTCCTCTTCATAACTGTCAGGAACATTCTTGGCAAAGAATTTGACACGGATCTTGCCGTTAACCTTTTTAATCCTGACAATTGAGAAACGGGGATTAAAGAAAGCATAGAATTTATCCACCCTTACACCAAACAGTCGTGAAAACAGGAAATGACCGAATTCATGGAAAACAACAAGAATGGTAAGAGAAAGTACAAGTTGGATTAAGCGAATCCAGAATGATGACATATCTAATTTGTTTTAAAAGTTCATTTAATCAGTGATGCCGCTACCCTGCGGGCTTCAGCATCGGTCTCAATATACTCTTCAAGTGTGGATTTACTGCGGAAAGCAACACGTTCCATAGTCTCTGCAATCACATCACTCATCTCAAGGAATCCTATGCGGTCATGCAGGAACGCAGCCACACAGACCTCATTGGCGGCATTCAGTATGCAGGGCATGTTACCGCCGCGCTCAATGGCCAGGTAAGCCAGTGCCAGATTACGGAAACGCTCGGTGTCAGGTTCCTCAAACGTGAGTGTACCAAGTGTAGTAAAGTCAACCCGTGGAAAATCTGCCTGCAAACGGCGCGGATATGAGAATGCATACTGGATGGGCAGACGCATGTCAGGAGCGCCAAGTTGGGCCTTCACCGCACCATCGGCAAACTGAACCATGGAATGGATTACAGACTGCGGATGTACCACTACCTGTATCTTGCTGTAAGGTACGCCGAACAGCCATTTGGCCTCAATAACCTCAAAGCCCTTGTTCATCATTGAGGCAGAATCTATGGTAATCTTGGCACCCATATCCCAGTTGGGATGCTTGAGCGCCTGAGCCTTGGTAACAGTCTTGAGTTGGTCTTTGCCAAGAATACGGAAAGGACCACCGCTGGCTGTAAGCAGAATCTTCTCAACCGGGTTCATGGTCTCACCGCTAAGGCACTGGAATATGGCCGAATGCTCCGAATCAACAGGCAGAATGGGAGTCTTATACTGAAGAGCCAATGAGGTAACAAGTTCACCGGCCACCACCATTGTCTCCTTGTTTGCCAGAGCAATAACCTTACCTGCCTTTATAGCCTCAATCGTAGGGCACAATCCTGCGAATCCCACCATTGACGCAAGGACAATGTCAATAGGATCCGCCTGCACTACCTGACTGAGAGCATCGGCACCGGCATATACCTTTACGGGCTGGCCGGCCAATGCGTCACGCAGTTTGGGATAATGCGCCTCATTGGCTATGACAACAGCCTCAGGCTTAAACTTGAGTGCCTGTTCTATAAGCAAATCCACACTGTTGTTGGCGGTCAATGCATACACCTCATATTCATCGGGATGTGAAGCAATCACATCAAGCGCCTGCCTTCCTATAGAACCTGTAGAACCAAGAATTGCTATCTGTTTCACTGGAACAAAATATATTTTTCAGGATCAAGGGGCTGCCCCTGATACCACAATTCAAAATGCAGATGAGATCCCTGCAGGGCGTGGTCTTTTTCACGACCCACAAGGGCAATGACCTCACCCTGTTTTACCCGTTCGCCTGATTTCTTGAGCAAAGACTCACAATGCTTGTAAATGGATATCAGTTCTCCCGGGTGGGCAATACAAATGGTATAACCCGTCTCTGAAGTATATGTAGCCAGCAGAACCGTACCGTCAAGGACTGATACTACGCTCTGATTGGGACTGGCTGCTATATCCACGCCCAGATGCTGTTCCAATGCATTGTAACTTTGTGAAACAAGACCTGCGGTGGGACGGAACATACTTATGCTGCGGACATCATTGTTTACCGTCTGCGACTGTGATGTTATGTTATATCTCTCAGCCTCCTCATACTGACGCATAAAATTCTCCTCACGCTCAGTGTGCTCCATAATCTGTTCGCTGCGCTGACGTGTCAGTGAATCAATGGAATAAACGGTATCAAGCGATACTGTGCCCGATATTATATCCTGAAGACTGGTTATGTAACGGTTCTGCATTTCAAAGACCTGTTCAAGTGAGTCTATCCTGAGAGCCTCATTTACAATTGCCTGCCTTATCCTGTAATCCTCAAGGGTTGTGCCTTTCTGTTTTGGAGAATGTCTGTAAATCTCTATACCTCCCCATGCTCCTAGTCCAATCAGAACAATAACGGCAAGAGTCAGGATGAGGTGCGATATTTTCATGCGGAACACCCGGCGCTGCTCGTCCTCATTCACCACAGTAAGCCTGTATAGGTAAACGAACCTGCGGAAAAGGCTCTTACGGCCAACCTCTTTACGTTTCTGAAGGATGCTCTTCATATCTCTTACAATTCAGCAAGCCCCTCTGGCAGGTTATACAACAAAGTTCTGTTCTTTCTGTCAATCTTGACAATCCATTCAGGATTGGCAGGTATGATTCTCTCGCGCTCTCCGTCACGCACCAGGAACAGTATATTGGGAGTACTGTCATCAACCGCATGTACGGAACCGAGAGGCCCCGCTGCAGAATCAACAATCTTCCAGTCAAGGAATGTACTCCATGACGGAACCTCATCATCGGTCTCTGCCATAAAACGCAGGGGCATATATACCGTTACGCCCATAAAGCGGCTCGTGGCCTCAACTGAATCATAGCCTTCAAACTTGACCAGTATGGTTGTGCTGCTCTTTTCACGGATTGACTCCAGCCAGAACGGCACCAGAATGCCGTCCATAGAGCATACCAGACAGTCAATATCATCAGTCCAATTGAGTGAAGCGGGCACGGTAACAGCCATCTCGCCGCCCACTCCGTGCGGTTTGACTATAGTGCCTATTCTCTGTACCTCACTCAGTTCTATCATATCACTCCACTCTTGTTATCTTTGCTCCAAGCGCATTCAGACGGCCGTCTATATCCTGATAACCGCGGTCAATCTGACCGATGTTGTCAATGCGGCTGGTTCCGTTTGCGCTCATGGCTGCTATCAGCAGCGCAATACCGGCACGTATATCGGGCGATGACATACGGCGGGCCTGCAACGGGAACTGACGGTCATGACCTATCACCACCACACGGTGCGGATCACACAGTATCACCTGTGCACCCATGTCTATCAGGTTGTCAACAAAGAACAGGCGGCTCTCAAACATTTTCTGATGTATAAGCACGCTGCCCTTGGCCTGAGTGGCTGTAACCAGCAGTACGCTCAAGAGGTCCGGGGTAAGTCCCGGCCATGGAGCATCGGCCAGTGTCATTATGGAACCGTCAATGAATGAATCTATCTGATAATGCTCCTGTGCAGGAATGTATATGTCATCAACACGCTGCTCCATCTTGATGCCAAGACGCGCAAAACTCTCAGGTATGATACCCAGGTTCTGGTACGATACATCCTTGATGGTTATCTCGCTGGCGGTCATGGCGGCCATTCCTATGAAACTGCCCACCTCAATCATATCGGGCAGAACCTTGTGTTTGGTGCCGTGCAGTTCCTTTACTCCGTGAATGGTAAGACGGTTGCTGCCTATGCCCTCAATGCGGGCACCCATGCGTACCAGCATACGGCAGAGTTGCTGCACATACGGTTCACAGGCGGCATTGTAGATTACAGTATCACCCTGAGCCATTACGGCTGCCATAATGATATTGGCGGTACCTGTAACCGATGCCTCATCAAGCAGCATGTAATTGCCGCGCAGGCAATCAGCCCTGAGTTCATAATAACCGCGTGCCTCATTCAGGGTAAATGTTGCGCCCAGTGCCTGGAAACCCTTGATGTGTGTATCCACACGGCGGCGGCCAATCTTGTCGCCTCCGGGTTTGCTCACGGTGGCATGACCCAAGCGGGCCAACAGCGGACCGAGCAGCATGACAGAACCGCGCAATCCGGCGCTGCGTGTTACAAAATCCATGCTCTCAGCATAGTTACGGTCTATGGTCTCTGCCTTGAATGACCAGCATCCGGGGGCGGTATTATTGACCTTGACACCCAACTGGCCCAGCATATCTATCAGGTTCCTTACATCCAGTATGTCAGGAACGTTGCTTACCGTCACCTCTTCGGCGGTAAGCAGTACGGCACAAAGAATCTGGAGCACCTCATTCTTGGCACCCTGCGGACGAATAGTTCCTTTGAGACTGCGGCCTCCCTCTATCAGAAATGACGGCATATTTTCAATATCTGCGTTTGTTCTTTTTCTTTCCGTGCTGCTGACCACGCTGCTGCGGCGGGGCCTGTGCAAAAGTTACATCAAGATCACCCTGCTGAAGGGTTATGCGGCCATGTGAGAAATAGTCTATATCGGCGGCTATGCGCTCGTCACTGACAAGTTCCTTGTTCCAGGTCATAAGGTCCTTTTTCATCTGCACTGCAAGCAGGCGTACCAACTGGCTGCGCTCGGGGCCTTCGGGCATATCAACCGCAACCTTTATCAGTGACGGGACAATATGACCGTAATGACGGTAGCGTATGTCACCTGCCGGATAGTCAATATGATCCGGTTTCTGCTGGGTTTTCTCCAGACGCGTTATCTCGCACGGATAGTCTATATCCAGTTTATAGTCCGACATGAATGCCAGATGATCCCACAACTTGCCCTGAAAATCAGGTACGTCACGCAATGTAGGGAACATACTGCCCATGATGTTGATGATTGTATTGGCACAATGCTGACGTTCCTCACGGTCTGGGATTGTCACAGCGTACTCCACCATCTCCTGTACGGCACGTCCGTACTCGGGCATAGGCATTTTCTCTCGTTGGGTATTATAGTTCATCAAACCAGTTTTTTAGGTTTAACAGCAATGAAATCTTTCAGATAATAGGGTTCAAAGTAGGCCACGTCACGGAACTCCTCACGGTTGAACGCCTGTTCTGCCAGCGGGAACATCCAGCGGGCCTCAGGGTTTATGTCATCCAGAAAATGCGCATTCGGATGATTGATTGTATCCTTGCACTTGGCGGCACCGTTACCCATGAACCAAACCTGATGTTTGTCAAGATACTCGCGGTAAGTATCTTCTGTGACGATGTCAGCCCTTATTTCACGCACCTCATTGAGGGCGCGGTCATAGATGGCAGAATATACCTCCATGCGGCGGGCATCAATCATAGGACAGAGCAAAGCATCATCGGGCAGTTCAAGGCTCAAAAGAGGCTGCACGCAAAGCAGTTTCAGCGTTGAAACCGATATCAGTTTGAGCCCACGCCCGTAACAGACGCCCTTGGCCATTGAAACGCCGATGCGCAGTCCGGTATATGAACCGGGACCCTCACTCACAGCCACGGCATCAAGTTTGAGCCCGCGGCTGTCAACCAGTGAAAGGGCCTCATCAACCAGCACGCCCAAAGATACGGCATTGTTATGGCCCTCACGGTCGGCCTTGTCAAACACCAACTGACCTTCATCACTCACCGCTACCGAACAACCTTCGGTGGCTGATTCTATGTGCAGAATTACACTCATCCCGTCTTTGCTACCTATTAACTTGCAAAAATAAGGATATTTTTCCAAAGGAAAAGGCCGTATCAGGGTCTATTTTCTGCCCCGATACGGCCTTTAGCCTGATTTGGTACAATTTTCAGTATTTACTTGCCGAAATAGCGCTTGTAGAGAGCCTCGAATCCCTTGCCGTGACGGGCCTCATCCTTGGCCATCTCATGAACGGTATCGTGGATAGCATCCCAGTTCTGGGCCTTGGCAGTCTTGGCAATCGCCAGTTTTCCGGCGCATGCTCCATGCTCAGCCTCCATACGTTTCTTAAGATTGGTCTTGGTATCCCAAACAACCTCACCCAGCAACTCTGCAAACTTGGCAGCATGCTCAGCCTCCTCAAACGCATAGCGCTTGAAAGCCTCGGCAACCTCAGGATAACCCTCGCGGTCAGCCTGGCGGCTCATAGCCAGATACATGCCCACCTCAGAGCACTCTCCGTTGAACTGCATGCGCAGGTCATTAACCATCTCGGCAGAACCGACTTGGCCGTCTCCAAGAATATGCTCGCAGGCAAACTGCAATGCCTCGCCGTTCTCAACTACCTCCTTGAATTTCTCTCTGGGTGCTTTACACTGTGGGCAGCGCTCGGGTGCCTCGTCTCCTTCATGTACGTATCCGCATACGGTGCAGATGAATTTCTTTTTCATAATCCTTCTCTATTAATGGTTTGTTAATGGTCAGATTGCGAATATATGATAATTTGTGGGAATTCACTAATTTTGCACCCAAATTTATCGGATAATATGATTCAGTCAATGACAGGTTACGGCAAGGCTACGGCTGAAACCGGAAACAGAAAAGTGATAGTTGAAATCAAGTCGCTCAACAGCAAGGCAATGGATATATCAACCAAGATCATACCCGCCTATCGCGACAAGGAACTCGATATTCGTTCACGCATCACTGCTGCTCTGGAACGCGGCAAGGTGGATTTTTCACTCTATATTGATACCGCCGCCACATCGGGCGCACAGGCCATAAACGTACCTATTTTCAAAAGTTATCTTGAGCAGATCAAGGCAGTTGCGACTGAAACCGGTGCACCCATGCCTACTGATTTGTTCCCTGTCATTCTGCGTATGCCAGAAGTACTCAGCACCAACCAGCAGGAAGAGGTAAGTGATGAAGAGTGGGCTGCCGTATCAAAAGCTGTTGACCAGGCCATCAATGCTCTTGTTGAATACCGCAAAGTTGAGGGTGCCGCACTTGAAAAGAAGTTCCGCGAGAAGATTTCCAACATATCGGCCCTGCTTGCATCTGTTGAGCCATACGAGAAAGACCGCGTGGTCAAGATTAAAGAGCGTATGCGCGCCTCAATGCTTGATGCCGTTGGCAAGAACTATGATGAGAACCGCTTTGAGCAGGAGATGATTTTCTATATTGAGAAACTTGATATCAGTGAGGAGAAACAGCGCCTCTCAAACCATCTGGACTACTTTATCAAGACTCTTGAAGAGGGTCACGGACAGGGCAAGAAACTGGGATTCATTGCACAGGAGATGGGGCGCGAGATCAACACCCTGGGCAGTAAGAGCAACCAGGCAGAGATGCAGAACATTGTTGTCCGCATGAAAGATGAGTTGGAGCAGATTAAGGAACAAGTCCTCAATGTAATGTGATATGAAGGGCAAGTGTCTCATATTCTCAGCCCCGTCAGGCTCAGGCAAGTCAACCATCGTAAACTGGCTGCTGCAGCACCCTGAACTCAAGATGGTGTTCTCAATATCGGCCACCAGCCGCGCTCCGCGCGGAACTGAAAAGAACGGCGTTGAATACTTCTTTTTGAGCGCCGATGAGTTCCGCCAACGCATTGCAAACAATGAGTTCCTTGAGTATGAGGAGGTCTATCCCGGCTGTTTTTACGGCACGCTCAAGGAACAGGTTGAAAAGCGCCTGAATGAAGGCATGAACGTGGTGTTTGACGTTGATGTGGCCGGCGGCTGCAACATAAAGAAATACTTTGGCAGTGAGGCCCTTTCAATGTTCATCCAGCCCCCATCGGTCCAGGAACTGGAGCGCCGCCTTGTTGCCCGCGGGACTGACAGCCCTGAAATGATTGCCAAGCGCGTTGCCAAGGCCGGTTTTGAACTTACTTTTGCCCCCAAGTTTGACGTGGTAATTGTAAATGACAATCTTGAAGAGGCCCAGCAGAAGGCTCTCTCCACCATCAAATCATTCCTGCAAATCTGACAACCTTTTTCCATGCCGGCACTCATCAGGACAGCACTATTCGGGGGCACGTTTGACCCTCTGCACAATGGCCATCTGACCATTGCCAAAAGCGTGTTGGAACAGGGCCTTGCCGATGAAGTATGGCTTCTGGTCACCCCCTGCAACCCCTGGAAAAAAGACAACGACCTGCTTGATGACAATCTGAGATTAGAGATGGCTGTCAACGCTGTTGAGGGAATTGAAGGACTCACCGTTTCAGACTATGAGATGCATCTGCCCAAACCTTCATACACCGCCAACACCCTGCGCCACATCAGTGCTGACTACCCCGACCGCAAGTTCATACTCACCATAGGTGCAGACAACTGGGCCAAATTCAGCAACTGGCGTGATTCAGATTACATTCTTGAAAACTACCCCATAATAGTCTATCCCCGCCAAGGTTACGACATCACCGGCATTACCCCAAAAGCCACTGTATTAGACTGCCCGCTGATAAACATCTCATCAACAGAGATCCGCAATCTGGTAAAGCAGGGAGCCCCTATCGACCACTTGGTCCCCCCGTCTGTCGCTCACACCATTGCAGAAAAGACCCTTTATACCGGATAACGGGTGCAAGGGAGCATCAGTGAAGTGGCGTAAAGCGCAGAACCTTGGGAGGATCCCGTTAAAAACGGCGCTTGTCTGACGACGAATAGACACCATAGGTGGCTATGATGGAGGAGTTCGCCGTTTAGGGTCCGGAAAGGTTCGGAGTAGCCACGTAACGTCGGCTCCCTTGCACCCGTTATCCGGTATAAGCAGAAACTAAATATTTTTCTCTATAAGAGCGACAGCATGGGCAGATATGCCCTCTTCGCGGCCGGTAAAGCCCAGTTTCTCAGTAGTAGTGGCTTTAATTGAAATCCGATCAGGGTCAATGCCCATAACCTGAGCCATGACGCGTTGCATTTCAGGAATATGCGGATTCAGTTTAGGCCGCTCAGCGCAGACGGTGGCATCAACATTCACCACCTGCCATCCCTTGGACGCCAACAGGTCAACAGTACGCTTAAGCAGAATCTTGCTGTCAATATCCTTGTACTGTATGTCAGTATCCGGAAAGTTGTAACCAATGTCACGCAAGGTGGCAGCCCCCAGCAGGGCATCGCAGATTGCATGAATCAGCACATCGGCATCAGAGTGGCCCAGCAGACCAAGAGTATGCTCAATCTTAATACCGCCAATCCAGAGGTCACGCCCCTCAACAAGGCGGTGCACGTCAAATCCGTATCCTACGCGTATGTTAGTCATCGGCCGAAAATCTGTTTGATGCCATCCATATCAAATGACAGGGTGAAACGCAAAGTCTGGTCCAGAGGATTGCTCTGAGCCGTTGAGATAAGATATGCTGCATCAAGTGAAAATACGCTCATGCGGAAACCGGCACCTACGGTAAAGTATTTGCGGTTACCCTTGTACTCGTTCTCATAGTGATAACCTCCGCGCAGAAAGAACTGGTCATTGTAATTGTACTCGGCACCAACACCCCAGTATATCTCACGCAGTTCCTCCTCAAAACCGCCGGGAGCATCACTGAATGACTTGAATATTCCGGCAATGGGAGACATTTCATTGTATCCTGTTCCGGCAACCCACTGAACATAATCTGATGTATAACTCAGATCCTTGGGATCCTCACCGGGATAGACCTCACTCATGAACTGGTTGTAGGTAGGCTTGGTGGGAACCATCAGTTTGTTTGCATCGGCACTGATTGAGAATGAGTTATACTCGTCAATAGGTACTGTCAGAGAGGCACCCAGACGCAGGTTGGTCGGTATGAACTCATTGGTCTGACCACCGTCATATGAGATCTTGCTACCGATGTTTGATGCATTCAGTCCCAAGCCGAGCAGACAGTCCCTGCGCCCTATGCCGACGTAATTCTGATAGAACATGGAGATATCGGCTGAGAAAGCCTTGCCCGGAAATACGTCATCCTCATAATTGTACTGCAGATCTGAGTATATGAAACGCATACCTACGGCAGCAGAGAAATGTTCAGAGAGTTTGCGTGAATAGTCAAAATCAATGGCCATCTCATACGGATGGATAATGATATTGCTTGTTCCCACGCCCGATCCGTCAATCACATATACGTCACCAAGTGAAAAATACGTGAGTGATGCACTCAGAGCCGAATAGTCATCCAATTTATAGAATCCCGTAAGATTTGCCAGGTCAATGTCACTCACCAGTTTGCGCAACCAAGGTGTGTAACAGAGTGAAACACCCGCCTGACTGTTTGTAAAAGGATATTTTGAAGGATTCCAGTATTGGCTGTTGTTATCCAGATAGGGGTCAGTAGCACAACCCACATCGCCAAGAGCACCGGCCCTTGAATCAGGAGCAATTGAAAGTGATGTTACACCTGTATAAACCGGATTGAATATGTTTTTTTCAGTTTGTGCAAAAGCAGACTGTGCCACCAGCATCAATCCGGCGGCTGTCAGTACAGATATCTTTATAAAAAAGCGTCTCATCATAATATTATAAACTGCAAAACAGTTCATTTATTGTTTTTATTTTCCCACAATTACCAGTTTGCACGATGACGCAGCACTTGCCCCGTCGGCCGTACCAACCATAGCCTTGACCAGATACAATCCCGGCTGCATGCGATGTCCGGAACTGCCGTGCAGGTTCCACGGAATGACAGTCACCCCGTTCTGTCCCGTATCACTGACCGATGTACTCCACTGCAGCATTCCGGTCATATCTGACACCTGTACAGTCACATTGGCCTGCTGTCCCGGACGGTCATGCGTTATGACAAATGAGGTGCTCTCCTTGGCAGGACTCTTGGTGACATCAACCGTAAACTGGGGTTCCAGATCATCAACAACCTTAAAGCCAAGATATACCGTTGTGGAATTGTTCATCATATCCCATGCACGGAGCATAAGCGTATGCTTGCCCTCAGGCAACTCAGGTATGCAGAATGACAACGTTCCCTTGGTGTAGTCACCGTTGGTCTGCACGAAACTGCTGTTGAGTGTCCATGTCCAGTTGGGATTATTGTCTATCACAAGCAGAATGTCATGACCCAATCCGTTGCCCGATGTATTCAGACCGGAACTGTCACGCAACTCCACCATAAGCGTTGGAGTGCTGTTTACGCTCTCACCATACTGGAATGACGGTGTATTGAGGTACAGTCTGATTTCAGGGCCTATGGAATCTGTTCCGAGTCCGGGATAAGTACCTCCGACCGTAAAGTCAGAGAAAGAACCGTTTGCCGTGCGTGAGTCATTATTTGCATATGCAAACAGCACTATCCGGCCTTCATCACCTGAATAGTTTATGTCAAGCGGAACCGGGAATGTAAAACAGTACTCTCCGTTCCTGACAGAGTCCTTTCCGTTATACAGGGTTCTGTCACGATATACAAACTGGAAAGGTTCATCGGCAGTATTAAGGTTGTTGAAACAGGTAATAAGCCGTTCATTGTCAAAAACAGTACCTGAAATGATTCCGTTGAATCCGCTCTCCTTGAGGCCGCCGTTCTCAATATGGCCGCACACCTTTATCACGTCACCGGCCTTAGCCGTGGTGGTCTTGTTGCCCGACATATCAATCAGCGAATCCACGACCGCGGTCATACGGGGCAAAGCAAGACGCAAGGCAGGGTCACCCAACAAAACATAATGCAGTTTGTTTGCTGACAGGTCTGTATCTCCGCCAGTCGTTACCAGATCATTCTTGGCCAGACGCAGAGCATCGCCAACCGAGTAACGGACACCATTGGCAGAACATGCCAGAACGTATTTTGAGAATGCACGGTTAATGTTTATGTTCAGACTCGCATATACAGTGCGGGTTGTTGACAGCATGCCTATGGCACCTCCCTGGCTGTTACTGAACAGGTTCATTCCCAGGCTCTCAACAGGTGAATCAAACGGCGCAATGTCACATGAAGCGGTTATCCAGAATGCCGGATGATTTGAACGCAGTTCATTCATATCACCCTTGTTCATTACCAGTTCATGTGAAATGACCTCTGTGCTTCCGTGGCCTGAATAGTTTACAATCAGCGCCCCGTCGGCCAACTGCTCCAACAGCAGTTTGCGTATTGAAGGATAACTGTTGTATGATGCGGTCACCTCCATGTTGAAAGCATCCCAGAATATCTTGCGTACGTTAACCGCAGGAACAACGCTCTCATATACACCGGCCACCTCATCGGCATCCCTCATATGGATATTGTTGTCACCGTCATCACCAAGAACCAGTATCTTGTTGTTCCACGGTCCCCTGTATTTGCCTGTAATGTAATCAATCAACTGGTCCACCTTTCCCTTTGCCTCAGCCGCCGATGTTGCCGGGATACGCCCAACACCAAGGTCAACCTTTTCTGACATCAGGTTCTTGCCCTCAGAATCATCAAGAAGTCCGAAATAATCCTCCATTACATATGATTCGGTATGGCTGGTTGAATTGTATGATTCATAACACAGCAGGTAGTCGTCAGGATTCTGGCTTTTCCATTCTACGGTATGCATGCGGTTGTCCCACGCTCCGTTACCCATAAGCAGCAGATAACTTGGAGCAAGCCCATCGGCACCGCGGTCATAAAGCATTTTCATGAAACGGCGCAAGGCTGTTGCATCAGGAGTACCCGATGAAAACTCGTTATAGACCATGTCTGCCCTGACTACCGCCACACTGAGACTGTCATAAGTGCGGTGTGCTGCCGCCAGACGCTCCGCCTGTGCAATAAGTTTGCCCGATGCAGGCACAACTATCACCATATCCAGAGAGTCCAGTCCGTGCAGATTCTGGTTCTGCAACTCACCCACCACCTGCGGTTCAGGGAAAGATCCGTGTGGGTTGACCGCCACGAACAGGTCATCGGCCTTGAATGATGCGGACATTGTGGTGGTAATTCCTTCATCAAAAGCAGAGGGAACAATGAACCACCTGCCGTCTGACGAGCGGTTCCACACTACCACATCGGCACTTGAACCTGATATACTGAAACTTGAGGAGTAAACATTACGGCCTGTGCGGAATACCATACCGGAACCGTACATGGCAAGTTTTCTCTGAAAATTCAGCCTTATGAAATCCAGATGTCCCGATGCTCCGGCCGGAATCTCATGTACCAAACGTACCGTAGTTTCATCGGCAAACTGCTTGCGGCTCACAAATGTCTGTTCCTTTATTGACGCCACATCATTTCCGCTTACGCCTCCGATATACATGGTACCTGTTTGGTTTCCGTTTACATATACGTTCAGTTTACTCTGTGCCGGGGCCGATGCAGAAAAAGCAACGGTTACATTCACACTGTCAGGATTTATTCCATTCAGACTGAATTTATAGGAACGGCTGTTGCCCGATGAATAATCATATGATTCAAAAAAGCGCCTGCCTGAACGGTACCAACTGAACTCATCGGGATCATAGACCGCAAAGTCAGGATACGATTCAATCAGACGGCCCGGCAAGGTATCGGCATCAACCTGGCCGAATGAAACCGAAGTACTGTCAACACGGTCCGTCAGGAAATAGTAGCCCCAGTCTGAATATGTATTGACCTGATGCGTGTAGCCCTTGGCAGTACGATTCCAACTTACAGGCCCATCGGCATAGAACAACATATATCCGTCGGCACGCCATAACGGCTGCTCAGGTAAATCATCAGCAATATTCTGCAAATCTGTCTCAGGCAATACCGCTCCGCCGTAACCGAACAGCCTGACTTTTGCGGGGTCATTGAAACCCATTGAGCGCAAAGACCTGTCAGTAAGTTTATAGACACCTGATTCCGCCACCCTGATCTTTACCCACCGGCCGCTTGACAAGACTGAATTATCAGTGTAACGCGGTGCAGAACCGGTTCTGGTGGGTGCTCTTAACGCAACCCTGTCAGCACCAATCACATACTTGAAAGACTCTATGGCATAGAGTTTGCCGTCACGTCTGAGCAAAGGTATAAATGAGATATCAAGAGTTGCGTTACCGTGAGATACGCCGATAAAAGTGTCAATCCCGGGCCATGACGGAATCTGAGAGACATCCATTTTCCAACGCTTCAGGTCATTCTCATCAATCTCTGTCAGTTCAGGATATTCAATATCAACAGAATATGCGGAATCACTCCAGCATCCGTCCAGCGGAATACTGAAAGAGCATCGCGGACGCAAAGAATCAATTTTCACATCCTGCCAACCGGAGTTCATAAAGCCGCTTCTCTGCGCCTGAATATCAATCATCAGACACAGGGAAAGCAAAAATAGAACAATTGGCTTTCTCAATCTCAATGCTGTCTTATCTTACATGAAAATCCAACACATTCTCTCCTTCAAGGAATCCTTGCAGATGCTGGCCTATGCTTACCGGCCCTACCCCGACAGGCGTGCCGGTAAAAATCAGGTCGCCGGTCTTAAGCGTGCAGAAACCGCTCACGTACTCAATTATCCGGCTCACCGGGAATATCATATCAGCGGTATGTCCCTCCTGTACTGTGCTGCCGTCTATATCCAAACGGAAATGCACATCCTGCAAGTCTCCTATCTTTTCCTTAGGAATCCAGTCACCCACTACCGCTGACTGGTCAAAACCCTTGCACAACTCCCACGGCAGCCCTTTCTTTCGGAAATCATTCTGCATGTCACGTGCCGTAAAGTCAATGCCAAGCGTCACCGCATCCCAGTATCTGTCAGCAAAACGTGCCGGAATGCTCTTGCCCAGGCGGTCAATTCTCACCACAAGTTCCGTTTCATAATCAACCCTTCCCAAATGTTCAGGCAGAAAAAACGGCCGACGGTTCCTCAGGATTGAAGAATCAGGCTTCATAAATATAACCGGACTCTCCGGCTTTAATAACGTTTCCCCAAGTTCTTTATTGTGCCTGGAGTAGTTCATTCCAACACAGATGATTTTCATATTATAATTGTCCGATACGCGGCCGGCTGTTGGCACGCTTGGTTTATATTCAAAACAAAGTTAGTACTTTTGCAACCAAACAGAACAATACATGGGAAAGAAAGATAATAACGATTGGAAAGACAGACTTGGAGTCATGTACTCCACCAATCCTGATTACAATTATTGCACTGATCAGGAGCCTGAACAGGAACTCCTGCCGCCCCAACAGCAGAAACTGCGTCTGCGTATGGAGAAAAACGGCCGCGGCGGCAAAACCGTAACCGTGATAAGCGGTTTCCAGGGTCCTGATGCCGATATGGAGAATCTTGCCCGCACACTAAAGACATTCTGCGGTTGCGGAGGCTCGGCCAAAGACGGTGAGATAATAATTCAGGGTGATTTCCGCGAAAAGATCAAAGCAAAACTTATCAGCATGGGCTATTCGCAAACCAAGTGATCCTGCTCAGCCATTTCATTGACCATACGCCTTATGCTCTGAGTTGAGGCTGATTCCACCCTTGGCTCAAACTCCCTGATACTCATAACCATATTCCTGAACCTGACACTGTCACCGCTTTCATGATACAATGTTGCAAGTCTGCCAAGCGGATAGAGTCTGTCAGGCAGCAGATAAAACGCATCCTGATATTCTCTCTCAGCATCTGCAAGTCTGCCCTGAGCCTTATACAGATCACCAAGCAAACAATAGAACAAAGGGTTGCAGTTAAGTTTGAGCCCCTGCTTTGCAATTGATTCGCTTTCAGAATACATGCCGTTCATAAACAGGGAATAGGCGTATTCGTACAGAAAAGCATAATTGTATTTCTGACTCTCATAGAGTTGCGAGCAGCAATAACCGTAGTTTTCATACTGTTTGCCCTCATACAGAAATCGCTGTTTCTCCCAGTCTGCCTGACCTTTCTGACATTCACGCATCCGCCCAAGTCTTGGTATTGTCAGGCAAATAAATATCACCGACAGCACAAGCGGCATCCCCACTCTGCATAATAAAGCCCTGTCAGTTTTCTGTTCCGATGCCGAATACGCAATGCAGATTACCAACAAAGTCAAGAACTGCCATTGTGAGAATGGATAAGAGAACAGGGCGAAAACTAACATTGAAACCAGACAATACAACAAAGGGGAACCCTTTAAATACAAATGGTACAGTGAG
The DNA here is from genome assembly GCA_017551925.1 of Bacteroidaceae bacterium. Taxonomy (GTDB): domain Bacteria; phylum Bacteroidota; class Bacteroidia; order Bacteroidales; family Bacteroidaceae; genus Colenecus. The sequence continues at coordinate 3,377 of JAFZKA010000004.1, read as the reverse complement.
AATAAGCATACCAACAGAAACAGCACCATTGAACAGAGACCGAACTCAATTCCAATTCTAAGATATTCATTGAACGGAGCATTGGGAGTATCGGCTGTCTGTCTTTCCTTATCTGAACGGTCATAAACCAGTTCTCCCTGAGCAAAACCTATCCTCTCTTTGAAATATGCCATCTGGGTATTACCGTAGGCGTTTGGAAAGTGCCCCATTCCAACCCCATGCATCCTGTTGTCAACCATTGTCCTAAGGTTCATCTTATTAATGAAAAGACGGCCGCTTGCAGACTGCCTTTTGAACATGAATATCACAGCAAAAGCAACCAGAATGAGCATCAGCAACAGTTTCCAGTACTTTCTCAAGTATGAGCGCGTTCTACCATTCGCCAATACAAAAGCAGCACCGCTACACATAAGAGCCAGCAATGCGGCCCTGCTCTGCGTTGAAGGCAAAACAATGGAGCACATCAATATTGACACATATGCCAACAACCTGTTTATGGCACTTGCACCCGTTCTGTATCGGGAATCAAGCAATCCGAAAAGTGAGACTGAACAACATACAGCCAGAAAACCGCCATAAGGGCCGGGATTATCAAATGAACCGGTACAGATAAACAATGAATTGTTTGAATGCAGCAACCCTATTATCTGCAGAAATCCTTTTGCGGCCTCAAATATTGCCAGAATCTGAATTAGGGCAATTATTACAGAGTGGATAAAGTTCACCCTGAACAAGATGACCAGACGGACTAAATAATACCCCGCAACAATAACAAAAACCGGATTGAAGAGTTGCGCCGAGACCTGATCACCGTGAAGAGTGTTTGAAACAAGCATTGACGCAAAGAGGAGCAAAACTGCAATATCCCCAATTGCAGGAGCAAGTAAAACAGATTTTTTCATTTGTCAGCATTAGAGTTTAAATAATTATGGTTCAGATTATCAGATGGTATTATTTAAAAACAAGGGACCCGAATTGAGTCCCTTGTTATAAATATGAATGTCAAAGTTTTACCTTGGAATCCGAATTATTCAGACTTCAAAGTAAAGCGACGGAATGCAGTTACTGTGAGGTCCTTGTCCAGAGCCTTGAGGTACTCGGCAACAGTCTTCTTCTCGTCAACGATGTACTTCTGGTTCAGGAGGCAACTCTCATCATAGAACTTCTTCATACGACCCTCAGCAATGCGCTCAATCATGTTCTCGGGCTTGCCCTCCTCACGTGCCTTGTCAGCAGCGATTTCCTTTTCACGGGCAACGATGTCAGCGGGAACCTCCTCAGGCTTTACAGCGATAGGATTCTGAGCGGCAACCTGAAGAGCGATCTCATGAACATACTCCTTGTCTGATACCTCCTTGTTGAAGGCAACCAGGCAGCAGAGGAAGTTCTTACCCTGATGGTTGTAAGAAGCAATCTCAGGAGCCTCAATGTAGTTGTAACCATCAAGCTCAAGTTTCTCACCAACGATACCGGTGCGCTCCAGAACAAGATCAGCTACGGTCTTGCCCTCAAAAGGCAGAGCCTTAACCTCATCAAGTGACTTGGCCTTAGCAGCAACAGCAGCATCCAGAATGCTCTGAGTCAGAGCAATGAAATCTTTGTTGTTGGCAACAAAGTCGGTCTCGCACTTCAGGGCGATGATAGCACCAAAGTTACCGTCAACCTTAACCAGTACACAACCCTCCGAAGCCTCACGGTCAGAACGCTTTGCAGCAACTGCCAGACCCTTCTTGCGGATTATCTCAATAGCCTTCTCAAAATCGCCTTCAGCCTCAGTAAGAGCCTTCTTGCAATCTGACATACCGGCACCGGTCTTGGTGCGCAGGGCTTTAATATCATCAAGTGTTACAGCCATTTTCTTTAAATTTAAGTGGTTATAAAATTAAGCCTCAGCCTCCTTCTCATCCTTGGGAGCAGCAGCCTTACGGGTGCGCTTTGGCTTGGCAGGTGCCTCCTCAGCGGGAGCCTCGGCAGCAGGTGCCTCCTCAGCAGCAGGTGCCTCTTCGGCAGCCTCCTCTGCAGGAGCCTCATCCAATGAATCTGACTTGCGGGCAACCTTGCGGATACGCTCCTTGCGGGGCTTCTCGGCCTTCTCCTCATCATCGGCAGCGGCCTCATCACCCTTCTCAGCCTTACGCTCGGCAAGACCCTCAGCGATAGCATCGCAGCAAGCGGTCAGGATAGCGTCAACTGACTTGGTAGCGTCATCATTTGCAGGAATTACGTAGTCAATATTTGAAGGATCACTGTTGGTATCAACGATAGCGAATACGGGGATACCCAGACGGTTAGCCTCACGAACGGCGATGTTCTCCTTGAGCACGTCAATTACGAACAGAGCAGCCGGCAGACGTGACAGGTCAGCAATAGAACCAAGGTTCTTCTCCAGCTTGGCGCGCTGACGTGTAATCTGAAGGATCTCACGCTTTGAGAGGTTTGAATATGTACCGTCATTGGTCAGCTTATCGATGGTAGCCATCTTCTTTACAGCCTTGCGGATGGTGGGGAAGTTGGTCAGCATACCACCGGGCCAGCGCTCAATAACGTAAGGCATACCAACGGTTGATACCTTCTGGGCAACAAGCTCCTTGAGCTGTTTCTTGGTACCTACAAAAAGGATCTTCTTGCCGTCACGGGCCATACGTTTGAGAACCTCAGCAGCCTGATCAATAGCGGCTACAGTCTGGTTAAGATCGATGATATGAATGCCATTGCGCTCCATGAAGATATAAGGAGCCATAGCGGGATTCCATTTACGGCGAAGGTGGCCAAAATGGCAACCAGCTTCGAGAAGCTGTTCAAAATTTGTTCTTGACATAAATTGTTTTGATAGTTTGTTTACATTCTTTTTTAAATCAACTATCGGGTAGCTGTCCTTTACGCGACAGATCCCGACAGTTTAGATACTAAACACAGATTGCCAGAGGCCTGTATATATAATGTACAGGCGTGGAAATATATCCAGAGCTTAACGCTTGCTGAACTGGAATCTGCGACGTGCCTTGGGCTGACCGGGCTTTTTACGCTCAACAGAGCGGGAATCGCGGGTCAGGAAGCCTTCTGAACGAAGAGCCTTCTTGTCATCAGGATTGATCTTAACGAGAGCGCGAGCGATAGCAAGACGCAGGGCATTAGCCTGGCCATTGTAACCGCCACCGTCCAGATTCACCTTGATATCATACTTCTCAGCAACCTCAAGTTTCTTAAGAGGCTGGAGAACTACGTACTGAAGCAGTGAAGACGGGAAATAAACAGCGAGATCTCTCTTGTTGATGGTAATCTTACCAGTTCCTTCAGAAACGAAGACACGTGCCACGGCGCGTTTTCTACGGCCTATTGCATTGATTACTTCCATTCTCTTTCTAATTAACTAAGTG